>CAZSFA010000230.1:0-3753 GCA_964606055.1 uncultured Oceaniradius sp. | reverse complement strand
TAGCCGATGCGCAGGCAGGCATCGACGATCAGCGGTCCGCGCGCATTGGGCAGCACTTCCCACAGCATCATGTACCAGGGCCCCTCGCCGCGCGTGACGC
Source organism: uncultured Oceaniradius sp. (assembly GCA_964606055.1). Lineage (GTDB taxonomy): Bacteria > Pseudomonadota > Alphaproteobacteria > Rhizobiales > Rhizobiaceae > Roseitalea. The sequence continues at coordinate 3,653 of CAZSFA010000230.1, read as the reverse complement.
CGGCGGCGATGTAGTCGCGGGTCTTGATGTCCATCACCAGACCGCGCGTGATGCGGAACACACCGGGGCTGGAGGCGAACACCACCGCAACGAAGATGTTCAGATGGCCCGGCTCGATCGAGATGATCTTGAAGATGGGCAGGTCGAACAGATTTCCGAGCGGCGCAAACCCGTTGTTGCGGAGAGCCATCACGACAAAATCGTTGGACACGAGCGAAATCCACACCCATGTCCCGACCGCGACGATGGCCGCGATCGCCGTCCACATCAGTTGCGGCTGCGACTGGTAGCGCGTGTAGAACAGCATGACGAAGAAGATCGTCGGAAAGATGAAGAAAAGGCCGGCCATCGCGTAGGGCAGCGGCGTCTCCAGTACGCCCGGGCTGACCAGCAGGTAGAACAAAAGGATCACCGGGAAGGCCAGAACCAGATTGGCCAGGAACGACAGCACCGAGTCGATCCGGCCGCCGTGATAACCCGCCGGCAGGCCCAGCGTGATGCCGACCATCAGCGCGAATGCCGTGGCGGCCGGCGCGATGATCAGGACGATCTGCGCGCCATGGACGACACGACTGAACACATCGCGCGCCAGATTGTCGCCGCCCAGAAGGTAGGTGGTGCCGGTGGCCGCATCGACCGATCCGGGCACGGCGTTCTTGAGGATGGGCAACACGGCCAGCGGATCGGACGGCGCGACGATGCCGGCAAACAGCGCCGTGAAAACCCAGAACCCGATGAAGAACAGGCCGGCCAGGCCCACCGTGCTGTTGAACAACTGCCCGAACAGTCCCAGCCGATCGCGATAGCGGTAGCCAAGGGTGCCGACGATGGCGAGCGCCAGCCAGACCGGCCAGAACCGGCCAACGACGCCGAAGACGATTTCTATGGCGGACAAAGGTTCCATGCGATCGTTATGACACCCGGATTCTGGGATTGAGAACGGCGTAGCCGACATCGGACAAGAGCTGCGTGATCAACACCACGACGACAGAGACGAGCGCGCAGGCGAGCAGCAGGTCGATATCGTTGTTGCCCGCTGCCTCGACCAAAAGGAAGCCGAAGCCCTGATAGCGGAACATCGCCTCGACGATGACGACGCCGGTCAGCAGCCACGGGAACTGCAGCATGATGACGGTGAAGGGCGCGATCAGCGCGTTGCGCAATGCGTGTTTGATGACAACGGACGAGAAGGTCAGCCCCTTGAGCCGCGCCGTGCGGATATATTGCGCGGTCATCACCTCGGCCATCGACGCCCGCGTCATGCGGGCGATATAGCCCATGCCGTAGATCGCCATGGTCATGACGGGCAGGGTGAAGTTGGTGAAGGTGATCCCCTCACGGGTCGCGGTGGCGGCCGACCCGTTCAATATGCCGAGCCATGAGGCGAATATGACGGTGAAGATGATGCCCGAGACATACTCGGGCGTCGCGGTCGAGGCGATCGAGGCCACCGACAGACTTCGGTCGGTGCGCGAACCCTCGCGCATCCCGGCCAACACGCCGATGATCAGAGCGCACGGCACCATCACCAGCATGACGTAGAACATCAGCCATCCCGTTGCCTGGATAGCCGGTACCAGCCTCTCCGTCACCTGCGTCCGGAACCGGGTCGAACAACCGAAATCCCCTTGCAGAACGCCCGAATAGCGCGCCTCCGCCGGCTCGTCGCAGAACCTGAACCGCGGTTCGGCTTCACCGGTTTCGGAGTTGATGTTGGGCTGCTTCTGAACGACGCCGACCCATTGGCCGTAGCGCAGGAAGAAGTTCTCGCGATAGCCGTTGCCGGCCAGCCAGCTTTCGATCTGCGCGTCGGTTGCGCGCATGTTGGTCTGGCTGATCGAGAGTTTGCGCAGGTTGGGTTCGAGGTTGACCAAGTAGAATACGACAAACGTCAGGCAGATCATGGTCAGGACCATCACCGCCAAACGCCTGATGATAAATGCAATCAAATCAAACGCCCCTGGCCTGCGGCCATTTCAACGCAACGGCGCGCCTTTTCAGAGGCGCGCCAAAAAGGAGCGCCCGGCATGATGCCAGGCGCAACCGGATGTCGGCTCCGAACGATCAAGCGTCCAGCCAAACGTCCTGGAGTTCCAACTCGTAGGAGGGATGCATGGTGTAGTTCATCAGTTCCGGTACCGAATGGTGGAACAGCGAACGCCAATAGGACTGGATGATGACACCCGAGTCCTGCAGGATGGTCTGGATGTCAACCATCAGTTCGCGCCGCTTGTCCGCGTCGGCGATTGCGAGCGCCTGGGTCAGCTTCTCGTCGAACTCGGTGTTGGAGAACGCCGTCTCGTTCCAATCCTGGCCGGTCCGATAGGCAAGCGCCAGGATCTGAACGCCCAGCGGGCGGTGGTTCCAGTTCGTCGACGAGTAGGGGTATTTCGTCCAATCGTTCCAGAAGGTCGATGGCGGCAGCACGGTGCGCTTGACGTTGAAGCCCGCCTCACGCAGCTGCGCGGCGACGGCATCGGTCGTGTTCTTGCGGTAGTCGTCGTCGATCGAAATGATCTCATGCTCGAAGTCGAGCATGCCCGCTTCTTCCATCAGCGCACGTGCGCCTTCGATGTCGCGCTCCTGCTTGGGCAGTTCGGCGTACTCGGGGTGGAACGGCGCAACGTGGTGGTTCTCGGCGGTCTCGCCCTGGCCGGAAATGCCCAATTGCAGCACCACTTCGGGATCGACGGCCATCTGCAGCGCCTTGCGCACCCGCTGGTCGTCATAGGGCGGGTTGTCGACATTGGTGCGCACGACCACGGTTGCAGCCGTGACTGCCTCCCAGGTGACCATGCCCAGGCTTTCAAACAGAGCGACGAAATCACCGGTCGACTCGAAGTTGCCGTGGATCTCGCCCGACTCGAACGCCGAGATGGTGGCCGACTGATCCTGACCGTAATCGACGAACTCAAAGCCATCCAGATGCGCTTCACCGCCCCACCAAGCGCCGCTTTCGCGGCGGCGGTATTCGGCGCGGTCGCCGACCGAGAACGAGACCAGTTCGAACGGTCCAGTGCCGATCGGATTGTCGGCCAACTCGCCGGTCTCGGCGTAGGACGGATGCACGATCAGGGCCGGATAGTCCGACATGTCCGCTATCAGCGAAATCACCGGCGAGGACAGGTTCAACCGGATCGTGAAGTCATCGACTTTCTCGATCGCGCCTTCGCGCGCCCTGTTGGTGTCGTCGTCGATCAGCGGGCCGAAACGGGCGGCCATCGAGTTGCCTTCCACATCACGCTCGCACCAGCGGTTGATGTTGAAGATGACGTCATCAGCCGTGAACGGGTCGCCATTGTTCCAGGTCACGCCCTGGCGCACGCGAAGCGTGTAGACCGTTGCGTCGTCGTTGATCTCCCAGCCTTCGAGCAACCGGCCTTCGAATGTGAACTCGTCGGTGTACTTTACCAGCGGCTCGAGGAACTGTCGGGCGCAATTGCCCATCTGCGACCAGTCGAAGGTGCGCGGATCCTTGAGTTCGCGCACGTCCATGGCGATGGTCACGAAGCCGCCCTTTTTGGCCTCCTGCGCCACGGCGCGGCCGGGCGCGGCAAGGCCGAGCATCGAATATGCGACGGCCGTCGAGGCGCCGAATGTCGTGGCGAGAGCGAGGAACTCGCGCCGGTCAACCTTGCCGGCCTTGGTAGCAT
>CAZSFA010000229.1:0-3785 GCA_964606055.1 uncultured Oceaniradius sp. | reverse complement strand
CGGCGACAGGCCAGCCATGCCGTCCTCTCCGATCCCGACCACGTCGAGCCATGCCGACGTTGCCATCGCACTCACCGGCCAAGCCCGCCCGCAAGCGCGTTGACGGCGGCCTGTGCCATCGCCGTGCCGCCACGACGGCCAAGCAATGTGACATAGGCCAGGCCGCGCGGATCGCGCACCAGTTCCGCCTTGCTCTCGGCGGCGCCGACGAAGCCGACCGGAAAGGCGACCACAACCGCCGGCTTGCCGACGCGGCCCGCATCGAGCAGTTCAAGCAGGCGAAACAGGGCGGTCGGCGCATTGCCGATCACCACGATCTGCCCTTCGAGCCGTTCGCCCCAAAGATCGATCTGCGCGGCGGAACGCGTCATGCCATGCGCGTTCGCATGTGCGGCAACGGCCGGGTCGGCGACGGCACAATGAACTGTCGTTTTCTCAGGCAGCAGGCGCGCCATGATGCCGTGGCGCAGCGTGTCGACATCGCAATAGATGCCAGCGCCGCCCGAAAGCGCCGCGCCGGCCGCATCGGCCAGCCCGTCGCTTGCACGCAGGTCATCGACGATGTCCGGCATACCGCAGGCATGAATGATCCGCGTCGCAAGCGGCCGCACGGCGACATCCAGAGATTTGACAGCGTCAAGATCGGCGATCTGGGCAAAGGATTGCGCATAGATCGCCTCCGGCTCGCGGATGTAGGCGATCACTTCTTGCCTGCCGTCAGCGTCGCCGGCCCCAATGGATGATCGGCCTGCGGATAGGGGTGATGATGATGGTGGTGATCGTGTCCCTCGCCATGGCGATGGTCCTGCCCGTCGCCATGATGGTGATCATGGCTGTGCACCGGCGTCCATTCGATGCCGTGCAGGCGGCAGAATGCTTCATCGCGGCACGAACCGTCGCAATCGCCCTTGCAGGGACAGTTGACCGGCGCGCCGCCGACCCCTTCCACATGATGGTGATGGCTCGCCTGCACCAGCCCGACCTCATCCTCGAACCCCAGCGCCTGTGCGCGATACTTGCACATCTGGCAGTTCATCAGGTTGGCACCCTCGACGATCTCGACGACGCGCTCTGCCAGCGTGTCGATCACCAGGTCGTGGTCGTTGAGATAGCCCGCCTTGATGAACGTGATGTCGGGATGGTCGGCGGCGAGCTCGTCGGTGTGGCTGTAGATGCGTTTGACGAGCACGCCCGTGAACAGGAAATAGGGAAAGACGACGATGCGGCGGTAGCCGAGCTTGGCCGCATGATCGAGCGCCGGCTTGACCAGCGGGAAGGTGACACCGGAATACGCCGTCTCGCCCCAGCCGAAGCCCATGCCCTCCCACAGCATGCGCATCACCTTGGCGACATTGGAGTTGGCGTCCGGATCGGACGAGCCACGCCCGACGACGACCAGCATGGTGTCGTGCAGGGGCTCGCCCTTCTTCCAGCCCTGGGCGACGAGCGCCTCTTCGATACGCGCGCCGGCGGCGCGAATCATCTTCAGATCGATGCCCAGTTCGCGGCCATACTGAACGGTCAGGCCGTCCTGGCCGGCGGCATAGGCATTGAGCACCGAGGGGATGTCGTTCTTGGCGTGCCCGGCGGCAAACAACATGCCGGGCACCGCCAGTATATGGTTGGCGCCGGCGGCGCGCAGTGCGTCCAGCCCCTTGTGGATCACGGGATTGGCGAACTCCAGATAGCCATAATCGACCGGCACGTCGCCGAATCGCGCGCGCAGCCGTTCGGCCAGCTTGGCGAACTGATCGACGGCATGCCTGTTGCGGCTGCCATGGCCGCAGATCATGACGCCGTAACGTGTGCCCGAAGGCGGCGTCGGCAGCATCAGCGGCTGCGGCCGGTCGCGCGGCGCCAGACGAACAACGCCGCGCCAAGGCCTATCACAACGGCCAGTGCGGCCGCGCCATAGGCCAGCCAATGGCTGTGGCCGGCCTGTTCGGCCACATGGCCGGGATGCGCCAGTGCAGGCGCCGATGCGGCAAGGGCAAAGGCTGAGGCGGTGATTGTGCGAAAGAGTGTCATCGGTCAGGTCCTGTTGGCGTGGTTTGCGGTCACCAACAGGTGACGCGCCGCAAGCGGCGCGCCCTCAGCGCGGCAGTTCCGCAAACCATCCCCGAGTTGGGTCGATGCCATTGCGGACACCGTTCCGGCCACCCGATGGCGGCACTGCCGGTAACGGAACGACGCTAGGCGTTTGGCGCGCGGCGGTCAATCACGAACGCGGCGTTTGAAGGACGGCAAGACCGCAGACACGGTTGCGCAAGCTGCTCCGATTCCTATGGTGCCAACCCTGCGCCGTACCGAAGAATTTGATGAAATCAATTAGTTCCAAGATGATTCGCGTTTCAGTTGAGTGCCAGCACGAAGGCTACGAACAACGACTCGCCATGTCAGTCCTGAGAGCGCTGTGCGGCGAGGTTGTCCTGAGCGCGCCGAACAAGGCCGACCTGTGCATTGTCGGGCCTTACCGACAGCGCAGGAACGTCCGGCGCGTTGCAAAGCTTGGAAGAGTCGCACGCCTGATCACCGGCAGACAGCCTGACACGACAAGTGCGCTGACGCTGCATGACACGTGCGAAAACACGCGACATGACGCGCTACAAGCCGACTATTCGATATCGATGGATTTCTGCAAACATCCGAACCACTTCAGACTTCCGTTCTGGATGGAGTCGCTGGATTGGAGGAGTGAAGGCGTAGAACAGAGCAACCCGACGCGGATCAGTTCGCTCGTTTCCATCAATTCAGTCTTAAAGCCAACGGGACATCGGCTGCTGTCCCGAGACAGAAAGGCGGCCATCTTCTCGAGCCACCTCAAGAGCCCGAGAAAAGAGTTGATGCAGGCGGTGTCCCGAGTGATGCCGGTGGATGGGTTTGGCCCGGCATTCCAGCCCGCGATCAAGGACCACAACAGCAGCGGATACTACAAAGACCAAATCCTCAAGGACTATCAGATCAACCTCTGCCCCGAGAACTCGCTCTATCCCGGCTACTACACCGAAAAGGTCGTCGAGGCTTATGCTGCGGGCTGCCTGCCCGTTACGTGGGCCGACCCCAACATCGCCCATGACTTCAACCCGGACGCGATCGTCAACGCCCTGGATTTCGCCAGCACAGGGTATGAGGAAGGGTTCCGACGCGCGCTGACGCCGCAGGAAATCAAGCGTCGATCGGAAATCCCGTTGATGCTGGAGAAACCGACGATCGAGCCGTTCGTCGAGTTCATGCGCAAGGTGGTGTCCGACGCGCTGCAATAGCGGTCAGCTTGGATCGGCACCGCCGGCGTCAATGCCCCGGCTTCAGATCAAAGCCCAGCATGTCGGACGTCCGCTGCAAAAGGCGCATCTCGTTGGCATCGATTTGCTGGTCGGCCTCGGCGATGGCGATCATGTGGTCGAGCAGCATCTTGCGCCGATCAAGACTGAGTTCGGCGAACACCGCGGTCATCTGCTCGGCATTGGTGTCATAGCCGTAATCCTGCAGATAGCGGTATACGCCTTCCATCGAATGCGGGTCGAGACCGAATGCGTCTTCGCAGATGCGTTTGAACGCATCGAGTTCCTCGCCTTGCACCATGCCATCGGCTAGCATCACGCGGAACAGCAACAACAGTTCCGATGTCAGTGCCGGATCGTTGGCGACCAACCGCACATTGCGGTCGCGTTCCAGCATGGTCCGAATCGTTGCGAAGAGTCCCGTCGCCATCGCCCAAAATCCCGCATTCACAATGGCCGAAGCCGGCCCGCCTGCCATCGGCGCCGCGCGATGGTGCGACGCCG
>CAZSFA010000228.1:0-3788 GCA_964606055.1 uncultured Oceaniradius sp. | reverse complement strand
ACCGGCATCGGCATGCACATGACGCAGACCGCCGGTCTCGCGCTGGCGACGGATCTGGCCGCGCCGGACAACCGGCCGCGCGTGGTCGCGCTCGCCTATGTGATGCTGCTCGTCGGCATGATCGCCAGCGCGGTCGCGCTCGGCGGGCTGCTGGCCGAGTTTTCCGCGCTGACGCTCATCCGCGTCGTGCAGGGCGCCGCGGTCGTCACGCTGATCATCAACGCGATTGCGTTGTGGAAGCAAGAGCCACGCAATGCGCTTCTGACCGCCCCTGACCGAGTGGTGCCATCGTTCCGCGAAGCCTTTACCGGCTATTGCAAGGACAACCGCACGGTCCGCCTGCTGGTTGCCGTCGCGCTGGGCGCGGCCGGATTTGCGATGCAGGACGTCTTGCTTGAACCCTATGGCGGCGAAGTGCTCGGCCTTTCGGTTTCGGCCACCACGTTTTTGACGGCCATCTGGGCCGGCGGCACGCTTTTGGGGTTCGCGCTGGCCGGCCGCTGGCTTTCGAGGGGCCACAACATGTACCGGCTTGCCGGCCTTGGCGCCCTGATCGGCGTGTTCGCCTTCTCGGCTGTCGTCTTTGCCGAGCCGCTGCAATCGCCCACCTTGTTCCGCATCGGCACCGCGCTGATCGGCCTTGGCGGCGGCCTGTTTGCCGTGTGCACAATGCTTGCGGCGATGGAGGTTTCCGACCGCACCGACAGCGGCATCGCGATCGGTGCCTGGGGCGCGGTTCAGGCGACGGCCATCGGCCTTGGCATCGCAGCAGGCGGTTTCATCCGCGACGGCGTGAACGCAATCGTCGAGACCGGCGCCTTCGGTGTGGCACTGACCGCGCCTGTCGCCGGCTACGCCATCGTCTACCATATCGAGATCGCGCTGCTGTTTGCTGCCATGATCGCGCTTGGCCCGCTGGTCAGCCGCGCGCGCGCCAACCCCGCTTCCACCCAGTCCAACTCAAGGCTCGGCCTCGCCGAGCTGCCAGGATAACGCCAGTGACCAAGGAGACGCGCCATGGTTGATCTCACACAAGGGACAGACGTCGGCATTGTGGCCTTTTGGATCTTCGCCGTCTTTTTCGCGGGCCTTGTTTTCCATCTTCAGCGCGAGAGCCGCCGGGAAGGCTTCCCGCTGGAAAACGATGCCGGTGAGAAGGACGGTCATTCGTGGATCTTCACGCCCGACCCCAAGACGTTCCACCTGCCCAACGGCCATGGCGAGGTGTCGGTGCCCAATGACACCGGCGATCCCAACTCGGAAGACGTCAAGGGCCAGCAGATCGCCCAGTTCTCGGGCGCGCCATGGGAGCCGACCGGCGAAAACCCGATGCTTGACGGCATCGGCCCCGGCGCCTGGACACGTCGCGCCGACGTGCCCGACATGACCGCCCATGGCGAAGTCAAGATCGTGCCGATGCGCGACGCCGAGGGTTACACGATCGCCAAGCAGGATCTCGACCCGCGCGGACTGCGTGTCGTCGGCTGCGACAGCATCATTGCCGGCCGCGTCACCGATGTCTGGGTCGACAAGGCCGAAGCCGTGATCCGCTACCTCGAACTTGAGACCGAAGTGGGCGACGCGCCGCGCACCGTGCTTGTGCCGATGAACTTCTGCACCGTGCAGATGCCGCGTGACCGCGAGAAGGTGATCTACGTGCATGCCATCACCGGCGAGCAGTTCGCCTTGGTGCCCGGCACCAAGAAGAAGGGCGAGATCACCATGCTCGAGGAAGAGAAGGTGATGGCCTATTACGGCGCGGGCCTTCTTTACGCCACGCCCGACCGTGCGGAGTCGCTGATATGACCGTCGGCGTGATCGCAACCGAGTTCGACGAAAAGGCGAATGCGGGCCTGCCCGGCCCGCTGCCGGTGGGCGAGCGCATCGTCTGGCAGGGCAATCCCCGTGCCGCCGCGATTGCCCGCCATTCGCTCAAGGTGCGCTGGATCGCCGGCTATTTCGCTGTCATGCTGGCGTGGTTGGTGGTCACCGGGCTCTATTTCGCACGCGCCCCGTTCGACATTGCCATGTCGCTTGCGATCATGGCGCTGGCCGGCGGGTTGGTCATCGGACTGGCGCACTGGCTGGCATGGGGCGTGGCCAGGACGACGACCTACACGATCACCACGCGTCGCATCGTGATGCGGTTCGGCATCGCGCTGCCCAAGGCGTTCAACCTGCCCTACAGCCAGATCGAGTCGGTCGATGTGCGCGAACGCGGCCATGGGCTCGGCGAGATCGCGCTGCGCTTCAAGCCGGGCATCAAGCTGAACTGGTTCATCTTCTGGCCGCATGTGCGCGGGCTGCGCATGGGCCGCATGGAGCCGCAGCTGATCGGTATCGCCGACATCGGCACCGTCGCATCGCTTCTGGCAACGCAACTGCACGCCAACTTCGGACGGACGCAGCACCCCGGCGCGCTGCACGATGTTCACGTCGATCGCGGCGAGGGCACGGCTGTGCCGTTCCCGCAGGCGGCCGAGTGAACCGAGGAGAGGACCTGGCACACCATGAGCGACGTTCCCGTCCATCACGATCATGACGCGCCAGGGATCCGCTGGGTTCCGCTGGGCCTGTCGGTCGGGCTCGTCGTCGTCATGCTGAGCCTGGTCGCCATACATCAATGGCGCGACACCGAACCGACCGCAGTCGGTGTCGAGCGGATCGACCATGTGGGCACGGTGGTCGTCGACCGCTCCGTCGATGGCACGATCCGTGTCCATGACGCTGCGACCAATGCCGTGCTGGCCGCCTATGGGCCCGCACCCAACCAGTTCATGGCCGGCGCGCTGCGCTCGCTCGACCGGATGCTCGGCGGGCAGGGCGCTTCGCTTGGCCGTGAACTCGACGTCCTGCGCGTGGGCGTCGGCATCGTCCTTCTGGAGGATGCCCGAACGGGAGACCGCATCAGCCTGAACGCGTTCAACCGGTCGGCTTCGCTCGCTCTTGCCGAGCAGGTCGCCCAAACCAACGGAGGAACACAATGAGCCTGATCGGATTGATCGCTCGAACACGGCAGGAGGTGCCGTGCAGGGTCGAGATCAACAACACGTTCGAGCAGCTTGGCGCGCATCTGCGTTTCGAAAACGGCGTGACCGTGGAACCCGGTGACGAGGTGATGGTGCATGGCGCGCCGATCTCGATCCCCTATGGCGAATGCGCCACGTTCGAACGCACCGCGACCATCACCCGCGCCAGTGCCATCGAACGCGCCTGGACGCGCGCGACGGGCGATTTGGAGTTCATGGAACTGTGCGAATTCAGCTTCTCCGAGGAGGCCGCGCTATGAACCAGCATGTGCAAACGCCCCGTGGCGCCCAGAAGACGGCCGTCCCGCTCGAATCGCAGAGCGCAACAACGCAGATGGCCACCGAAACGACGATGCTCAATCCTCGCTTCTACACCACCGACTTCGACGAGATGGACAGGATCGATGTCACGCCGGTGCGCGAGGAATGGGATGCGCTGATCGAGGAGATGCGCTCGGACCCCAACAAGGGCCACTTCAAGCGCAACGCCGATTGGGACCATATCGACATCGACGCGCTCGATCCCGAACTGCGCAAGGAGTTCATCGACTTCCTGGTCTCGTCGCTGACGGCCGAGTTCTCCGGCTGCGTTCTCTACAAGGAGATGAAACGGCGCGGCACCAACAAGGAGATTTGCGAGTTGTTCGGCCTGATGAGCCGTGACGAGAGCCGCCATGCCGGCTTCATCAACGACGCGCTCAAGGAGTTCGACATCGGCGTCAACATGGGCTTTCTGGCCAAGGCCAAGAAGTACACCTA
>CAZSFA010000227.1:0-3857 GCA_964606055.1 uncultured Oceaniradius sp. | reverse complement strand
TCAAGAGCCCGAACCAGGACGACAGGAACCCGTCCGCCCAGGCAAATGCGCCCGGCCCCGTCGCGGCGGCGATCAGCCACCAGGCAATCAGCACGGTGCCGAAGTAAAGGCCGACGCCGGTGATCCGGTGCATGATCGAGGCCAGCATCGTGGGGATGAGCGTGTAGACCTGCAGGTGCGGCGACAACGGGCGCTGCTTCATGGGGCGCTGTTTGGCAGCGCCGGCCTGGGCCGGTTGTGACGACACGGCATACCCCTTCGATCGCTCACGTCGGGGGTTTTTGCGCGCCTGCCGCCGTGCTTCGCACGCACAGGCTGACCCCGAACACATCTTGGTTTTTTGGAACTGTTTTAGAGTGCGTTTTGCACTGCGTCAAAGGAGGTGCGGCCATTGGTCGTCGCCAATTGGTCTGATGGGTCCCGGGCGCCGAACGGCAGGCAAACCGGCGCCGGACCGGCATCGCAAAGGCCGGTTCCGGCCACAGCGTCAAAGGCGCGGGCCGGCCTTCAACGGCGACAATCCGACGGTTGCCGGCCGCTCGAAAACCAGCTTGCCGTGCGACCCGCGACCACCAGCGCGTGACCCGGCGCGGCATAGCGTTCGGCCTGGCCGGGTGGATCGGGGGTGAGCGTTGTGGTCGGGCCGCGACTGTCGGCCACCGATATGCCGCCATCGGCACGGCTGATGTCGAGGCGCGCGCCGTTCGAGCACATCCACGTGCCGGTCGGCGGCGGGCCGCCGCGTCCGGGCGAGCCGCCGGGCAGAACCTGGCAGCCGGCAACGAGCAGGGACAGGAACAAGGGGGCGAGCGGACGGCAAATCGCAATGCGGGTCATCGGCGCGCGATAGGCGATCCAATTGTGGCGGGCAAGCGCCTTGTTGCGATGCACGCCGCGCACATCGCGCGCGCTCGCCAAACCGGCCGGCATCGCCTATGCAAGGGCACCGCTCGCCACGCCCAATGCGCCCGACCCGCTCCGGGCGATCGAACCCGACACGTCCGCGCCCTTGCTGTCCATCCTCCTCAGCGTCCTGCCCATCTTCCTCCTGGTCGGTCTCGGCTATGGCGCGGTGCGGCTCGGCTACCTGCCCGGCAGCGTCGGCGCCGCGCTCAACACCTATGCGGTGCGGCTCGCCGTGCCGCTGCTGATGTTTCGCGCCATGTCGCAGCTCGACCTGGGCGCGGCGTTTTCGCCGCCGGTGCTGGCCAGCTTCTATGCCGGATCGTTCGCCTGCTTCGTGATCGGCATCGTCTTGGCACGCGCGGTCTTCGGGCGACGGCCCGGCGAGAGCGTCTCGGCCGGGTTTTCGGCGACATACATCAACGGCGTGCTGCTCGGCCTGCCGATCATCGAGCGCGTCTACGGCGCCGATGCGCTGACGCTGGGCCTGGGCATCATCGCGCTGCAAGCACCGCTCATCTATGGCACCGGCATGGTGACGATGGAACTGATGCGCCGCGATGGCAGGCCCTTGGGCGAAACGCTGCGCCGCGCGGCGCGTTCGGTCGTCACCAATGCGATCATGATCGGCATCCTTTCGGGGCTCGCGGTTAACGTGGCCGGGTTCACCGTGCCCGGCCCGATCGCCACCACCGCCGATCTGATCGCCACCTCGGCGATACCCGTCGCGCTGATCGGCATCGGCGCATCGCTCATCGGTTACCGGCTGACCGCCGCACTGCCCGAGACGATGACGGTCGCGGCCCTGTCGCTGGTTCTGCACCCGCTGCTGGCGCTGATCCTGACGCACTACGTGCTCGGCCTGCCGCCCATCGCGGTGCATGTCACCGTCGCCATGGCCGCGCTGCCGCCGGGCGTGAACGTCTATGTGTTTGCGACCATGTACGACCGCGCGGTGGGCCTTGCCGCTTCGGCGCTGCTGCTCGCGACGGCGGCCGCCGTGGCGACCATCACGCTGTGGCTCTACATCAGCGCGATCATCGTGCCGATATAGCCGCCGGCCCATGGCATCGCGGTCAAGCCCTGATGTGGCGGCGTTCCGGTCGCGGCACGGACGGCACGCCGAACCCGTCGGAGACGCACACCCGATTGCGGCCCTCGCGCTTGGCCCGATAGAGCGCCCGATCGGCATCGACCAGCGCGCCCCCGATGCCCTTGGCGCCGATCGAGGCGATACCCAGGCTCGCGGTGATCGTGCGGCCCTGCTCGACAAAGCCGTCGAGCGAAATCTCGATGGCGCAGCGCAGCGCGTGTGCAAGTGCATGGGCGGTGCGGGTTTCGGCCCGCCGCAGCAGGATGGCGAACTCCTCGCCGCCGAGCCGGCCGGCGACATGGGGAGTGCCGACATGATCGCGCAGGACCGTCGCCACCGCGATGATCACCTGGTCGCCGACGTCATGGCCATAGGTGTCATTGACCTGCTTGAACCGGTCGATGTCGAGCATGATCAGCGTCGAAGGCGGCGCCGGCATCAGGCCGACCGCGTCAAGGAACCCACGCCGGTTGAGCAGGCCCGTCAGACTGTCGGTGATCGAGGCGCTGCGGTAGCGTCGCACCAGCTCGCTCAGGGCGTGAAACAGGATCACCGCGCCGATGCCGAACGCCGTGACCAGGAACGGCACCGAAATCACCGCGCCATACTTGGCCACCTGCTGCGCCTCGGTCAGGCCCGCATTGGCTCCAATGATGCCGGCAACCAGCGGGCGCACCGCGATCGCGGTCGCAACGCCGAACAACAGCCCTGTCAGAATACCCCGCGTCCATGATTGACCGATCGTGCGAAACAGGATCACCCCGAGCACGAACGGCACCAGCGCCTGCCAAGGGCTGACCATCGAAAGCCGCACGACACTGATCTCGCCAAGCCCGATCGAAGCGGGCACCAGCACCAGCCCCGTCAGCAGATGCAGCTTCATCAGCCGCACCGGCACCTCGATGCCAAACGAATTGCGCATACCCATGCCGAGAAGCACGAAGCCGACACCGACGAAGACATCGTCGATGACCAGAAAGACCTCGGGATTGGCCGAAACGCTGGAAAGAAAGTAAGATACGCCACTGACGATCATCGCCAGAGTGGATGCCAAGTACCAGAGGATGTAGTTCGACGAGCGGTCGAGGATATGGGCCGCGATGAAGAGCCCAAAATAGTTCAGGCCGAACAATATGCCCAGCGCGGCAACAACACTTGCAACAGTCAGTTCCAATGATCAATTCCCCGGCCGGGGGTATCGCTAGCGCAAACCGCTTAAGGCTTGCTAAACCCGTGCCGAACAATTGGGGCGCGCCGCATGGTGCGCACGGTTTTGGCGATCAGAGCTTGCGCACGTCCACGAAATGGCCAGCCACCGCGGCCGCCGCCGCCATGGCCGGCGAGACCAGATGGGTCCGGCCCTTGTAGCCCTGCCGACCCTCGAAGTTGCGGTTGGAGGTCGACGCGCAGCGCTCTTCGGGCTTGAGCCGGTCATCGTTCATCGCAAGGCACATCGAGCAGCCCGGCTCGCGCCAGTCAAAGCCTGCGGCCGTGAAGATCGCGTCCAACCCCTCTGCCTCGGCCTGCGCCTTGACCAGCCCGGACCCGGGCACGATCATCGCATCGACCCGCTCGGCGACGCGCTTGCCCTCGACGACGCGGGCCACTTCCCGCAGATCCTCGATCCGACCATTGGTGCACGAGCCGATGAACACCCGGTCGAGTTCGATGTCGGTCATCGCGGTGCCGGGCGTCAGGCCCATATAGTCGAGCGCGCGCTGCTTGGAGGCCCGCTTGGTCGGATCGGCGATTGCCGCCGGATCGGGCACCACGCCCTCGATCGACACCACGTCCTCGGGCGACGAGCCCCAGGAGACGATCGGCGGCAGGTTGGCGGCATCCAGTTCGACGATCCGGTCGA
>CAZSFA010000226.1:0-3866 GCA_964606055.1 uncultured Oceaniradius sp. | reverse complement strand
GGCCGGTCATAGGCGGAGATGGTCTTGCGGCCGAACTCGATGGCGACCTGCGGCATCGAGCCGTTCATGTAGGCGATCAGCGTCTGCTTGGTGACGTAGTAGAGGCGGATCGACTTTTCGCGGGTGGTCTTCACCTTGGTCGCCAGCGGGCCGACGACGCCATAGGCCAGGAAGATGCCGAGAAACGAGCCGACCAGCGCCGCAGCGATCAGACCACCGAGGATTTCCGGGCTCTGGTCGATGGCGCCCATCGCTTTGATCACGCCCAGGATCGCGGCGACGATGCCGATGGCTGGCAGTCCGTCCGCCGAGTTCTGCAGGGCGTTGTAGGGCTTGAGCTTGTCGTGGCGGACGATGCCGATCTCTTCTTCCATCAGCGCCTCCACCTCATGCGGACGCGCGTTGCCCACGATGATCAGCCGAATGTAGTCGCAGATGAAGTTGGTCAGGTCCTCGCGCGCCAGGATCGCGGGGTACTCGGCGAAGATGTCGGAGTCTTCGGGGTTGTCGATGTGCGTCTCGACCTCGTTGCGCGGCTTGGATTTGAGGTCGCGCATCAGCCGGTGCAGAAGACCCAGAAGCTCCATGTAGTCATCGGTGTGCGGCACCTTGCCGGCAAACGCCTCCATGGTCGCCTTGGCGCTGTCCTTGACCACGGCGAACGAGTTGGCGATCAGGAAGATGCCGATGGCCGCGCCGCCAATGATGACGAACTCCCATGGCTGGTAGAGGACGGTGATGTAGCCGCCCATCGCCATGTAACCACCGATCACCGAGCCGAAGGTGACGATCAGACCGAGAATAATGCCCACTGGCGCTGCTCCTTAGGGTTAATGGAACGCTAATCGCCAAAGCTTGCATGAACCTGTCGCGGCCGGGCGCGCGGCCATCAAGCCTCGCGCAAGCCTTGCCGTCGACAATGGCTGCCGAAAGGTTGGCCGACCATGACCACGACACTCGTCTCACTGCAGTTGATCACGCGCGACATGGATGCCTCGATCGGGCGCTTGTCCGAGCGCGGCGACGTTGCGCGCGAAGTCGCCTACTATCGAGAGACCATCGAGACGATAAAGACGCCCGAGGAGTTCGTCGCCGACACGCGCCTGTTCAACTTCGCCATGCGTGCCCACGGGCTGGAGGACATGGCCTATGCCAAGGCCTTCATGCTCAAGGTGCTCAAGGAGGGGCGCGAGGATCCGGAGGCATTTGCCAATCAGCTCAGCGATCCGCGCTATCGGGACTTCGCCGCCACCTACGATTTTGCCGCCTTTGGCGAAGCGGCGACCGTGTTCACCAAGGCCCGGCAGGGCGTTATCGACCGCTATCTGGTGCAGACGCTCGAATCGGAGGCGGGCGCTTCCGATCCCGGCGTCCGGCTGGCGCTCTATTTCCAGCGAAAGGCGCCCGAGGTGACCAGCCATCTGGAGATTCTGGCCGATCGGGCGCTGAGCGAGGTCGTGCGCACCGCGCTTGGCATGCCGGCCGAAATGGCAACCGTCGACATCGACCGGCAGGTCGAGATCCTGGCAGGCCGGATCGACATCGAGGACTTCAAGGATCCCGCAAAGCTCAGCGACTTCATCGCCCGCTTTGCCAACATGTGGCAGCTCAGCAATGGCGTATCGGCCGCCCAGTCGCCGGTGCTGGCCCTGATCGCGCCGTCGACATCGGCCTCGCTGTCGACCGATCTTCTTCTGCAGCTTCAGCAATTGGGCAGGTAGCGCCATGCAAGACGGCATTCACGTCGGGCTTTCCTCGATCGTCGCCGCCGAGCGCCGGCTGACAACGATCGCCTCCAACATCGCCAACGCACAGACGGTCGGCTTTCGCGCCGCCGAAGTCAGGTTCGAGCAGGTGCTGGACCGCGTCGCCTCGCAGAACGGCACCGAGACGGTGGCTTTTGCCTCCAAGGGCGCCGAATACATGACAACCGAACCGGGCAGCATGCAGGCGACCGGTTCGGGGCTCGATTTCGCGATCAGGGGCGACGCCTGGTTCGCGCTGCAGACGCCGGCCGGCACCGTCGTGACACGCGACGGCCGGTTCTCGGTGACCGAGAACGGCGATCTGGTCTCGATTTCGGGCTATCCCGTGCTCGATCCGGGCGGCGCGCCGCTCGTGGTCGACCCCGCCGGCGGTCCGGTCACGATGGGCTCCGATGGCTTTCTGCGCCAGGACGGCAATCAGGTCGGTGCTCTGGGCCTGTTTGCCCACACGCCCCAATCCAACTTCGTCCGCTATGGCGATTCGGGTGTGTTGCTGGACGGCGAGCCCGAGCCGGTGGTCGACGATCCCAACGTGACGGTCCTTCAGGGGTATGTGGAAGGCTCCAACGTCGATCCGGTGGTCGAGATCACCAAGCTGATCACCGTGCAGCGCTCGTTCGACTATTCCAACGCCATGGTCAATCTGACCAACGAATCGCTGAACCGCCTGGTCGATGCCCTCCACCGCCGATAGTGCCTATGGTGCCAAGGCCGGGCTGGTCGCTGCCGACCTCGTGCAGCGGCCCGGTCTGGATGGACTGGCGGCGCGACTCGATGCGCTCGGCGATCCGGCCCGTTTCGTGGTTCACGGCGGCGCCGTCACCGGCCTGCGTGCCGACACGGTGACCGTCTCCGGCCTTGGCGGCCGGGCCCGCATCGGCGACATCATCCGGTTTGGTCTGGATCGCCATGCGGCCATGGGCGAAGTGCTGCATGTCGAGCGCCAGTCGGTGATCGTCGCGCCGATCACGCCGCTCGACGGCATCGCGGTCGGCGACGGCGCCTATCTTGAAGGCTCGCTGAACCCTGTCGCCGACGAGAGCTGGCTTGGCCGCGCCGTCGATGCGCTGGGCAGGCCGATCGATGGCAAGGGGCCCTTGCGCAAGATCAGTGCCGGCGCGCCGCCGCCACGACCCGGTGCGCTGCACCGATCGCCCGTCGCCGAGCCGTTTCGTACCGGCGTGCGGGTCATCGACCTGTTCACTCCACTGTGCATTGGCCAGCGCTTTGGCATCTTTGCCGGTTCGGGCGTCGGCAAATCGACGCTTTTGGCCATGCTGGCGCGCGGTGGCGCGTTCGACGCCGTGGTCGTCGCGCTCGTTGGCGAGCGATCGCGCGAAATGCGCGAGTTCGTCGCCGAGACCCTGGGGCCCGAAGCGATGGCCAAATCGCTGATCGTGGCCGCGACCGGCGATGAAAGCGCCATCATGCGCCGCCGCGCCGCGCCGCTCGCCATGGGGCTTGCCGAAACGCTGCGCGATCAGGGCAAGCGTGTCCTGTTCCTGCTGGATTCGGTGACGCGCTTTGCCCATGCCTTGCGCGAGACCGGCATCGCCGCCGGCCAGCCGCCGGTGCAGCGTGGTTATCCCGCGCCCGTGTTCGCCGAACTGCCGCTGCTGCTCGAACGGGCCGGACCCGGCGGCGACCGCGGTGGATCGATCACCGCCATCGTCACCGTGCTCGTCGATGGCGATGACCACAACGATCCGATCTCGGACACCATGCGCGGCATCCTTGACGGCCATCTGGTGCTGGAGCGCACCATCGCCGACAGCGGGCGCTATCCCCCGGTGAACGTTCTGGGGTCGATCTCGCGGCTCGCCGGGCGGGTGTTCACCGCGCAGCAGGCCGATCTGGTGGCCAATCTGCGGGCGATGATCGCCCGCTTCGAGGAAACCCGTGACCTGCGCCTGATCGGTGGCTTCCAGCCCGGCGCCGATGCCGAACTCGACCGCGCGATCCAGACCGTGCCGCAGATCTATCGCGCGCTGAACCAGCGGCCCGATCATCCCCGTTCGGCTGACGCCTTTGCCGAACTGGCCGAGATCATGCGCCATGCCAAGGAGACCGGATCATGACGCCGCGCCTTGCCAGGGTGTT
>CAZSFA010000225.1:0-3875 GCA_964606055.1 uncultured Oceaniradius sp. | reverse complement strand
CAGCAGACGATGTTCTCGCCGATGATGTCCTGCACATGGTCGAGGATCACCGGATGCGTGCAAAGGTCCCAGATGCCGGCCGCGCGCGCCTGATAGCAGTTGAGCGCGTAGGCGCCGTCGGCGCCGCGCTTGGACAAAAGCGAATCCAGATAGTCGAGATTGGCCTTTGCCTCACCCGCATCGAACGCCGTCAATCCGGTGACGAAACCGTCGCGATTGTACTGGTCGATCTGCGCGGCGGTCAGGCGCAGCGGGTGGGGGTTCTGAACCGATTTAAAAAGGAGATCGTCGTGGTTCGGACCGGTAGAGGTATGAACGTTCACTGTGATTGCTCCGAAAACGGATGCGTGCCCGACAAAATCGTCTCACAGTTTGCATTCGTATGCAATCCCCAGCTGAAAACGTCGGTTGCACGCCGGATCGGCGCATTGGACCGCACCCCTTTCAGTGGGCGTCGGCAAGACCATCAGACAAGGAAAAGGCCGGTGCGAGGCCGGCCTTTCAGTGCGTTTCAGGATGTGGTGCGGCTCAGGTCAGCGGCACGATCTGGATTTCGACGCGTCGGTTCTGGGCGCGGCCCGCCTCGGTCGCGTTGTCCGCGATGGGGCGGCTCTCGCCGAAGCCGGTCGCTGCCATGCGCTGGCCATTGACGCCGCGCGTGGTCAGATAGCCGAGCACCGACTGGGCGCGACGCTGCGACAGACCCTGGTTGTACTGGTCCGATCCGGTAGAATCGGTGTGGCCGAACACGTCGACCAGCGTCTGATTGTACCGGTTCAGAACGATGGCGACCGAATCAAGGGTCGGGAAGAAGGCCGGGATCACCTGATCCTGATCGGTGGCGAAGGTGATGTTGGAGGGCATGTTCAAGACGATGTTGTTGCCCACGCGCGTGACCGATACGCCGGTGCCTTGCAGTTGCGCGGCCAGTTCGGCCTGCTGGCGGTCCATGTAGTTGCCGGCGACACCGCCGGCGAGCGCGCCAATACCCGCGCCAATCAAGGCGTTGCGGCGATCATCGCCACCCGCAAGAAGGCCGATGCCGGCGCCGATGCCGGCTCCGATTCCGGCGCCCGTCGCGGTGTTGGAAACGGTCGGTTCGCCGGTGAACGGGTCGGTGGTGCAAGCGGCAGTGAACAGCAATGCGGCGCCCAAGGCGGCCATCGATCTGGTTTTCATAGGTGTCTCCCCTCGGGCTCGATCAGACAGCCATTATGTCACAAGCTGGCCAAAATCACGGCATCGGCTCATTTTTCTTGCGATGTGTGTGCAAGTTCCGGCGCGGTCGGCACGAAGATTCGCGCGCCACCGACGATCGTCTCAAGCGTGTAGAGGTCGGCGGGTGCCAAGCCATCGACCGGGTGATGCCAGATCGCCTCAAGGGTCTGCGGCCAATCTGTCTCCATGTGCCCAGGCTGGAGCACGACGTCTGGCCGCTCGCGCACGATGGCTTCGGCGAAACGGTGGTGCTCCGCCTCGATTGCGGCCTCGATCTTGCCGCGCCGCGTGACGGGATCGCGCTCGCTGATGGCCTGAAGGCTCCTGCCGCCGTAAAAGGTGTAGAGGAGCGCCGGGCCCGGAGCGACCCAGTGCATGCCCGCATCGCGCACAAGCGGATGGCCGGCATTGAAACTGGGCGAGATGGCGATGGCGGTGCCACCATGATGATGCTCGGCCAGGTGCTCTTCGATTGCGGGATCGGGCCAGTCGGACCAGAAGAAGATCGCGGCGGCCAGCGACATCGCCAGGCCCGCGATTGCAGCCGATGGGGCCAACCGCAAGATCGGCGCCGACCGAGCCGAATCGACAAGCGCCAGCGCCAACAGCGCATAGACCGGAAAGACGTGGTAGATGAAGGCCCGGCCCATCACCCAGGTGCCGGCCAGCTGGCCGAATGCGGCGGCGACGCACACCCATGTCGCGCTGGACCAGGTGGCCGGGCGCCTCACAATGGCGATGGCCGTCACCATCAGTGTCGCGAGCAGCGTGTGGATCGCGACGATTGCAGGCATCCGCACCGGCGCATATACCGCCATCAGCATGTCGGCGTAGGTCGTGAAGTAGTAGGGATGCATCAGGTGGAAGATGCCGATGTAGGCAACGAAGACCGCCGCGCCCAGAAGGTTCTCACCGTGAAAGAAGGGTCGGACCGATCGTTGGCGCGCCGCAAGCAGCAGCACCGGCATGAGGACCGTCAGGACCCAATAGGGCTTGACCATCACCATCGCGGCGCAGCTTGCGCCGCATAGCAGCAGCACCCAGCGCGCCGGGCGCCAGCTTGACCCCATTTCCGCCCTCGCGACCTGCAGGGCGATCCATGGCAGCAGCGCGACCAGCCCGATGAACTCGCGCTGCGCGAAGGTGGTGCCGGCGAACACGCCGAAGATCAGGATGATCGCGACGGCGAGGGCCGTCAGCGTGTGCCGATCCGTGCCGATGATCGCCGCGAGCCGCAGCAGATGAACGCTGAACCCGACGCTTGCGGCCAGCCCAATGGCGATCAGTGCATAGAGCGCGGTCTCGGCGGAAACCGGCGTCGTCAACCCGATCAGCACGGGCAGGCGATAGAGCCAGATGGAGAAGGCAGGATTGGTCTCGTGCAGGTCGAGGTAAAGGCGTTCGCCGGCGATGATCCGCTCGTTGACGGTCAGCAGCCAACTGACGTCGGACGTCAGGCCAAGCCGCGACTGCACATACATCGCCGCCGCCATGGCAACCAGCACTGCCGCCATTTCTGTCCCGAAACCCGGCCGGGTCCTGCCGATCGTCATGGGTATTCGCTCCGCGTCCGTTGGCGGAAGCTAAGACCAGGCTGGTTGCAAATCGCTTAAGGCGACGACAAGTGCCGGCGCGCGATGTAGAGCGCCAGCACCGCCGCATTGGACACATTGAGCGACCGGATCGGACCGGGCATGTCGATCCGCGCCAGATCGGTGACGGTGGCGCGCGTCTTCTCCCGCAGTCCCTTGCCTTCGGCGCCCAGAACCAGCGCGATGCGGTCGCCGGCAAGCGTGTCCTCGATAGGACGGGCGCCCTCCGAGTCCAGCCCGACCGTCTGAAACCCGCGTTTGGCCAGTTCATCAAGCGCGGCCGCAAGATTGCGTACATGCACGATCGGCAGATGCTCCAGCGCGCCCGAGGCGGCCTTGGCCAGAACGCCGCTTTCCGCCGGACTGTGTCGTGCGGTCGTCACCAGCGCAGCCGCATCCATGGCGACCGCCGAACGCATCAGCGCGCCGACATTGTGCGGATCGGTGACCTGATCGAGTACGACCAGCAGTCTGGCATCACCGAGGCCGGAGAGTGCCATCGGCGCCAACGCGTCGGCGCGGATCACAACCCCCTGGTGCACGGCGTCGGCACCGACGTGTCTGTCGAGATCGGCCGGCCGCGCCGTCTCGACCGGAAAGGGCAGGGCGGCTGCCTCATCCTCGTCGAGACCCAATCGCACCAGCGCGTTGGGGGTGGTTGCCATGTGATGTATGCGCCGGCGCGGATTGTCGAGGGCGGCGCGCACCGTATGCAGACCGTAGAGAAACACCTGGCCATCGGGCGGGCCCTCCGGAGGCGCTTGGCCGCTGTCGCGCTTGCGGTCGCGGTGCTGGCGGCGCAACCGCGCGTAGTGGGTGTCCTTGCGGGACGGCTTTGAACGGCTGTCAGTCATCGGTCCTCTATAGCCGGACTTGTGGCAAGCGGAAGCCGCGTGGGCCACGTCTTTTCGCAATGATCGCCATCGGCGCGCCAGATCGTGTTGACAGGGCCGGGGACCGATCGCATAAGGCGCGCCGGTGCCGCCCGATGGCGGCCACCTGTCGGCGCAGCCGCTTGGAGGAGTGTCCGAGTGGTTAAAGGAGACGGACTGTAAATCCGTTGGC
>CAZSFA010000224.1:0-3890 GCA_964606055.1 uncultured Oceaniradius sp. | reverse complement strand
CGCCTTCGAGGACTTCGAGATCACCGGCTACGACCCCCACCCGCACATCAAGGCGAAGGTGGCGGTCTGAAGGACCGATCGGGAGACTGCCCATGCGCTGCTGGATTGCCGGTTTCGCCGTGCCGCTCACCTTGCTCGCCGCCGCGCCGGCGACCGCAAACCCCGTTGTCGCGGCCCAGGGTGCCGGCGGGCTTGTTCTCGGTCGCGCCGATGTCGTCGACATCCGGTCGCGCACGGTTCAGATCACAAGGGACACGATCACCGTCGAATACGAGATCGAAAACAGGGACCATGGCGACGTCACCACCACGGTCAGCTTTCCGATGCCCGATGTGCATATGCAGAAGCGGTACGATTGGCTGGTGCCCGTGCAGGACGCGAACTTCCTGGGCGTTTCGGTCGAGGTGAACGGCGAGCCCGTCGCATTCACGCTGGAGCAGCGCGCGATCACGCCGGGCGGCATCGACATGACCGCGATGATCGAGGCGACCGGGTTTTCCGTTGCGCCCTTCGGCAGCCACAACGAGCCGATCGACATCAACCCGTTCGACCCCGGAGCGTTCGGGCCGCTGCTCGCCTCGGGTGCGGTGACGCCTTGGCCACCCGCCTTCTCAGCCGCATTGTCAAATGGCGTCGTCCCGAACTGGACGCTGACGACGCGCCTTCACTGGTCGATGACCCTTGCCGAAGACGAACGCGCGCGGATCACCACACGCTTCACGCCGGTTCTGGCCGGCCGGCCCGGCATGGCCTTTGCCGAAGAACCCGCCGACGAGGCGCTGCGCGCCGACCATGCCGCCCGGTTCTGTGTCGACGACGCATTCATCGAGCGCGTGCGCGCATTGCTGGCGCGCGCCGATGACGACGGCGTCTACTACGCCCAATCCTGGCTGCGCTACGGCAGCGATCGGCCGACCTGGGAGCAATACCACGGTTGGATGGGACGATCGCGCATCGTCGTCGACAGCGGCAACCCGGGGGCACTTGTGTCGTTCTGTGCCGAAGACATCGAACAGACCGGCCCGACCACTTATGAGGCCGTCGAACACGATGTCGATCAACGCGACGGCCTCTACGTCCTCTTCATCGAGCCGCGCCGGCGATGACCAACACGCCAACCATATCGATCATCGCCGCGATTGCCGAAAACGGCGTCATCGGCCGCGACGGCGACATGCCGTGGCGGCTGTCGACGGACCTCAAGCGCTTCAAGGCGCTGACGCTGGGCCATCCGGTGATCATGGGCCGCCGCACCTTCGACAGCATCGGCAGGCCGCTGCCCGGCCGGCTCAACATCGTCATCACCCGTGACCGCGACTGGCAATCGGACGGCGTGATGGCGGTCGGCTCGCTTGGCGCGGCCATCGATCTGGCGGCCGCGCACCTGGAACGCTTCGAGCCCGATGCGGACACGCCCGACGCCGAGCCGCCCAACAAGCTCTTCGTCATCGGCGGTGGGCAGATCTACGCCGAGGCACTGGCATTGGCCGACGAACTCCACATCACCCACGTCAGGGCGGAAATCGACGGCGACACGCATTTCCCGCCGATCGATGCCGATGTGTGGGACGCAACCCGCAGCCAGGATGTCGAGGCGGGCGCACGCGACACCCAGCCAACCCGCTACACTGTCTACCAGCGGCATGGGCGGGGCGGCTGAACCCCAATCCCGGCAACGACGACGGTTTGATCTGGACGGCGATGCAGGCGAACCTTGCACGACGATGCGGGCGCGCCTATCGAAGGGGCCGCAAGCGGGGGCGCGGCGATGGAAGAATTCGTTCCGCAGACAGTGCTGAAAAGTGACGTCCTGTCACAAACGCAGACCGGCCATGTCGCCGGCACACCCGATACGCGCGTCGTCCACCGACGCGTCGCCCATGCACCGCTGTGGAGCCGGCCGCTCGCCTGGTATCTGGCGCGGCGCGAAATCCGTGCGCTCAGGGCGCTCGACGGGCTCGAGTGCGTGCCTGCGCTGATCGCCACCGACGACAAGGGGCTTTACCGGTCCTGGGTCGATGGCACGCCGCTGCATCTGGCCCGGCCCGCCGACGGGCAATGGTATCGCGACGCCCATCGCCTGTTGCGCGCGCTGCACGCCCGCAACGTCACCCACAACGATCTGGCCAAGCCGCAGAACTGGCTGGTGACGCCCGATGGCCGCGCCGCGCTGATCGATTTTCAACTCGCATCGGTGTTCCGGCGGCGCAACCGGCTGGCCCGGCTGCTCGCCTATGAGGACGTCCGCCACCTGCTCAAGCAGAAGCGGTCCTATGCCCGCCATCTGGTGACGCCGTTCGAGCGGCGCGTGCTCAAGCGCAAATCGCTGCCGGCACGGATCTGGATGCGGACGGGCAAGGTCGCCTACAACTTCGTCACGCGCAGCATGATGAACTGGTCGGACGGCGAAGGCACCGGCGATCGCATCGATCGCGAGGGCCCCGCCATCCGGACGACGCTCGACGGGCTGGACGGCATCGGCGGCTCGGCGCTGCTGACCTACCCGCTGCGCGCGCAGGGCGTCGGCCTTTACCTGTTTGTCGAAACGCAACGGCCCGAGGATGCGCTGCGCAAGGCCCTGGCCGGGCACGCCGTCAATGCGCTCCAGACCGTCGCGGCGCTGCCGCGTGGCGATGACGGCACCGTGCGCAGCGACCTGTTGCACCTGGTCGCCAACAACCGGATCGACGAACTCGACGCCAAGCTGGCGGCCAATCCGGACCTGGGCGCGGCGATGGGGCCGATCATCGACGGCCGCAAGAGTTTCTCCGACCGGCAACTGACAAACCGCCGGCGCAAACCCGCAAAGCGCTGACCGGTCACTCCATCGCCACTTGGCAGGAGCCGTGTGGTTTTTGCCGCCCAGATCGCTACATTGCGAATCGATGAGCAATCCCTTCGAGGACATACCCTTCGGCGATGACCCGCCGCCTGCGCAGCCGGCATCGGGCGGCATTGCCGCGCGCGCCATGGGCGCACGGTCGGCGCCCGACTATCTGAACGGGCTGAACCCCGAGCAGCGCCGCGCCGTGGAAACCACCGAAGGCCCGGTTCTGGTGCTGGCGGGCGCCGGCACCGGCAAGACCCGCGTTCTGACGACGCGCATCGCGCACATTCTCGCACAAGGGCTTGCCTGGCCCAGCCAGGTGCTGGCGGTGACCTTCACCAACAAGGCCGCCCGCGAGATGAAGGAGCGCATCGGCATGTTGGTCGGCGGCGCGGTCGAAGGCATGCCGTGGCTGGGCACCTTCCACTCGATCGGCGTCAAGATGCTGCGCCGCCATGCCGAGATGGTCGGCCTCAAATCCGATTTCACCATCCTCGACACCGACGACCAGATCAGGCTGCTCAAACAGATCATCCAGGCCGAGGGGCTGGACGACAAGCGCTGGCCGGCGCGCCAGTTCGCCATGATGATCGATGGCTGGAAGAACAAGGGTTACGGGCCGGCCGACATCCCCGAAGGCGACGCGCGCGCATTCGCCGAAGGCAAGGGCCGCGAACTCTACGCCGCCTATCAGGACCGGCTGAAGACGCTCAACGCGACCGACTTCGGCGATCTTCTGTGCCACCCGATCCGCATCCTGCGGGCGCACCCGGACGTGCTGGCCGACTATCAGGCCAAGTTCAAATACATCCTCGTCGACGAGTATCAGGACACCAACACCGCGCAGTACATGTGGCTGCGGCTTCTGGCGCAGCGGCGGCGCGGCACTCCCTCGGTGGCAGGACGAGCATTGGCGACCAGCCAAGGCGCCAGCCCGCGAGCGGACGCAAGCACGGATGCCGTCGCGGAGAACAAGGACGGCAACAGATATTCGGCACAGCCGAACATCTGTTGCGTCGGCGACGACGACCAGTCGATCTACGGCTGGCGCGGCGCCGACGTC
>CAZSFA010000223.1:0-3893 GCA_964606055.1 uncultured Oceaniradius sp. | reverse complement strand
CAGGACATGCAGAACGATGTCGTCATGGACGGCGGCGCGTTCGCCGAGTCGGGTTCGCCGAGCCATTGCCGCGACCAGAACGCAATCGCAAATGTCGCGCGCCTCGCCGAGCGTTGCCGCCAGCTTGGCGTGCCCGTCATCCATGTGCATTTCGTGGTGCCGCCTGGTGCCAAGGGGCTGACCCTGAATGCGCCGCTGTTCGAAGGCGTGATCGACAACGAGGCGCTTGTCAAAGGCACATGGGGCGCCAACGCCGTGCCGGGCCTTGAACCGCAAGCCGGCGACCACGTGGTTGAGAAGATGCGCATGTCTGCCTGGGAAGGCACCAATCTCGAAACGATCCTGAAGGCCGAAGGCCGCGACATGATCATCGAGACCGGCGCCTGGACCAACATGTCGATCGAGCACACCGCCCGGACCGGCGCCGACAAGGGCTATGTTATGGTAATCCCCGAGGATGGCTGTTCGACGATGAATGCCGATTGGCACAACGCGTCGATCAACTACGCGCTGCAGAACGTCGCGCTTGTTACCAAAACCGATGAGGTGATCGCCGCGCTCGGCTAGCGCCGCGCTTGGCGCGCGACCGACGGGTTCGCTAGAATGGCGGCCATGCCAACTCTGAGGCCAAAGACATGACAGCCGGCGCATTCGGCCCCGATCACGCCCCGCTTGCCGCATTGGCCGATGCGGACGTACCCGGCGTTATGGCCGTGATCACTGGCGTGGAAGGGCCGTCATACCGTCCGCTTGGCGCCGTGATGGCGCTGTTTGCAGATGATCGGCATGTGGGCACACTGTCGTCGGGCTGCGTCGAGGCCGATCTTGCGCTGCACGCAGCCAATGCGCTTGCGGACGGCAATCCGGCCACCGTGCGCTATGGGCGCGGTTCGCCCTTCATCGACATCCAGTTGCCTTGCGGTGGCGGGCTGGAGATTCTGCTGGTGCCGCAACCGGACAAATCGGTGCTGGGGCAGGTGTGCGAAACGCTCCGGGCACGAAAGGCATGTGCCCTCGCCATCGACGTGCCGAGCGGTGCGCTTGGCTTTGAGTCCGGCACCGAGACCGGCAGGTCGGGCGACACATTTCGCATCTTTCTGGAGCCGGAACTCAACTTCCTTGTCTTCGGCAAGGGCCCGGAGGCGAGTACCTTCGCCGCGTTGGCGCAGTCCGCCGGCTATCCCAACCTGCTGTTGTCACCCGATGAGGAAACGCTCGAGGCGGGCCGCGCCGCCGGTTGCGACACCCGCCATATGGTGCGCAAGGGCATGCCCGATGGCGTCGAGCCGGACCCGTGGACATCGGTGACGCTGTTCTTCCACGACCACGATTGGGAACCACAGATCCTGATGAAGGCGATCACCTCGCCAGCCTTCTATGTCGGCGCGCAGGGCAGCCGGCGCGCCCGCGCTGCGCGCGACCTCGAACTTGAGGCGATGGGGCTGAACCAGGCCGAGATCGGCCGCATTCACGGACCGATCGGACTCGTTCCCTCGGCACGGGATGCGCGCACGCTGGCGGTTTCGGTTCTGGCCGAGGTGCTCGACGCGGCCCGAACCGTCCGGCGCGCCGACGGTGCAATGGCATGATCGCCGCCGGCGTCGTTCTGGCGGCGGGACGCTCATCGCGCTTTGGGAACGGCAACAAGCTGCTCGCCATGCTTGGTGATCGGCCGGTCGCCAGCCATGCCGCAGCGGCCATGCGGCAGGCAGGCGTCACGTGCCGCGCCGTCGTGACGACCGATCAGCACGTCGCGGCACGGTTTGACGGTTTCGAGGTTTTGTCACCGGACGGCTCGTTGGGCGACCAGTCCGCCAGCCTGCGCGCGGCCGTTGCATGGGCCCGCGCAAAGGACGCCGACAAGCTCGTCGTTTCACTGGCGGACATGCCTCTCGTCGACGTGACGTTGATCGACCGCGTCATTGCCCGTTGCGAAAAGGAACAGGCATCCGTGGCCGGCGCGGGTGACCGCCGCGCACCGCCAGCCTGTTTCCCGCGCGCGTTCTTCGCCGAACTTGGAAAGGTCAGTGGCGACCGTGGTGCGCGGGACTTTCTGATCGCGTTGCCGCCCGATGCCGTGGTGCCGGCCTCTGAACTTGAACTGACCGACATCGATACGCGCGACGACCTGCAGAAACTCGGCCGATACGCCTTGGCGCGTGATGGTACGGGCGTCTAGTCTTGCACTGAATTGAAATGGGAGGACGACAATGCCGCTGCAGGCCACCGATGAGCATCAGACGATGCCGTACCAGCACCCCAATCCGCCCGACGCGCAGACGGACATCGTCATTCCAAAGGCAGTGCCCGACGATGAGCGCATCTGGGTGCCCCAGGCCGAAAACGTGTCCTTCCGTCCGCTGTGCCTGAGCCGTTCCCAAGGCTACTGGATGAACCTCCTGCGGGTGCGCAAGTCCGGCGTTCTTTCGCGCCATCGCCACCCGCAGGCCGTGCATGGTTTCGTGCTCAAGGGCCGTTGGTACTATCTCGAACACGATTGGGTGGCCGAGGAGGGCGGTTATGTCTACGAGCCGCCGGGCGAGACGCACACGCTGATCGTGCCGGACGACGTCGAGGAGATGATCACCTATTTCCAGGTCAATGGCACGATGCTCTATGTCGATCCATGGGGTGAGACGATCGGCTTTGAGGACGTCTTCTCGAAAATCGACATGTGCCGCGCGCACTACGAAAAGGTCGGCCTTGGCGCCGACTATGTCGATCAGTTCATTCGCTAGCGCCGCCATGGGATTCTGGCCGGTTGACTGTTTCAGGGGCAAACGGGTTCTGGTTGCCGGCGGAACGAGCGGCATCGGCGCGGCGATCGCGACCGCCTTTGTCGAGGCGGGCGCCGAAGTCACCGTCGCGGGAGCGACCGCGTGGGAGGCCGATACCGCGCGCGAAGCGATGCCGGCGGTTGACGCCATCACGCTCGACGTGCGCGACGGCGAAGCCGTGGCCCGTCAGTTCGCCGCTCTCGATCGCCTTGACCATCTGGTCAACTGCGCCGGCATCATTCGCCGCAACGACGAGCACGATCCAGGCGTGTTCGCCGACGTTGTCGACGTCAATTTGAACGGCGCCATGCGCCTTGCCGCTGCCGCCCGGCCGCTTCTTGCTGCGGCGAATGGCACCATCACCAACACCGCGTCCATGCTGTCCTTCTTCGGCGGGCCGCTGGTCCCGGGTTATGCGGCCTCCAAGGGCGGCATCGTGCAGATGACCAAGTCGCTCGCCATCGCCTATGCCGAGGACGGCATCAGGGTGAACGCGGTCGCGCCGGGATGGATCTCGACCGCGCTGACCGGCGAACTGCGCGCTGATGAAGCACGTTCGGACGCCATCATTGCCCGCACCGCCCTCAAGCGCTGGGGGCGGCCTGATGAGATCGCGGGCGGCGTGCTTTACCTCGCGTCGCCGCTCGCCAGTTTCGTGACGGGAACCGTCCTGGAGATTGATGGCGGCTACCGCGCGGTCTGAACCGTGCGGCGCGCCGGTCAGCGGATCAGGTTCATGCGCAGGCGCAGCCGCGCGCTCCGCTGCGGTGGCAGGTGACGGTTCAGGCGGCGGTTGACCAGACCGAACAGTCCGATGATCGCCAGCGTGACGATGATGAAATAGCCGGCCAGGATCGGGTAGGGCACGAACGGGTTGAAGGTCCGGTCGGCGAAATAGCTCGCATAGTAAAGCGCGTCGCCGCGCTGCTGGAGTGCCGGAAACCCGGTGAAGAACACCAGCGTCGTTGCATGAAACAGGAAGATCGCCTCGTTGGTGTAGGCGGGCCAGGCCAGCCGCAGCATGGTCGGCCAGGTGATCCGGCGGAACTTCTTCCAGCCCGAAAGGCCGTATGCATCGGCCGCTTCCAGATCACCCTTCGGGACCGACAGGAGCGC
>CAZSFA010000222.1:0-3936 GCA_964606055.1 uncultured Oceaniradius sp. | reverse complement strand
ATACGAAGCCGATTTTCGCGGATGGGCGCGTGAGCAGGCACGGCGGCTGCGCGAGGGCCGTTTGGCCGAAATCGACGCATCCAACATCGCCACCGAACTCGAAGACCTGGCGGGTGATGAAGAGGCAGCGGTCAGAAGCTCGTTGGGCGCGTTGATGCGCGGCTTGCTCACCTGGCAGTTGCGGGCGGGCATGGCCTCGCCGGCACTCAAGTCGTCGATCGAGTCAAACCGAAGCCAATTGCTCGAACACCTCGGAGAAAGCCCAGGTCTGCGGGAACACGCGGCACGCCACCTGCAGAGGAACTACACATGGGCGAAAACGACCGTCCTTGGCGATGAAGGCGCCCCGTTGGCCGATGCGCCTGACAATTGCCCCTACACACTGGATCAGCTGATCGATCGCAGCTTCCTGCCGCCAGCGGCGCCGTCGCGGTTGATCCGGTTCGTCGAGCGGGAAACGGTCTTTTCCGAGCGCGCCGCATTGGCGCACCATGTGCAGCAATGGCAGCGCGCATCGCTCGACCCCGGCCCGATGCGCGCGCGTCCGGGCGACCGGGTCTTCGTCAGAACCACCGATGATCAGCCGACGCTCCTCGATGAGGCCACCGCAGCGGCGTTCAACGCGCGGACAACAGCCGATCTCGACGCTCTGCGCGACCGTTTCGATGAGCCGCCGCGACGCCTCGACTTCGCGGGCACGATCATCGCCGGGATCAGGACGACCGACATGCCGAGTTTCGCCAACACGGTCGGGGAACGGTTCGGGAGCCTGTGCCGCACCATGGGTTGGCGGGAAATCGCGATCCTGCCCGCGGTTCGACGACCGATCCTGTCCGCGTTCACGCTCGAAAAGCGCAGCGACCAGCGCTTGCGGGATGTCGGGCTCGACGCCGATTTCACCGGCGCTTTGGTCGGGCCGCCCGAGGCCTTTGTGCGCATCTTGGGCGCACTGTTCTGGATCGTCAGAATGAACGCATCGACGCCGCAAGTCGTACTCTCCGCCGGCGGCTCATCGATCGTCGGCACGCTGTGCCAGTACGCCAACGTTCATTTTGAGTGCTATGACCGGGGTGAGCGCGATCGGCTCGAAGCGGCCCTGCCCCGCAACGGCTTTGCGATCGCCAAGGACGGCATATGCGATGAACCGTTCTCGGAGAGCGGCGCCATTGCCAATCGCAACCTCGATGTGGGTTAGGACCGACATGTCGCCACTGACGATCGCACCGCACCGGGCGCTCCGGTTTGCGCCCGATCAACCCGAAGACCCCGCGCACGTGGCAGTCTGGGCGAACACCAAGCGAAGGGGCTGACATGACCGAGACGATCAAACTCAAACACAATGGCTGGGTCGTCGTCGCCGACGGCGAAAAGGCCCTGTTCCTGCGCAATGAAGGCAGCCTTGCCCAGCCCGACCTGCAGGTTTTTCGCGAGGAGGCGCAGTCCAACCCGCCCAATCGCGACCAGGGCGCGGACGCTCCGGGACGTTTCAACGATGGCGGTCCGGGCGCCGCGCCGCATCGCAGCGCCGTCGCCGAAACCGACTGGCACCGGCTGCAAAAGGACCGTTTCGCCAAGGACATCGCCGACCGGCTCTACGCCTACGCCCATGCCGGCCGTTTCGATGCGCTCGTGCTGGTGGCCGCCCCGCACGTTCTGGGCGAAATCCGCAAGTCCCTGCATGAGGCCGTGCGAAACCGGATCGTGGGCGAGGTCGACAAGGATCTGACCAACCATCCCATCGACCGGATCGAAGCACTCACCCTGACACGCCTGTGACCTCACCTGTCCCCACCGTTGCCCGGATCACCCGCGATTTCACCGATGCGGCTGACACGATCACGCTCGACGAGACCGACCGCCATCGCCGGCGGATGAAGATGGCCAGCGATCAGGGACTGGCCTTCATGCTCGATCTGCCGCGCGCACGCCTTTTGCGACACGGCGACGGGCTGGTGCTCGATGATGGCAGGATCATCGAGGTCCGAGCCGCGCCCGAGGCGCTCATCGAAGTGCGCGGCACCGATGGCCGGCATCTGCTGGCGCTCGCCTGGCAGATCGGCAACCGGCATCTGGCCGCGCAGATCGAAACCGACCGCATCCTCATTCGCCGGGACCATGTGATCGCCGATATGCTGACCGGCCTTGGCGCCACCGTCACCGAGATCGAGGCGCCGTTCGATCCTGAAGGCGGCGCCTATGGCGACGCGCACGCCAGTCACCACCATCATCACCATCACGACCATGGTTGACCCGACCGCCCTCCTCCGGCTCATGTCATGGCTGTCGCCGGTCTTTCCCACCGGCGGCTTCGCCTATTCGGCGGGGCTCGAACAGGCGGCCGCCGATGGCCTTGTGGCCGATCCGGCAACGCTTGAGCGCTGGATCGCCGCCGCGCTCACCCATGGCACGGCCTGGAACGACGCGGTGCTGCTGGCGGCCGGCCACCGCTCGGCCGGCGATGCCGAAGCCATTGCGACATTGGCCGAACTGGCCGCCGCCCTGACCGTCTCGGCCGAACGCCGCCGCGAGACCCGCGACCAGGGCACCGCGTTCATCGAGGCGGCCGGCCATTGGTTCACCGATGTCGCCTTGCCGCCGCGTACGACTCCCTTGCCGGTTGCCGTGGGCGCCGCCGCCGGCCTTTCAGGGATCGCGGTCGAGCCAGCATTGGCGGCCTTTCTGAACACGCTGGCCACCAACCAGTTGCAATGCGCCATCCGGCTGTCGGTGACCGGCCAAACGGGTGCCGCATCGGTCCTTGCCAAGCTCGAACCCGTCATCGCCGGGAGCGCTGACCGAGCCAGCCGATCGACGCTCGATGATCTTGGCACGGCGGCGTTTGCCGGCGATATTGCCAGCCAGCTCCACGAAACTCTTGAGCCAAGGCTGTTTTTGTCATGACCAACAACGGACCCTTGCGCGTTGGCATCGGCGGGCCGGTGGGCTCGGGCAAGACGACGCTGACCGCGCGGCTGTGCGAAGCGATGCGCGACACCCATTCGGTCGCCGTCATCACCAACGACATCTACACGCGCGAGGATGCCGAAGCGCTGACCCGTATGCAGGCCCTGCCCGCCGACCGCGTGATCGGCGTCGAGACCGGCGGTTGTCCGCACACCGCGATCCGCGAAGACGCTTCGATCAATCTGCGTGCGATCGAACAGATGACCGCGCGCCATCGCGATCTCGACATCATCTTCATCGAGTCGGGTGGCGACAACCTGGCCGCCACCTTCTCGCCCGACCTCGCCGACCTGTCGCTTTACGTGATTTCGGTCTGCCAGGGCGGCGACATTCCGCGCAAGGGTGGCCCGGCCATCACCCGCTCGGACCTGTTGATCATCAACAAGGCCGATCTTGCGCCTCATGTCGGCGTCGATCTGGGCCGGATGAACGAGGACGCCACGGCAAACCGTGCCGGCCGCCCGCACCTGTTCACCGATCTCAGGTCGGGAACCGGCGTCAGCGATATCGTCGCCCTCCTGCGCGAACGCGGCGGCTTGGCCGACGCAGCCGCCTAACAATTGTGCATCGCCAATTGGCGCTTGAATTGTGGGCAACCCCTGGTGCAATGTCCGGGCAAGCCGCCTTTGGCGGTGCACACAGGGAGATTTCGCATGCGTATCATTCTGGCAGCGGCAGCCGCGCTCGGCATGTCGGCGGGCATCGCCTTCGCCGAGACCGATGTCCGCTTCACACTTGACTGGAAGTTCGAGGCGCCGTCGGCGCCGTTTTTCATCGCGCTGGATGACGGCCATTTCGAAGCCGAAGGGCTCAACGTGACCATCGATTCGGGCGCCGGCAGCCGCGAGAGCATTCCGCGCGTTGCGTCCGGCGCCTATGACATCGGATTTGGCGACGTCAATGCGCTCATCAAGTTTCTCGAGGAAAACCCCGAGCAGAAGGTGACAGCGGTGATGATGGCCTATGAGCGGC
>CAZSFA010000221.1:0-3955 GCA_964606055.1 uncultured Oceaniradius sp. | reverse complement strand
TGTATGTCCAGAACGTCGACAACGTCTACGATCTGAACTTCAACGGCGGTGAGGGTGACAATCGCATCAGCTATGGCGATGTGTTCCTGCAGGCCGAGCAGGAGTATTCGCGCCACAATTTCGAGTTCGCCGACACGGCCATGCTGACCCGGCATTTTGCCGATGCCGAGGCCGAGTGCGGCGCACTGCTGGCGGCGGGCGCCCCCGAGGCGACCTCAAACGCCGGCCTGCACCGCTGCGTGTTTCCGGCCTATGACCAGGCGATCAAGGCCAGCCATGTCTTCAACCTGCTCGATGCGCGCGGCGTGATCTCGGTCACCGAGCGCCAGAGCTACATCCTGCGGGTGCGCGATCTGGCCAAGGCGTGCGGCGAAGCGTTCCTGAAGACCGAGGCCGGCGGCGGCGGCGCCTGACTTGATCAAGCAACGGCGCCAACCGACCATGCCGATGTGGTTTCGGCGCGGAACGCGCTAGAACCGGAAGCCGAGCCGGACCTTGCCCAGATGCAGGTGGGAGTCGCCGGTCGATGCGACCGAATCCGCGCCGTCGCTGAACGTGTAGGTCGTCTCCTGAAGGTCGACGAAAGTGTATTTCACGCCGACGAACACGTGATCGCTCACCGCGATATCGGCACCCGCGCCGACATAGTAGCCGTACTGTGTCTGGCTGTCCTCATAGCTGTCTGTGTCGCCGGCTCCATTGGTCAGATCGAAGCCGGCGGTCGCCCGTGAAATCGCCAGCCCGCCTTCTGCAAAGACCAGCGCGCGATCGACAGTGCTGCCGATCCGCCCGCCCAGCATGGCGGTCCAGTCGCGCGCGACCGACAGATCGACGCGGCTGTTGATCGGAACATCGAACGACGTGCTGGCACCGACATCGTCGATATCAAACCCCGCTTCGAGGCCAAGGACGATGCCGTCGTGCTGCCAGTTGATGCCGGCAAACACGCCACCGACCAGACCGTCGATTGACTGGTCCGATCCGCTCTTGATCAGTTGCTCGAGGAACGCGCGCGCGGTCGGATCGCTTGCCGATGCAAGCTGCGCATCGACATCGGACGCGCCGGTTTGGCCCCATCCATACCCCATGGTCCCGCCGGCATAGACGCCTGACCAGTCATGGTGTCCGGTTTCCGCAAAAGGTGCCTGGGCCCCGCCGACGCCCCCGTGTTGATCGGCCTGAGCGACGCTGCTCATCGATAGCGACATCAAAAACGCGGCTGCTGCCACGGTCACGGGGGTGTATTTCATCGACTCTCAACTCGTTCGGGAAAGCAAAGGGTGAGTGTTAATCAGTATATCGACATTCGTGATTCCACAACAAACCCGGGGTGCAGCATATCTGCAATCCAGGGTGGCAAGGAGTTGAACCGACGGTGCCGCTCGCCTCCGACCCGGATCGCGCGACGCATTCCTGCCGCGCGGCGGCGCCTCGATGGATCCGGTCCGTGCGATCGATCACGGTAACGTGATGACGCGCGCCGCGCTCACGAAAATCTGAACCGGGATGCGACCGTATAGCGCAACATCGGTCCGGACACCCCGCACCGTTATTTGTGAGTACACGGAGGACTACCAACGATGCGCACTCTGCTGATCGCTGCTGCTGTTTCCACCGGCCTGATGGCCGCACCGGCCCAGGCCGACAACATTGTCGAAGTCGCCCAGGGCGCCGGCACGTTCAACACCCTGCTCGCCGCCGCTGAAGCCGCCGGCCTTGCCGGCGCACTGGCCGAAGGCGAAAACCTGACCGTCTTCGCACCGACCGACGAAGCGTTCGCGGCCCTGCCGGCCGGCACCGTCGAGAGCCTGCTCGAGCCTGAAAACCGCGACGATCTGGTCGCCATCCTCAGCTACCATGTCCTGCCGCGCGAACTGGCATCGAACCAGCTTCCGGGTCGCACCATCCACATCAAGACGATCAAGGCCGGCGGCGATCGCCTGCTGGCGATCGAGAAGAACGCGCACACCGGCGCTGTCGTGGTTGACGGTGCCAATGTCGTCGCCGCCGACATTCGCGCCGACAACGGCATCATCCACGTCATTGACGCGGTCATGCTGCCGTCGAGCTGATCGGCCCCCGCGGCGGCCCTCCGCCGCCCCGTTCAAGCCGCCCGGTTCGCGCCGGGCGGTTTTTTTGTGACTTGCGCCCGATGGCCTGACGCGCTTTGTATGCTTCAATTTGACGCACAAGGGAGGCTGCCATGACAGCGCATGGTCATTTCCACTGGAACGAGTTGATGAGCTGGGATGTCGAGCAGGCCAAGAATTTCTATGCCGATACCATCGGCTGGACCTTTGACGGCACGCAAATGCCCGACGGCATGTACTGGATCGCCATGAATGGCGACCAGATGGCCGGCGGCCTGTTCCAGTTGAACAAGGATCAATCCGAAGGCACGCCGGAAGGCTGGATCGCCTATCTGTCGGTCGACGACATCGACGCGCGTGTGGCAAAGGCAAAGGCGGCGGGCGCAACGATCGTCCGCGAACCGTTCGATGTGCCCATGGTCGGGCGCATCGCGCTCATTCAGGAGCCGGGCGGCGCGATGATCGGATGGATGACGCCGGCCGAGCAACCACAGGCGGCCTGACGGCCGGCGGCAATCGTCAATCGGGGTCCGGCCGGTGTCCGTCGGTCGACCCCATATCAAGGAAACACGACATGATCGGCGGCGGCACGCTCACTCTTCTCATCGTTGTGGCGGTCGCGGGCTATGCGATCTATGCCTACAATGGCCTGGTTCGGGCCCGGCAGATGGTGCAGGAGGCATGGAGCGGCATCGATGTGCAGCTCAAGCGGCGCGCCGACCTGATCCCAAACCTGGTCGAGACGGTCAAAGGCTATGCCGGCCATGAGCGCGAAACGCTCGAACAGGTCACCGAGATGCGCACGCGCGCCCAGGGCGTGCCGAGCGACGATGTGGCCGGCCGCGCCGCCGCGGAAGGCATGCTCAGCCAGGCGCTCGGCCGCCTGTTCGCGGTTGCCGAGAGCTATCCCGACCTCAAGGCCAACCAGAACTTCGCCGAACTGCAGGAGGCGCTGGAGACCGTGGAGCGCGAGATCCAGATGGCGCGGCGCTACTACAACGGTTCGGCGCGCGAGTTGAACGTCAAGGTCGAGAGTTTCCCCTCCAACTTCATCGCCAACACGTTCAACTTCGTCCAGGCCGACTATTTCGAGCTGGACGATCCGGGCGACCGGGCTGTCCCGCAAGTCTCGTTCAACACCTGACCGCCTGGGTGGGAAACACCGCGATGCGCCTGATCGTCGCCCTTTGCGCGCTGATGCTCCTTGCCGCGCCGGCGCTGGCCGACGAGCGGTTGCTTGTCTTTGAAAGCGATGTGACCATCGGCGCCGATGGTGCGCTCGCCGTCACCGAGACGATCCGCGTCAACGCCGAAGGCCGGCAGATCAGGCGTGGCATCTTCCGCGACTTTCCGCTGCGCGTGGAAGGCGCCGACGGTCGCGAGCGGCAGGTCGGCTTCCGCGTCACCGGCGTCACGCGCGATGGCCGGCCCGAGCCGTTCCGCGTCGAGCGCGGCGGCCGCGCCGCGCGCGTCTACATCGGCGATGCCGACGTCTTGCTGCAACCGGGCGTCTACACCTACCGGCTGAGCTACGTCACCGACCGGCAACTGCGCTTCTTTGAGGACGCCGACGAGTTGTTCTGGAACGCGACCGGCAATTTCTGGGCGTTTCCGATCGATGTGGCGCGCGCCATCATCCGCCTGCCGCAGGGCGCACGCGTCCTCGATACCACAGCCTTCTCCGGCGGCTTCGGATCGCGCGACCAGAACGCGACTGCGCAAGTGAGCGCCGACGGTTCGACGGCGATCTTCCAGACCACCGCGCCGCTCGGCCCCCGCGAGGGGCTGACGGTCGGCGTGCAGTTTCCGAAGGGCTTCATCGCCGCGCCGACCAGGGACCAGCAACTGGCCTGGTGGTGGCGCGA
>CAZSFA010000220.1:0-3955 GCA_964606055.1 uncultured Oceaniradius sp. | reverse complement strand
GTGCAGCAGATGCAGCCATTGGTCAGTTCGACGATGTCGTCCTCGCTGCAGGTTTCCTCGCCGCAGCCCTTGAGCACCTCGCCGTCGACGCCCAGATCGCCAAACTCGTTGATGATCAGCGCGATCCGCCGCCCATTGGCGTTGGCCAGCATGTTGCGGATCATCGTCGTCTTGCCGGCGCCGAGAAACCCGGTGATCACGGTTGCGGGAATCTTCTGGTTGAGCATCGTTCAGCCTTTCATCTTGAGGGGAAGTCCCACGGCCATGAAGTAGACATGGTCGGCGTGGGCGGCGATTTCCTGGTTGAGACGGCCGGCGTGGTCGCGGAAATCGCGCGCCATCGCGTTGTCGGGCACAATGCCCATACCGACCTCATTGGTAACGAGCGCCACCGGGCCTTCGGCGGCGATCAGCGCGTCGATCAGCGCGAACGACCGAGCCTGGATATCGGCTTCGGCCATCATCAGATTGGTGATCCACAACGTCAGGCAGTCGACGAGCACCGCGCGGCCCGGCCTGGCCTCGCGCCGGAGGACACCTTCGAGGTCGTCGTGCTCTTCGATCAGCGACCAGTCCGCGCCGCGCCGCACGCGATGCTCGGCAACACGGTCACGCATTTCATCGTCGAAGATCTGCGCGGTCGCGACATAGACCGGCGCCAGTTCGCTGGCCGCGACCAAGCGTTCGGCAAAGGCCGATTTGCCCGAACGCGCGCCACCCACCACAAGGGTCGTGCCATGTTCCAGAACCGGTTCGCGCGCCATGATCGGCCTCTCAAGGGGCGGATCGGGGCGAAGAACGGAGAACCAGTGCGTCGGCGCGCCGCATGCCGCATCGCAGATGCCGCACACGCGCCTCGGCCCTGACCGGGAACGCCCGTCCCGCAAGGTCATTCAGGATCGGCAGGTCTCCTGGCTCCCGACGTTGTCCGGTGCTTCGGACAGGATCTTCGCGCCTTCCCGGATTGCTCCAGTGGCGGCCGGCGACATGCCGGCCCGGAAGATCCCCGTCAGTCTACAGTCGCGGGGTCGGCTGTGATCAAGGCGCCCGGTTTGGGTCCGCCCTTCACATTCCCTCTTCGTCCGCCACGCCTGCGCGCGGCGAAACCAATCCTCTGGGCAGTTAGGCGTCACGCGGACGGGGTGTCAACGCAATTCGACAGGACGATCAGCGGGTTCGGAAACCGGTCGCCGCCGCCAGCATGGCGTCGAGATCGACCACCGCCTCCAGTTCGCCCGCCAGATCGTCGAGCGCGGCCTCGATCCGCGCGCGATGGTCAACCGGCTCGATGCGAACGCCAAAGCCCGCCAGACAGGCCTGACGGAACGCGCCGCCATCGAACAGCCCGTGCAGGTAGCTGCCCCAGACCCGCCCGTCGGCCGACACGGCACCGTCCGGCCGGCCGTCGATCAGCGCCACCGGCCGGGCGCAGTCGGGACCGGTCGTGCGGCCCAGATGGATTTCATAGCCGCTCAGGGGAACATCGAAGACGGCGCCGTGCGCCTGCGCGTTGCGCAAGGTCTTCTGCGGTTCCATGATCGTTTCCACATCGAGCAGGCCCAGCCCCGGCGCGGCGCCGGGCGGCCCTTCGATGCCATCGGGATCGCGCACCTGCCGGCCCAGCATCTGATAGCCGCCACACACGCCGATCACGTGACCGCCGCGCGCGTGGTGATCGCGTATCTGCACGTCCCAGCCGTGGTCGGCGAACGCGCGCAGGTCAGACAGGGTGGATTTCGAGCCCGGAATGACGATCAGATCCGCCTGGCGTGGTATCGGCGCGCCCGGCCGCACCATGACCACATCGACATCCGGTTCGGCGATGAGCGGATCGAGATCGTCGAAGTTGGCGATTCGCCCCGGCACCGGAACCGCCACCTTGAGCGCACCGCCGCCAAAGGTGGCCGCGCCGCGTTCGAGCGCGACCGAATCCTCCGCCGGCAGCCGGCCCGCCGCGGCAAGCCATGGGACCACGCCGAAGCTCGGCCAGCCCGTGAACCGCGCGATCGCCGCCAGCCCGTCATCGAACAGCGAAACATCGCCGCGAAACTTGTTGATCAGGCAACCGACGATCATCGCGCGATCCTCGCGCGACAGGATCGTGTGGGTGCCGACCAGTGAGGCGATCACGCCGCCCCGATCGATGTCGCCGACCAGGACGACCGGCACGCCGGTACGCGTCGCAAAGCCCATGTTTGCGATGTCGCCGGCACGCAGATTGATCTCGGCCGGCGAGCCGGCGCCTTCGACGAGCACCCAGTCGGCCCGCGCCGAAAGATGGGCGAAACTGTCGATGACGGCGCCCATCAGATCCGGCTTGAGGCGTTGATAGTCGCGGCCGCGCGCGGTGCCGCGCACCTGGCCACGCACGACGACCTGACTGCCGGTTTCGGTTTCCGGCTTGAGCAGCACCGGGTTCATGTGCACCGAGGGCGCAACGCCGCAGGCCAGCGCCTGAAGCCATTGCGCACGGCCGATCTCGCCGCCGTCATCGGCAACGGCGGCATTGTTGGACATGTTCTGCGGCTTGAAGGGCAGCACCGCGTGCCCGCGCCGGACCAGCAGCCGGCACAGGCCGGCCACCAACACGGACTTGCCGACATCGGACCCCGTGCCCTGAAACATGATCGCGTGCGCCATGGCCGAGCGCTAGCACGACCGCGCCACGGCACAAACACGGATCGGTTTGGCCGCGTGGATTGAGGCATTGTGGAGTGTCGTCCGGCCGGACGTCTGGAGGTCGGGTCTCCGGTACTCAGTACCTGTTCCGGAGGCCGTCCGGGCGATTGTCATCGCCTGCCTCCATCAATAGACGGACATCGTTACCGCAAGGTTGATGAGTGCTTAAGCAATTCTGAATCGGGCAGTTTTTCGGTTAACGCGTAGCCATTCCAATCAACGGCCCGGATATTGCCACTAGGCGCGTCGCGCCATGCGCGCCATAACGGTGTCGACGCCGACGACACCACCGGATGCCCGATCATGACACCACGCCGCCTGACGCTGACCGCCATCGCAGCCGTGATGCTCGCCGGCTGCGTGAGCGCCGCGTCGACCGTGACCACGCAGTTCTACACCGTCTCCGGCGACACCGCCGAGGAGATCGACGCCGATCTGCGCCGCCAGGGGCCGCTGCGCGGGCACGCACTGGCCGTTGCGGCCATCAGCTTTGCGCCGGTCTCCGTGCAACAGGCGCTGACACCCGATGGCTGCGTGTTCCGCGAGGCCATATTCAAGGTGAACGCCGAGATCACGCTGCCGCGCTGGCGCGAGCGCAACCAGTCACGCGATCCCGAACTGCGCCAGGCCTGGGACTCGCTGGCCGACTATGCCCGCGCCCATGAGGCGTTCCACGTCGAGATCGCCGAAAAGTATGCGCGCCTGCTCGGCAGCCGGATCGAGGCGCTGCCGGCCGAGCCCACGTGCGAAGAGCTTGATGATCGCGCCGCCACCGTCGTCCGGTCCGTCGGCCGCGCGCACAATGAGGAACAGCTCGCATTCGATGCGGCCGAAGCCGAACGGCTGAACCGGCTGTTCGCGACCGCGCAGGCGGCGCAGCGCCGCTAGAGACGCCCGCGTCGCGCCGCGCGCAACCGCCGGTAGTTGGCGCGCACCCGGCGCGCGTGCGGCTGCACGCTCGCATCGGCAATGTCCTGGAAGGCCCGCGCATAGGCATGGGCGTCCGGGTGACGGCCGCTGACGGTCTCGAGCCAAAGCGCGATGGTCGCACCGGCGATCTGAGCCTGCGTCGCGCCATGGCTTTCGACCATGGCGGCCGCCTTTTCGATCACCGCGCGATGCCCTTCCTCGCCGCGCCGGCGCGGCGCCCAGAACGGCGTGGCCATTTCCCACCACACCGCCGGCAACCGCATCGCAACGACGAATGGCGCCAGCATCAACCAGTCGGCATCACCGGCGCGCGGCCCGCGTTCGGATCGTCCTGCCGTCATATCGG
>CAZSFA010000219.1:0-3986 GCA_964606055.1 uncultured Oceaniradius sp. | reverse complement strand
AGCTGATCTACGTTCTGACGCGCGGCGGGCCGGTCAACGCCACCCACCTGATGGCGACCCTTTCGTTCCAGCGCGCCATTCCCGGCGGGCAGTTGGGCGAGGGCGCGGCCATTGCCGTCGCCATGATCCCGTTCCTTCTGGCCGCGATCCT
Source organism: uncultured Oceaniradius sp. (assembly GCA_964606055.1). Lineage (GTDB taxonomy): Bacteria > Pseudomonadota > Alphaproteobacteria > Rhizobiales > Rhizobiaceae > Roseitalea. Next base: position 3,835 of record CAZSFA010000219.1, on the reverse strand, counting down.
GTTCAGCTTCTTCGGCCTGCAAAGGCGACGCTGGCAACAGGGCGGAGGAGACTGAGCCGATGAGCCAACAGGCCGTTCCCACCGGCGGGCAGCCCGCCGCCCAAAGCGACGACATCGTCGGCATGGACCAGTTCGATTCGCTGACCCGGCGGCTGGTCGTCGTCTACCTGCCGCTGGCGGTGTTCGTGTTCGTGCTGCTGTTCCCGTTCTACTGGATGGCGGTCACGGCGGTGAAGCCGAACTACCAGCTGACCGACTACGAGAACTACAGCCCGTTCTGGGTGGTCGAGCCGACGCTCGAACACATCCGTTTCCTGCTGTTTGAGACGTCCTATCCGGGCTGGCTGTGGAACACGATGCTGATCTCGGTCGCCTCGACGTTCCTGTCGCTGCTGGCCTCGGTGTTTGCTGCCTATGCGATCGAGCGCGTGCGCTACACCGGCGCGCGGGTGACCGGGCTGGCGATCTTCCTGGCCTATCTCGTGCCGCCGTCGATCCTGTTCATCCCGCTGGCGTTCATCGTCTTCCAGGTCGGCATCTTCGACACGCGTTTCGCACTGATCCTGACCTATCCGACGTTCCTGATCCCGTTCTGCACATGGCTCCTGATGAGCTACTTCCGCTCGATCCCGTTCGAACTGGAGGAGAGCGCTCTGGTCGATGGCGCAACCCGCTGGCAGGTGCTGACCAAGGTCATCCTGCCGCTGGCCGTGCCCGGACTGATCTCGGCCGGCATCTTCGCCTTCACCCTGTCATGGAACGAGTTCATCTACGCGCTGACGTTCATCTCCTCTTCGGAGAACAAGACCGTGCCGGTCGGCGTTCTCACCGAACTGGTGCGCGGCGACATCTTCGAGTGGGGCGCGCTGATGGCCGGCGCGCTGATCGGCTCGCTTCCGGTCGTGATCCTCTACTCGTTCTTCGTCGACTACTATGTGTCGTCGATGACCGGCGCGGTGAAGGAGTAGTCTGGCGCCGCCTTTCGGGGGCGTCGTTCTTACTCCTGCGAAGGCCGATGGCCCGGCGGCATCCTCGAGTGTCGCGCCGGGCCGGTGGGTCAAACCGAACTCAGCCGAGGTCGAGCCGGGTCCAGCTCGCATCCTGCCGCGACGAGCGCACGCATGCGTCGACGAACGCAACGCCTTCGACGCCATCGTCGATGTCGGGAAACACCACACCCTCCGGCATCGGCGCGCCGTCGCGGCGGGCGTGGATCGCATGGGCGGCCTCGGTGTAGATGTTGGCAAAGCCTTCCAGATAGCCCTCGGGATGACCGGCCGGAATGCGCGTCATCCGCGCCGCCGCTTCACCCGATCCCGCTCCGCCGCGGGTGATCAGCCGCTTGGGCTCGCCAAACGGGGTATGCCAGAGACGGTTGGGGTCTTCCTGACCCCATTCCAGGCCTCCCTTGGTGCCGTACACCCGCAAACGCAGCCCGTTCTCGTTGCCCGGCGCCACTTGACTGCACCACAGCATGCCTTTCGCCCCGCCCTTGAAGCGCAGCAGCACATGGCCGTTGTCGTCGACACGGCGACCCGCGACGAAACTGTCGAGATCGGCACTCAGGCTCTCGAGCTCCAGCCCGCTGACGAAGCGCGCCAGATTGTAGGCATGGGTGCCGATGTCACCGGTCGCGCCGCCCGCGCCCGAGCGCGCCGGGTCGGTACGCCATTCGGCCTGCTTCATCCCCTGACTCTCCTGATCAAGGGTCAGCCAGTCCTGCGCATATTCGGACTGCACAAGCCGAATGTCCCCGAGCAGGCCCTCGGCGACCATCTGCCTTGCCTGCCGGATCATCGGATAGCAGGTATAGTTGTGGGTCAGGGCAAAGACCGAATGTGACGCCCGCGACAGCGCGCGCAGCGCCTTGGCATCGTCAAGCGTCGATGTCAGCGGCTTGTCGCAGATCACGTGAATGCCCTGTTCGAGAAAGGCGCGTGCGACCGGATAGTGCAGGTGATTGGGCGTGACGATCGCAACCGCTTCGATTCCGTCATCGCGCGCCGCCTCGCGTTCGGCCATGTCGGCGAAGCTGCCATAGGCGCGCTCCGACGCAACGCCCAGATCGGCCGCCGATGCGGCGGATTTCTCCGGCGTCGACGAGAACGCGCCGGCGACCAGTTCATAATGATCATCAATCCGCGCCGCGATGCGGTGGACCGAGCCAATGAACGCATCGCGCCCGCCGCCGACCATGCCGAGCCGGATCCTGTGTTTGCTTTTGGTGTCGCTCATAAGTCAGTCCTTGCTTACGAAAGGCCCAGCATGCGCCGGTTTGCATCTTCATCCTGGCCGCTGTCGGCAAAGTCATCGAACGCCCTGTCGGTGACGCGGATGATGTGGTCCTTGACGAACTGCGCACCTTCCCGCGCGCCGTCCTCGGGATGCTTGAGGCAGCACTCCCATTCGACGACCGCCCAGCCGTCGAAATCGTTCGCCGTCAGCTTCGAGAACACGGCGCCGAAGTCGACCTGGCCGTCGCCCAGCGAACGGAAACGGCCGGCGCGGTCGACCCAGGGCTGAAAGCCCGAGTAAACGCCCTGGCGGCCGGTCGGGTTGAACTCGGCGTCCTTGACATGGAACATCCCGATACGGTCGCGATAGATGTCGATGTTCTGCAGATAGTCGAGGGCCTGAAGGACGTAGTGCGAGGGATCGTACAGCATCTTGCAGCGGCCGTGGTCGTCGACCCGTTCAAGGAACATCTCGAAGGTGATGCCATCGTGGAGGTCTTCGCCGGGGTGAATCTCGAAACAGATATCCACGCCCGATGCATCGGCATGATCGAGAAGCGGTCGCCAGCGCCGCGCCAGTTCATCGAATGCGGTTTCGACAAGCCCGGCCGGCCGCTGCGGCCATGGGTAGATGAACGGCCAGGCGAGCGCACCCGAAAAGCTCGCCATCGCGGTCAGTCCCATGCGCCTTGATGCGTCCAGCGCCAGCATGACCTGTTGGACCGCCCATTTCTGGCGCGCGGCCGGGTTGCCGCGCACCTCGGCGGCGGCAAAACCATCGAACGCCTCGTCATAGGCGGGATGCACCGCAACAAGCTGGCCTTGCAGATGGGTCGACAGCTCGGTCACCTGCACGCCGTTTTCGGCAGCGACGCCCTTGAACGTGTCGCAATAGTCCTGCGAGGTCGCCGCCGTTTGGAGATCGATCAGGCGATCATCCCAACTGGGCACCTGCACGCCGACATAGCCGCAGTCCGCTGCCCATTTGGTGATCTCGGGCCATGAGTTGAACGGCGCCTGATCATCCGCGAACTGCGCCAGAAACAGCGCCGGTCCCTTCATCGTCTTCATTGTGTCCTCCCGTGACGTTGGCTGTGGTGTCAGGCGACGCAAACCGTCTGACGGTTGTCGGCAAACTGCCGCCTAGGCCGCGTCCGCGGCTGCCCAGTTGAGCCCTCGCCGGACGATCGTCTTCATCTGCGGAACTTCGAACTCCCGCGAAACGTGGCCGAGCGCGGAGTAGAAGACCCGGCCTTTGCCGTGTCTGCGCTTCCAGACCACGGGCATGGTCACCCCGTCGATCCATTCGGCATGTTCGCCGCTGAAGGTCGTCGTCGCCAGAACCTCGTTCGACGGGTCGACATGCATGTAGTACTGCTCCGACGTATAGTCGAAATCGTCGATGCCCTGCATGATCGGATCATCCGGCCTGGTGACGTCGACGCGATAGTCGATGATGTCGCCCGGATGCGCCACCCATTGCCCGCCGCACATGAACTGGTATTCGGGTTCTTCGCGAAAGGCGTCGCACATACCGCCATGGAACCCGCCAAGGCCAACGCCGCCACGCACAGCCTGGGTCAGGTTCGTCAGTTCCTCTT
>CAZSFA010000218.1:0-4039 GCA_964606055.1 uncultured Oceaniradius sp. | reverse complement strand
CTTGATGATCGCCTCGATCTTTTTCATTCTTGCGATGCCTCCGACGCGTTGAGTTAATCTCTCCCATGCAGATGCCGTGCCAGATTGAGCGCCGACGCGCATCGGCGCAAAAACGCCGAAAAAGCGCGCAATCAAACGCCGGTGGTCGCCCGGCGCGCGCCATTGTGCGTCACGGATCGGCAGGGCTGCCCAAAAAAGCGGCGTTATGCCCGAAAGATGGGCAAATCATTGGCGCGCAATGCGCCGGCGCAATGCTGCTCCGTGTCTGATCTGCCCACCCATGCCTTGTTGGGCAATGCCCAGATGGCGGCGGCCGACCGCGCGACGATCGCAAGCGGGCGCCATTCGGGCATCGCTCTGATGGAGGCCGCCGGCGCCGCGATCGCCGATGTCGCGCTCGCCCGGTTCGGCCACTGTACGGCGGCACGCGTGCTGTGCGGGCCGGGCAACAATGGCGGCGACGGGTATGTCGTGGCGCGCCTGTTGCGCGATCGCGGCTGGCCGGTGGCGCTCCATGCGCTCGCCGATCCCAAGCCTGACACCGACGCCGCGCTGGCCGCCGCGCAGTGGACCGGCAATGTCGAGGCCCTTGGCACATTCGAGCCCGCTGCCGGCGATCTGGTGATCGATGCCCTGTTCGGTGCAGGCTTTTCGGGCGCGCTGCCGCAACCCGCCGCGCGGGCGCTGCGCGAAGCGCGGGCACGGGCGGGCGCCATCCTGGCCGTCGATCTGCCGTCGGGCGTCAATGGCGACACGGGGCTTGGCGCCGATGCGGTCCGCAGCGACGCGACGGTCACCTTCTATCGTCGCAAACCGGGGCATCTGTTGCAGCCCGGCCGGGGCCTGTGCGGGGCGCTGACCGTTGCCGACATCGGCGTGCGCGCCGGCGCGGCGGCGACTGTGTTTGCCAATGAACCGGCGCTTTGGGCCGATGCGTGGCCGCGCCACGGCGCCGATGCCCACAAATATGCCCGCGGCGCGGTCGCCGTTTGGTCAGGGCCGCGCCGTGCCACCGGGGCATCGCGGCTGGCCGCCATGGCCGCGCAACGCTGCGGTGCGGGCGCGGTGACGATCCTGGGCGGGCCCGACGCGCTCGACATCCATGCCTGTCACGTCACCTCGGTGATGCTGCGCGAGACGGGTGGCGATCCGATGGCGGCGCTCGCCGCTTTGAAGGGAGTCGGCGCAATCGTCCTCGGTCCCGGCTTTGGCGATCTGGCGACGGCGCGCGACCTGGCGCCGGACATCATCGCCCGGTTCGATGCGGCGCTCGTGCTCGATGCCGACGGCATCACCGCGTTCATGACGGCGCCCGGGACGCTGTTCGAGGCGGCGCGCGCCCGGCCGGGGCGCCTCGTCCTGACGCCGCATGAGGGCGAGTTCGCTCGCCTTTTTCCCGACATTGCCGACGATGGCGCATCGGGCAAGCTGCAAAAGGCGCAAGCGGCGGCCGGGCGGGCCGGCGCGGTGGTTCTCTACAAGGGCGCCGACACCGTCATCGCCGCCCCCGATGGTCGTGCCGCGATCAATGACAATGGCACGATCGCGCTCGCCACGGCCGGCTCGGGCGACGTGCTGGCCGGCATGATCGCAGCGCTGGCGGCGCAAGGCATGCCGGTGTTCGAAGCGGCCTGCGCCGCCACCCACCTTCATGCCCGGGCCGGCCGGTCTGCCGGCCCGTTCGCCATCGCCGAGGATCTGGTCACCGCGCTTCCGGCGGCTTTGTCACCGTTTGCCGGCGTCGTCAGCCAACCTTGATCTTGCGCTGGTTGCTCTTGGCTTCTTCGCGCTTGGGCATGGTGACGATCAGGACACCCTTGTCGAACTTTGCCGAAATGGCGTCGGCGTCGACGCGGTCGGGCAGCGGGAAGCTGCGTTGAAAGCTGCCATAGCTGCGCTCGACGACATGCACGTCGTGGGTATCGCTGTCGTGGGCGACTGTTTTTTCGCCCTTCAGGATCAGCGCGCCGTCACGAACGCTCAGATCGATCTGGTCTTCGGCCATGCCGGGCAGTTCGGCGGTCAGTGTGATGGCCGCCTCGGTTTCGGCAATGTCGATCGCCGGCCGGATGGCGCCGGTCATCGAAAGCGACGGCATGCCGGTGCGCGCCGCCGCTGTCTCCCGGTCGCCGAAGAAGCCCTCGAGCAGGTTGTCCATTTCCTTGCGGAAGTCGTCGAACATGCCGCTCGACCAAAGCGAGGGAACGTTTGCGGTTTTCTTGCCAACCATTGTGCACACTCCTTTGATGGCAGCAGTGAATGCCTGGAGTGTAGAGCCGTTTGCCGGCGGCGCCTTGACGCCGGTCAAAACGGGCGCACGCCGTGTCAGCCGCCCATCATCGCCTTGAAGCCTGAAACGATCTCGTCAGGGCCCATCGCCTTCGTGTTGGTCGCGATGAACCAAAGATGCCCGAACGGGTCCCTGAGCTTGCCTGAACGGTCGCCATGGAACTGGTCGGTGACCGCGAAGAGCTGCTCGGCGCCATCGGCAAGCATCGCCGCAAACGTCGCGTCGGCATCATCGACGTAAACGCTCAGGGCGACCGGCGAGCCGCCCAGCGCCCCCGGACCGACGATGCCCATTTCGGCAAAGGCGTCCGAGATCATGACGACCATGCCGCCGATCGCGATCTCGGCATGGCTGATCTTGCCGTCCGGCATTGGCAGGCGATAGCGCTCGACCGCGCCAAGATGGCGGCCATACCAGGCGATGGCATCGGCCGCCGGGTCGCAGACCAAATAAGGCGTGACGGCGGCATATCCGGGGCGAATGGGCATGGGCGGCTCCGTTCAGGCGGCGGCGTCGACGCGGGCCTGAAGCGCCATGGCTCCCGCTGGCGCGCGCGATTTGCCGCTGGAAATCAGAAAGGCGAACACGTCGCGGGGAGGGCCTTGAGCCGGTGCATCGGGCGCGACCAACGGCAGGTCGCCCGGCGCGCCGCCAGCCGCCCATGCACCAAGACGCGCCGCCCATGCGTCAAGGTCATCGGCGCCATAACAGGTCTCGATATCGTCCGACCCGGTTTGAAGCCGAAGGTAGACGAAATCGGCCGTGACATCCCAGATCGCCGGATAGGTCTCGTGCAATGCACCGACAATTGCCACGCCATGTTCCCGGGCAAGGTCAATGAACTCGGGTGTCGCGAAACTGTCGTGCCGTACCTCCACCGCATGGCGCAGTTTCCTGCCCTCATGGCTCGGCGGCAGCAGCGCCAGAAAGGCGGCGAAATCATCGGCATCGAACTTCTTGGTCGGCGCAAACTGCCAAAGTACCGGTCCGAGCTTGTCGCCCAGTTCCGTCACGCCCGTGGCAAAGAACTTGTCGAGCGACTCGCCGGCCTCCGCCAGCACCCTGCGATTGGTGACGAAGCGGTTGCCCTTGACGGCGAAGACGAACCCTTCCGGGGCCGTCGCCGCCCATTTGGCGAACGTCTCCGGCTTCTGGCCGCGATAGTAGGTGGCGTTGATCTCGATCGTGCGCAGCTGGCGCGATGCGTGGTGCAGCTCATCCTTCTTCTTGACCTCGGCCGGATAGAACGTCTGCCGCCAGGCATCGAACGACCAGCCGCCGATGCCGGCGCGGATGTTTGCGGTGTTCGTTGCCGATGCCGACATGTGCCTACTCCGCCGCCTCAACCTTGTGCATCGGCCGCCGTTCCAACAGGTCCTTGAGAAACCGACCGGTATAGGAGCGGTCGATCGCAACGATCTGCTCGGGCGTCCCCTGGGCGACGATCTCGCCGCCGCCATCGCCGCCTTCGGGCCCCAGATCGATGATCCAGTCGGCCGTCTTGATCACCTCCAGATTGTGCTCGATGACCGCGACCGTGTTGCCGGCATCGACCAGTTCCTGCAGCACGTCCAGAAGCTTGGCGACATCGTGGAAATGCAGGCCCGTGGTCGGCTCGTCGAGGATGTAGAGCGTGCGGCCGGTGGCGCGGCGCGACAACTCCTTGGCAAGCTTGATGCGCTGCGCCTCGCCGCCCGAAAGCGTCGTCGCCTGCTGGCCGATCTTGATGTAGCCAAGGCCGACCTTGTC
>CAZSFA010000217.1:359-4073 GCA_964606055.1 uncultured Oceaniradius sp. | reverse complement strand
ACCCGATCCAGGAGACCGGCAAGCGGCCGACGGCGGCGCTCGACCGCAACCTGCAATACCTGTCCTGCGTGGAAGTGCTGTACGGCTATCCGCTCGACGGCGTGGTGCTGACAATCGGCTGCGACAAGACAACGCCGGCGCTCTTGATGGCGGCATCGACCGTCAACATCCCGGCGATCGCGCTGTCGGTCGGGCCGATGCTCAATGGCTGGTACAATGGCGAGCTTGCCGGTTCGGGCACCGTCATCTGGAACTACCGGCAGAAGCTGGCGGCGGGCGAGATCGACTACAACGAGTTCATGAACGCGGCAGCCGCCTCGGCTCCGTCCACCGGCTATTGCAACACGATGGGCACGGCGACGACGATGAACTCGCTCGCCGAAGCGCTGGGCATGCAACTGCCTGGTTCGGCGGCCATCCCCGCGCCCTATCGCGAGCGTGGCCAGATGGCCTACGAGACCGGCCGCCAAGCCGTCGAGATGGTGCTTGCCGATCGCAAGCCGTCCGACGTGATGACCCGGCAAGCGTTCGAGAACGCGATCGTCGACAACTCGGCGATCGGCGGATCGACCAAAGCGCCGATCAACCTGAACGCGGTCGCGCGCCATCTGGGCGTCGAGTTGACCGCCGACGACTGGCAGGAGGTGGGCCACCAGATCCCGCTCCTGGTCAACCTGCAACCGGCCGGCGAATTTCTCGGTGAGGACTATCACCGTGCCGGTGGCGTGCCGGCGGTCGTTGCCGAACTCCTGCGCAACGACATGCTGCCGCACCCGGACGCGCTGACGATCAACGGCAAGTCGATTGCCGACAACTGCACCGATGCGCCCAACATGAACGAGGACGTGATCCGCCCGGTTTCCCGGCCGCTGAAGGGCACCGCCGGCTTCATCAATCTGAGCGGCAACCTGTTCCGGTCGGCGATCATGAAGACGTCCGTCATCTCCGAGGAGTTCCGCGAGCGCTACCTGTCCAACCCCGACGATCCGGAAGCGTTCGAGGGCAAGGTCGCCGTCTTCGACGGACCCGAGGACTATCATGCGCGTATCGAGGACCCGGCCGAAGGAATCGACCCGCACACCATCCTGATCATTCGCGGCGCCGGCCCGATCGGGTATCCGGGCGGCGCCGAAGTGGTGAACATGCAACCGCCGGGCTACCTCATCAAACAGGGCGTGACCGCCCTGCCCTGCATCGGCGACGGTCGCCAGTCGGGCACGTCGGGCTCGCCGTCCATGCTCAACGCATCACCCGAAGCCGCCGCCGGCGGCGGCCTGGCCCTGGTGCGAAACGGCGACCGTTTGCGGATCGATCTGAAGGCCGGCACGGTGAACCTGCTGATCGACGACGCTGAAATGCAGGCCCGGCGCGAAGCGCTGGAAGCGGCCGGTGGCTACGCCTATCCGGAATCGCAGACGCCCTGGCAAGAGATTCAGCGCTCGATGGTCGATCAGTTCGACAAGGGCATGGTGCTCAAGCCGGCCGTGGAGTTCCAGCGCGTCGCACAGGAAAAGGGCCTGCCGCGCGACAATCACTGAGCAAGCCGCGTCCAGACCAAAAGACGAGGCCCACACCGTGATGATCACGATGTGGGCCTTTTGTTTGGACCGGTGCCGGCCGGCCGCAAGCCTTGTCAGGATCAGGCGGCAGCCTGGGTTTCCGTTTCCAAAAGCATCGACTGGCCCTTGTCATCGAACAGGTGCAGCGCCGATGCGTCGGCCGTCAGGTTGATGCTCGCGCCGCGCTCGACCCGCTGATAGCCGGGCAGCTTGGCCAGAACCGGCTCCTCGTGGCCTTCGACATCCACATAGAGCAGCGTGACCTCGCCGAGCGCCTCGATGATGTCGACGCGGCCGGCGATGATGGTCTGTTCACCGTCGCCGGCGACCCGCAAGTCCTCGGGACGGGCGCCCAGCTTGACCGATGCGCCTTTCAACGACGCCGCGCCGGCGACCGGCACGGTGGCCTTGCCGCCGCCTTCCACATCGACATCGATGCCGTTGGGCGACGCGTTGCTGACCGTCGCGTCCATGATGTTCATGGCCGGCGAGCCGATGAACTGGGCCACGAACAGGTTGGCGGGCTTGTGGTAGAGTTCCATCGGCGCGCCGACCTGTTCGATATAGCCGCCGCGCAAGACGACGATCCGGTCGGCCAGGGTCATTGCCTCGACCTGATCGTGCGTGACGTAGATCATCGTGGTGTCGGGCATGGTTTCGTTGAGCTTGGCGATCTCGATGCGGGTTGCCACCCTCAGCGCGGCATCGAGGTTCGACAGAGGCTCATCGAACAGGAACACCTTGGGATCGCGGCAGATGGCACGGCCGATCGCAACGCGCTGGCGCTGACCACCCGACAACGCCTTGGGCAGGCGGTTCAGATAAGGCTCCAGCTGCAGGATCGACGCGGCGTTGCGTACGCGCTCCTCGATCTCCTGCTTGGACTTCTTGGCCAGACGCATGCCGAAGGCCATGTTGTCGTAGACGGTCATGTGCGGGTAGAGCGCGTAGGTCTGGAACACCATCGCGATGCCGCGTTCGGACGGCGGGATGTTGTTGACCACAAGCCCGTCGATTTCCATCGTGCCGGCGGTGATGCGCTCAAGGCCCGCGATGGTGCGCAGCAGGGTCGACTTGCCGCAACCGGACGGGCCGACAAAGACGACGAATTCGCCGCTGGTGATGTCAAGATCGATGCCGTGCAGCACCTCGACATCGCCATACGCCTTGACGATCTTGGTCAGCTTCAGGTTCGCCATATCTTCCTCCCGACCGAACTGCGGTCCAACTCTGTGGTTGCGGTGTCACTCATACCACGCGACCGGCGAAGTATGATGCATGAGGCCCAAGCTTCAGCCGGCTGCCATCACGCTCTGCATGGCTCTGCGGGCCGCCGGACAGCGTCTCCCACGATGCATCGTCGATTTCGATGACCGCATCGCTCTCGGACAGATTGATCGCGACGAGCACCTGTTGCTCGTTGTAGCTGCGGGTGAACAGCAGCACATCCTGGGATGCATCGTGAAACGTGATGTCGCCCTTGGCGAGCACCGGGTGCTGCGCCCGGAAGGTCAGCATGTCCCGATAGTGCTCGAGGATCGAGCCGGGCCGGCCGGCCTGCAGATCGACGGAGCTGGTCAGGTGCTCATAGGGCACCGGCAACCACGGCTTGCCGTCGGTGAAGCCGCCATAGCGCTCATTGCCTGACCAGACCATCGGCGTGCGGCAGCCGTCGCGGCCCTTGAACTTGGGCCAGAAGCGGATGCCGTAGGGATCCTGCAGATCGTCCAGATCAAGCAGCGCCTCAGTCAGGCCCAGTTCCTCGCCCTGATACAGGCACACCGATCCGCGCAGCGACAGGATCAGCGTCGCCGCCATCTTGAGGAAGCCTTCGCGGTCGCTCACCTGATCGGCCCAGCGGCTGGCATGGCGCACGACATCGTGGTTGGAAAATGCCCAGCAGGACCAGCCATCGGGAGCGGACTGCTCGAACTCGTCGACGATGGCGCGCACGCGCTCGACCGTCGGCTGCGCGGCCGACAGGAAGTCGAACGAATAGCACATGTGCATGCGATCATCGCCCGAGGTGTAATCGGCCGCGATCTGAAGGCCGCGCTGCGCGTCGCCCACCTCGCCGACGGCGGCCGCCGCCGGGTATTCGTCGAGCAGCGCGCGAAACCGCTTGAGGAAGGCGATGTTCTCGGGCTGGCTCTTT
>CAZSFA010000217.1:0-349 GCA_964606055.1 uncultured Oceaniradius sp. | reverse complement strand
GTTCACGGCCGGTGCCGTGGAGGCGTTGCGGCGCTCCGGGGCAAGAGCCGGATTGTCCTTCAGTTCCTTGTCGTGGAAATAGAAGTTGATCGTGTCGAGGCGGAAGCCGTCGACACCGCGATCCAGCCAGAAGCGCACATCATCGAGCAGCGCATCCTGCACCTGCGGGTTGTGGAAGTTGAGGTCGGGCTGCGTTTCAAGGAAGTTGTGCAGGTAGTACTGCCGGCGGTTGGTGTCCCACGCCCACGCCGAACCGCCGAAGATCGACAGCCAGTTGTTGGGCGGGGTGCCGTCCGGCCGCGGGTCGGCCCAGACATACCAGTCCGCATAGCGGTTGGTCTTGTCGACG
>CAZSFA010000216.1:0-4101 GCA_964606055.1 uncultured Oceaniradius sp. | reverse complement strand
GCAGTCGACAGTTTCCCCATCACGCAGGAAGCGGCGCCAGACCGGGCTCGAGCATTGGAGTTCGCCCGTCGGGTTTGTGCGCGTCGCATTTCCGACCGTCTCCCGAAACGCGGGCGACGGCATCCACCATTGCGGGCCGATGCCCGCAGCAAGGACGTACACCTAATGGACTTCAAATCCCTGGGGCTCCCGCCCCGCCTTGTCAGCCGCCTGGCCGAACAGGGCATCGTCACACCGACGCCGATCCAGGCGCAAGCCATTCCGCATGCGCTTGCCGGGCGCGACGTGACCGGCCTGGCGCAGACCGGAACCGGCAAGACCGCCGCGTTCGGTCTCCCGTTGATCGAAGCGGTCAACAAGCTGGGCGCCAATCCCGAGCCGAAACAGGCCATCGGTCTGGTGCTCGCGCCGACCCGCGAACTGGCCAAGCAGATTTCCGATACGCTGATCGCGCTGACGCGCGGCGGCCACCTCAAGGTCGCGCTTGTGGTCGGCGGCGTCTCGCTCCATCGCCAGAGCAGCAACCTGCAACGCGGCGTCGACCTGCTGGTCGCAACGCCCGGCCGCCTGATCGATCTGGTCGAGCGCAAGGCGATCTTCCTCGACAAGACCCGCTTCCTGGTGCTCGACGAAGCCGACCAGATGCTCGACATGGGCTTCATCCACGCGCTGCGGCGCATTGCAAAACTGCTGCCCGACGACCGCCAGACCATGCTGTTCTCGGCAACCATGCCCAAACAGATCGAGGAACTGTCGCAGCGGTTCCAGAATGATCCGGTTCGTGTCGAAGTCGCCCGCCCCGGCCTTGCCGTCGAAAAGATCGATCAGTCGGTCCATTTCGTTGCGCAGTCCGACAAGCTGGCACTGCTCAAGACGATGCTGGCCGCGCACAAGGGCGACCGCGCGCTGGTCTTTGCGCGGACCAAGCACGGCGCCGAACGCATCATGCGCCAGCTCGACAAGGCCGGTTTCGACGCCGGCTCGATCCACGGCAACAAGAGCCAGAACCAAAGGGAGCGTGCGCTGCGCGCGTTCCGCAAGGGCAAGGTGACCGTTCTGGTGGCGACCGATGTGGCCGCGCGCGGCATCGACATCGACGATGTCGGCCATGTCTACAATTTCGACCTGCCCACCGTGCCCGAAAGCTATGTGCACCGCATCGGACGCACGGCGCGTGCCGGCGCCGAGGGGCGCGCCGTCGCGTTCTGCTCGCCGGACGAGACGGGCGCGCTGCGCGACATCGAAAAAGTGCTCAAGGCGCAGGTTCCGGTCGGCGGCGGGCAGCCCTTTGCCGGCAAACCGGCCAAGACCGGACACCGGGGTCGCCCCGCAAAACAAGGCGGCGATGCCGGCAAGCCCGGCGGCAGCCGCCGCCCGCGCAACCGCCGCAACCGCGCGCGCGGACCGATGCGCCAGGCCGCGTAGCCAAAACGCTGTCGGGCGGTCAGGCCGGTCCGGTCACCATCGGATTGGCCGGATCGGCCGCCCACTCCTGCAGCGAGGCGGTGTAGACCGCCACATCGCGGAAGCCGATCCGCGTCATGGCAAATGCGTTGAGCGAGGCCAGTATGCCCCCGCCGCAATAGGTGATCGTCCGGGCATTGCGGTCGCCGTCATGCATGTCGGCCAGGTCTGCGGCAGGCCGGAAACGCCCGGTCTCGTCCAAGAGGTTCATGCCCGGCAGGCTGATCGCGGTCGGAATGTGCCCGGGCTGGTCATACATCGCCATCTCGCCGGAGTAGCTTGCTTCCGGCAGCGTATCGACCAGACACACCGCGCCATCGTCGATGGCCGCGCTGACCTCGGCGCGGTCGGCGATCAGGGCAGGGCGCGGACGCGGTGTCAGCGTGCGCGCCGGGCGGTGTGTGATGTCGGTGACCACCGGCCGGCCCTCGGCCTGCCAGGCACCGAAGCCGCCATCGAGAAGCGCCGCCCGGTCAAAGCCTACCCATCGCAGCATCCACCACACCCGCGCCGCCCAGGCCGACATGACACGGTCATGCAGCACCACGCGGCTGTCATCGCCGACGCCGAGCGCGCCCATCGCCGCGCAGAATGCGTCCGGTGTCGGCACGGCGAACTCGATCGGACTGCTTGTGTCGGACAGCTCGGTCGTCAGATCGGCAAATCCCGCGCCGGGAATGTGGCCGGCCTCGAAATCGGCACGGCCACTGACATTGTGAAGGCGACCGTCGGCGGTCTGCTCCGTGCGCACGGTGCACTCCAGCACGACCAGATCGTCATCATCGAGATGATCGGCCAGCCATTGTGTCGATACGAGCGATTCCATCTCACGTCCTCCTCGGGTCGGACGCGCATGACCGGTCGCGCGTCGCTTCACACGTCCAGATTGGCGACGCTCAGCGCGTTGTCCTGAATGAACTCGCGGCGCGGCTCGACCTCATCGCCCATCAGCCGGCTGAACAGCGAATCCGCGTCGGTCGCGTCGTTGATCTTCACCTGCAGCAGCGAACGCGCATCGGGATCGAGCGTCGTCTCCCAAAGCTGCTCTGCATCCATCTCGCCAAGGCCCTTGTAGCGCTGCAGCGTCAGCCCCTTGCGGGCGCTGGCGAACACCGCATCGATCAGCGACAGCGGCCCGGTGACCGTCTGCGCGACATCCTTGCGCCGCAGCGTGGCCGGCGTGTCGAACACTCCTTCCAGCCGTGGCAGGAGGGCGGCAAGCGCCCGCGCGTCGGCCGAACGGATCAGCCCCGCGTCGACGACGACCGCTTCCTTGACGCCGCGCACGGTGCGCTCGAACACGAAGCCGCCCTCGCCTTCATTGGAAGGGTTGATCCGGCCGGTCCAGCCGCGCTCGGTTTCCTCCGACACGGTGTCGAGCCGGGTGGCCACCGATGCGGCGACATCGGCCGCACGGCCCAGATCGGACAGGAGCGCCGGGTCGAGCGCGCCGCCCAGCCAGGCCTGTTCGACCATGGCGCGGTCGTAGCGCGAATGCAGCCCGTCGAGCACACCGCGAATGCGCAGGCACAACTCCAGAAGCGCGCGCAGATCGTTGCGGGCGCGCACATCGCCATTGGCCGCCTGAAGCGTGGTCTCGTCGAGGCCGACATCGATCAGATAGTCTTCAAGCGCCGCCTCGTCCTTGAGGTACTGCGAGGCCTTGCCGCGCGACACCTTGTAGAGCGGCGGCTGGGCGATATACAGGTGCCCGCGCTCGATGATCTCCGGCATCTGGCGGAAGAAGAAGGTCAGCAGCAGCGTGCGGATGTGCGCGCCATCGACGTCTGCATCGGTCATGATGATGATGCGGTGATAACGCAGCTTGTCGGCATCGAACTCGTCCTTGCCGATTCCGGCGCCGAGCGCGGTGATCAGCGTGCCGACCTGATCGGACGACAACATGCGATCGAAACGCGCACGCTCGACGTTCAGGATCTTGCCGCGCAGCGGCAGGATCGCCTGGTTCTTGCGCGACCGGCCCGACTTGGCCGAGCCGCCGGCGGAATCGCCCTCGACGATGAAGATCTCGGACTTGGCCGGATCGCGCTCCTGGCAATCTGCGAGTTTGCCCGGCAGCGAGGTGATGTCGAGCGCACCCTTGCGCCGCGTCAACTCGCGCGCCTTGCGCGCCGCTTCCCGCGCGGCGGCCGCCTCGACCACCTTGCCGACCAGCGTCTTGGCTTCGGCCGGGTTTTCTTCCAGCCATTCGCCCAGCGTCTCGTTGACCAGGCTCTCGACCACCGGCCGCACTTCCGACGAGACCAGCTTGTCCTTGGTCTGCGAGGAGAATTTGGGGTCCGGCACCTTGACCGACAGAACGCAGGTCAGCCCCTCGCGGCAGTCATCGCCGGTCAGCGAGACCTTTTCCCTCTTGGTCAGGCCCGAAGCGTCGGCATAGCCGTTGACCTGGCGCGTCAACGCGCCGCGAAAACCGGCAAGGTGGGTGCCGCCGTCGCGCTGCGGAATGTTGTTGGTGAAGCACAGGACGTTCTCGTGGTAGCTGTCGTTCCACCACAGCGCCGCCTCGACCGTGATGCCGTCCTTTTCGCCGTGGATGACGATCGGCGTGTCGATCAGCGGCTTCTTGGCGCGATCGAGATAGCGCACGAAGGCTTCCAGCCCGCCCTCATAGAC
>CAZSFA010000215.1:0-4164 GCA_964606055.1 uncultured Oceaniradius sp. | reverse complement strand
CGGCCACCCAGGCCGGCAGTTCGTAGCCGGTCGCCCAGGGGAACTGGATCGGCGCGGGCACGTCGCCATAGGTGACTTCCTCGCCCCGCACGAGCGCCTGCACCTTGAGGATGAACTCTTCGAGGACTGCGAGCTTTGCGGGCTTCTTGCCCATCACGCGCACCGCGCTGTCGCCCCGCCCGACGCCGATGTCGAACCGCCCGCCGGACTGCTTGGCAAGCGAGCCGAACATCGATGCGGCCAGCGACCAGTCGCGGGTGTTGGGGTTGGTCACGCACGGGCCAAAGCGCATGGTCTTGGTGTGTTCCATGCACATGGCCATCGCCATGAAGCTTTCGCGCCACAGAATGTGGCTGTCGTAGAACCAGCAATACTCGAAGCCGGCATGTTCGGCGAGCCGCACCAACGCGCGGGCGCGATCCGGCTCGACAAACCCCTTGAAACAGATAGCAAACTGCATGGTACTCTCCCGTTCAGTGCGAATGGCTGGGCGGCCAGATCCGTATCCCCGCGTGGGTGAACGGCACAGCCTTGGATATGTTGATGCGGATGAGGATGGGCGTTATCGCCTCGATGCAGCGCGCCGACTGGGCATCGCCGGCATTGTAGGCCTCAACGCCCAGCTTGCGCACCAGCGCGATGACCGCCTTGCGCGCATCAAGCGAGTTGCCGCAAACCAGAACGTCGCAGTTGACGTCCCAGTCGAGCGTGTTCAGCGTCGTCGCCGACACGTTGTGCAGCGCGCCGATGACCGGAATGTCGGGGCCAAGCAGCGCCTGCGCCGCTTCGGTGGCCGAACCTTCGGGCGGCATGTCAACCTTCTTGGGGTCGCCCTGGGCAAGCGGTACGACGATGTCGACGAGGATCTTGCCGGCAAGCGTCGGCTTGAGCGCTTCAAGCGTCGCGTTGTGCCCGGACCATGGCACGGACAGGATGACGATCTCATCGGCCGCCGCCACGGCCTCGTCATTGGCATGGCCGGTGATGGCTGCCGCGCCGCCACCGGCGGTGCCGGTCAGTTCGGCCGCGATCTCGGCCGCGCGAACACCGTCACGCGAACCGATCGCCACCGGAACGCCCGCGCGCGCAAAGCGCAACGCCAATCCCCTGCCCTGCGGCCCGGTGCCGCCGATGATGGCTATCGTCATCTGAACATGTCCTCTCGTTGGGCGCGCAACATGTCTGCGGCGCGGCTTTTGGGTGCGGGCGTCCAGGACAGTCCGCGAAACAGCACCATGGGCGTCTTGGCGGACTTGCGGACCACCAGGCCGGACGCGGCCGCGATCTCGTCGGCAAACGCCGGCTCGGTCACCATCAGTGGCCGACCCCAGGCGTCGGTCTGCCCCATCTCAGGCACAGTCGACCGCACGGCGGCCAGCCCGATGGCGACATTGACCTGCCCCAGCCGCCAGGGGCGACCGAACGTGTCGGTCATCACCACGCCGATCGGCCCGCCAAAACGCGCCTCCAGCCCGTCTCGCAGCCGACGGGCGCTGGCATCGGGATCGTCCGGCAGCGTGATGACGGTGTCTTCGATTTCGGTGTTGGATTCATCGACCCCCGCATTGGCCGAGATCATGCCGAGCCGATGCTCGCAGATCATCGTGCCCTCGTTCTGCTCGGGCCGGCGGAACGCGCGGATGACCTTGCGGCTTTGCCCCAGAACGACCTCGACCTTGCGCGGATCCTTGTTGAGTTCGGCAGCCAGTTCCAGCGCCCGCTCCGACGGCGTCACGTCGGCCAAGCCGATGACGTTGCCTTCGGCCTTGGAGAACACCTTGTGCGCCACGCACACCACATCGCCCGGCTCGACGCCCATGCCCGAGGTCGCCAGGCAATCGCCCAAAATGGCCGTCAGATCATCACCGGGACCGATGTCGGGTACGCCGGCGATCGCCATGATGCGCACATCCATGCTCACCGGCCGATCCAGTCGGCGGCGATGTCGGGATGCGCGTCCAGCAGCCGCGCCAGATCGTCGGAGGAATCGATGTCCCATTTCAGGCTTTCGAGCGGCAGCGCCATCGGGTTGAGCCCGGCAGCTTCAGCGGCACGCATGTGGCGCGCAAACGATCGCGGGCCAAACGCGAAGTCGAGCCCGCCGGGCGGCGCGATCAGCAGCGCGTTCGTGCCCATGTCCATCGAAGGACAGGCGATCATGCGATGGACGTCGAGCGGCTGAAGCAGAAACGATGTCAGGTCTGACAGCCTTGGCGACGCCAGATCGGCCGGAAGGATGGCGAGGCTGCGATAGCCGCGCTCGCCCGCAAACCGCGCGGCTGCCGCAAGCGCGTGGTTGAGGCCTTCTTCGGTGCCCTCATCGATCGTGGCGACATCCAGTGCCCGGGCGATGCGCCGCACGGCGCCGCTTCCCGTCACAACGGCAAGGTCGAACCGCTCCGCGCCAACGCGGTCACGCAGATCGGTGAGCGTTTCGAGCGTGCGGATGTAGAGCGTGCGGGCAAAGGCCGCGCGCTGATGGCCGTCAAGCGCGCCCGCCAGACGCGTCTTGGCGAGCGCGGGATCCTTCATCGGGACGACGACGAGCCGTTCGGGGCGATCAGGCATGGGCCGGCTCCCGCTCATGGCCGGTCGCGGCAAGATCGACCAGTTCGCGCGCCAGCCGCGCCTTGTCCTGGGTCGTCTTCATCAGGATCGGTCGACTAACCACCGATGCGCCATGGCTTTCCGCCTCGGCCGTCAGGTCGGCGTCCGCCACGTCGATGACCAGATGATCGACCAGTTCGCCATAAAAGGCGGCAACGCCGGCGGCGTCGGCGCGCATTCCAAGACCGCGCATCATGCGGTCGGCCGGTCCCTTGACGGTGCGTCCGGCAATCAGCGGGCTGACCGCGACGACCGGCGCCCTGGCGGACCGGACCGCCTCGCGCATACCGGCAATGTCAAGGATCGGCGCGATGCTCACCAGCGGATTGGACGGCGCGATGACGATCACGTCGGCCTCGGCGATGGCCGCCAGCGCTTCCGGTGTCGGCCTGGCGATCTCGATCCCCTCATAGGCAAGACCGTTGACCTCCGGCGCGCATCTGTCGCGCACGAAGTACTCCTGAAAGCTCAGCCAGCCGTCGGGCGTCTTCACCCGCGTGCGAACGGGATCGTCGGTCGGCAGCACGATCCGCGGTTGCACGCCGAACGCCCGGGCCACGTCACGGGCGATATCGGACGGGCGATCGCCACGCCGGAGCCGCATCGTGCGGTGAATGTGAAGGCCCAGATCGCGGTCGCCAAGCGTCATCCACGTGTCGTGGCCCAGTGTGTCGAGCACAGCGAGCGCGCGGTGTCCTTCATCGACGACACCCCAGCCCTGTGACCGGTCGATCAGCCCTGCGAGCGTGTAGGTCAGCGTATCAATGTCGGGTGACACGAGCATCCCGTGAAACCAGTCGTCGTCACCGACATTGCCGATCACGGTCAGCGCCACATCGTCGAGCGCGGCGAGCCCTTCGGCCATCTTGGCGCCGCCGACGCCGCCGGCGAGCAGCGTCACCCTGGTCCGCGCGCCGCTCAAGGCGACGGCTCCGCGACAGGTTCGGGGAACATGGCGAGGAAATCGAGCGGATCGGCCGCCTTGCGATCAACGAGCGGCGACAGCGGCTGCGGATCGTGGTCGCTGAAGTCCTCGATCGTTTCGTAGACCGTGTTGCGGCGCACCGGAACGCGCCCGGCGGAGCGGATCATTCGCACCATCTCGGCCTGGGTGATCTCCTGTCCATGCCTTGAGCCGGCGGCGCGCGATATGCTCTCGTTCATCAGCGTGCCGCCCAGATCGTTGACGCCCTGGCCGAGCATCTGCGTGGCGCGTTCGGCACCCAGCTTGGTCCACGACACCTGTATGTTGTCGATATGGCCGTGCAGCATGATGCGCGCCACCGCATGCATCAGATCGACCTCGGTCCCGGTCGGGCCGGGCCGAACGGTGTCGGGACTTTCGGTGTACAGCGGCGAGTCGGTGTGCACGAAGCTCAGCGGCACCAGTTCGGTGAAACCGCCGGTCTCCTTTTGCATCGAGCGCAGCAGCGCAATGTGCGCGGCCCAATGCGCGGGACCGTCGATATGGCCGTACATGATGGTCGATGTGGTCTTGAGGCCGACCCGATGCGCCGTCGAGATGATCTCGACCCATTGCTCGGCGCTGAGCTTGTT
>CAZSFA010000214.1:0-4267 GCA_964606055.1 uncultured Oceaniradius sp. | reverse complement strand
TGGGCGCGCTGGCGCTGGCCGGGTGTCAGGATCGCCATGAATGGCGCCAGAAGGTGACGGGCTTTGTCGCCACGCAGGATTTCATGATTGTCAATCCAACGATCGGGAGCGGTCGCGCATGAGCAACGATGTTTGGGTGGGGCCGATGCTGGGACCTGCGGGAATTGGCGATATGCAGGGCCTGCACGGCAAGTTCTTCGGAGAGGAATGGGACTCCCTCCGCTTTCGAGCGCCCGTCAAGGGCGAAGAGTTCGTGCGGCCGTTGTTGTGTTGGTCGATGAAGTGCTCGGTAAAGTTTTCCGGCTCAGGCGATGTCGGGTGATTGAAGGACGTTCAAGGAGAAAGAACCGAAACTGTGCGACGGGCACGCCTTCGATCCCTTGGCTCAAACACAAGCGCATTGGACTGACGGTCTGATGAAACAGTGGGGAGATGCATGGTCTGGTCTTTGAGCTTCGATGACGGCTTCAGCGTCACATACGGTGTCGAGGCGCTCGACGGCGATCGCAAGATGATCGAATATGTCGATCCGACCCGCGATGTGCCCGGCGCCGGTGGCCTTTTCAGGCCTGGCCAGTTCACAAGCGGGCGGCCGGTCAAGCAGGACTTCGTGCCGACGAAAGTCGTGTGGAGTGGACCGAAACGGCTGGGGATTCCAGAAGCGCTGTTTGGTCAGGGCATGTTCTATGTCAACCAGCGCTTTCGCGCCATCGTGGAGGGGCTTGAAGCCCGGGTTCATCAGTTCTTCCCGGTCGAGATGCTCTGGAAAGACCGTACGCTTGCGCAGGCCATGTTCTTCTTCAATGTCTGCACCAGGCTGGACAGTCTGGATCATAAGCTGACGACGGCGGAGATATCCAGCGGCGGTGTCTTGCAACGCGAAACGGGCACGTGGGTCTTCAACACCCATCAGATTGGCGATCACCACATCTGGCGGGACCGTCATTTCTACAAGGGGCTTTTCATCTCCGACCGGCTCCATGACGCCCTGGTCGAGGCTGGAGTCTCGGGGCTCTCATATGGCCAGCAACCCTCTGTGGGAGAAGCGTGATTGCGACGATCACCCCCGCAGCCCATCCAGCGCGGGCACGGTGAGCACTGCCGCCGCCAGCACGATCACAAGCGCGATGCGCCGATAGGTCGTCTCGCTCGCCATGCCGAACAGGCGTGCGCCGACAAGTAGCGTCACCAGAAAGACCGGCATCATGGCAGCGCCCGTGCCGACCGCCGGCGGCGTCAGAAGTCCGCTCAGGTAAAGGCCGATGCCCGCGACGATCGATGTCGCCGCGAAGTAGACGATCAGATTGGCGCGCACGAACCCGGCGCCCGTGCGCAGCGCCATCCAGTAGAGGATCACGGGCGGCCCGGGGACCGAGATGGCGCCGCCCAGAAACCCCGATAGGCCGCCCACGCCAATCCGAACCGGGACGGTGCGTGGGCCCTGGTATTGCCAGCCTGTCCACAGGACGACAACCACGGCCAGGATGCTGATCGACATGAACCAGCGCAGGACGGTCGCTTCACCGGTGGTCAGAAACCAAAGGCCGAGCGGCAGCAGCATCGCGTATCCGGCGACGATGGGCGCGATTTCCTTCAGCTTCACCTTGCGGAGCGCGGCGATGACCAGGGGAATCGTCGGCAACACCTCGATGATCAGCAAAATGACAACGGCGGCCTGCGGGCTGTAGGCGGCCGCCGCGACGGGGCCGACGATCATGCCCGAGCCGAAACCGGAAAAACCGCGCACGATGCCGGCCACCCCAACGGCAACGAAGACGGCCCAGAAGGCCGGGTCAAGGGTGGGCAGTTCGATGGGCATGGGAATGCTTTCGGGCCGCGCCGGTGCGGCGCCGCCCGGCTTTGCCACGGGCGATGCTGGCGGTGCAAGCGGTGTGCCGCGCCGGGCGCGCTTGCGCGCACGGTTTGCTAAGGTGCGGCCATGAACGCTGCGATTCGCATATTGGGCATCGACCCTGGCCTGCGCCGCACCGGCTGGGGCGTGATCGAGACGAACGGCAATGCGTTGCGGTTCGTGGCTTCGGGCACGGTGCGCTCGACCGACAAGGCGGAACTTGCGACGCGCCTGTGTGAACTGCACGCCGGGCTGGGCACCGTCCTCGCCACGCACGAGCCGCACGAAGCGGCGGTCGAGGCGACATTCGTCAACCGCGATGCGGCGGCGACCCTCAAGCTCGGGCAGGCGCGCGGCATTGCCATGCTGGTGCCGGCGCTCGCCGGCCTGCCGGTCGCCGAGTATGCGCCCAATGCGGTCAAGAAGGCGGTGGTCGGCGTCGGCCATGGCGACAAGACACAGATCGCCATGATGGTCCGCGTCCTGATGCCCAAGGCCGTGTTCGACAGCGAGGACGCCGCCGACGCGCTCGCTATCGCCATCTGCCACAGCCATCATCGCGGTGCCCGCCAACTGACCGCGCGGGTGGCGGGCACGTGAAATGTTCTTGACTTGTTCCGTGTTGGGCCGTAGGTAATACCGTGGAGGTATTACCATGCGCGTGACGCAAAAGGGCCAGGTGACGATCCCCAAGCCGATCCGCGACAAGCTCGGCATCGGGCCGGGCAGCGAGGTCGAGTTCGTCGATGAGGGCGAGGATGGCGTGCGCGTGGTCAAGGGCGGTGGCCTGGATGACAAGGCGCCTGCGCTGGCGCGCCTTGAGGCGTGGCTGCGCAGGATCGAGGACACCGGCGACAGTGGCTTGTCGGCTGACGACGTGATGCGAGCGACGCGGGATCGCGATGCCGGCAACCATCATTGATTCAAGTGTCCTGATCGATCTTGTCGATCCCGGTTCGGACTGGCGGGTCTGGTCCCGAGAACGCTTGACCGAGGCGGTTGTCGATGGTGAGGCGTTGTTCAACGTGGTCATTGCGGCCGAGGTCTCCTACGGTTTTGCCACGCGGTCGCGGTTTGACGCGTTTTTCGGATCGACGCCGCTGGCCTTCGAGGACATCCCCGAAGCAGCGGGGTCCAGAGCGGGCTGGGCGCATCGAGAGTATCGTCGACGCGGCGGTGCGCGCAGCCGCACCCTGCCGGATTTTCTCATCGGCGCGCACGCGCAAGTTAAGAACCATCGTGTGCTGACACGCGATCCGCACGGGTTTCGCTCCTACTTTCCCGACCTTTCCATCATCGCGCCGGACACGCATCCATGATCGGCAAGCTCAAGGGAACGGTGGACGAGATCGGCGAGGACCATGTGGTCGTCGACGTGCATGGCGTGGGCTATGTCGCCTTCTGCCCGGCGCGCACGCTCGCATCGTTGAATGCGGGGGAGGCCGCCGTGCTGTTCATCGAGACCTATGTGCGCGAGGACCAGTTGCGCCTGTTCGGCTTTCAGACCGCGCTCGAACGGGAGTGGTTCCGCCTGCTGCAGGGCGTTCAGGGCGTCGGCGCCAAGGTGGCGCTGGCGGTGCTGTCGACGCTGTCTGCCGCCGATCTGGCCAATGCGATCGCGCTGCAGGACAAGGCGATGGTGGCCCGCGCGCCCGGCATCGGACCCAAGGTCGCCCAGCGCATCGTGACCGAACTCAAGACCAGGGCGCCGGCCTTTGCCGGCGACGCGGCTGGCACGATCGGCCTGAAACAGGAGATCGGCGAGGGCGCCGCGCCCGCGCCGGTGGCTGACGCCGTCTCGGCGCTGGCCAATCTTGGCTATGCGCGCGACCAGGCCGCGAATGCCGTTGCCGCCGCGCTCAGGACGGCGGGCGAGGGCGCCGACAGCGCCACGCTCATCCGCCAGGGGTTGAAAGAGCTGGCGCGATGACCGCTTGCAATCGCCGTCGCCATGACGGCAGGGTCGGCCGATGACCGAACCCGCCCGCCTGATCGCCGCCGAGCGGCGCGACGAAGACGCCGACACCTCGCTGCGGCCGCGCGCGCTCGACGATTTCACCGGTCAGGCGCCGGTGCGCGCCAATCTCAAAGTGTTCATCGAGGCGGCGCGCAAGCGCGGCGAGGCGCTCGACCATGTGCTGTTCGTCGGCCCGCCGGGCCTTGGCAAGACGACGCTGGCGCAGATCATGGCGCATGAGTTGGGCGTCAACTTCCGCGCCACGTCCGGCCCGGTGATCGCCAAGGCCGGCGATCTGGCGGCGCTTTTGACCAACCTGGAAGACCGCGACGTCCTGTTCATCGACGAGATCCACCGGCTCAATCCGGCGGTCGAGGAAATCCTCTATCCGGCGATGGAGGATTTCCAACTCGACCTGATCATCGGCGAAGGGCCGGCGGCGCGCTCGGTGAAGATCG
>CAZSFA010000213.1:0-4334 GCA_964606055.1 uncultured Oceaniradius sp. | reverse complement strand
ATGCGGCCAACAATCCGCTGATGGCGTCGATCCTGACGGCGCTGATGTTCTCGCTGGCCGGCATTCCGCCGCTCGCCGGTTTCTGGGGCAAGTGGTATGTCTTCCTCGCCGCCGTCGAGGCGGGCCTGTGGCCGCTGGCGATCATCGGCGTGCTCGCGTCGGTCGTCGGCGCCTACTACTACCTGCGCATCGTCAAGATCATCTGGTTCGACGCGCCCGAAGGCGGCTTTGTCGCGCCGGCCGGCGAGTTGCGGCTGGTGATGGGTGCCAGCGGCGTGTTCGTTCTGGGCTACATCGTCTTTGGCGGCCCGATCGCCGCCTATGCCGAAGCCGCCGCGCGGACCTTCTTCTGACCGGTGGTCGAACCGCTGCCGTTTGAACCGATCGCCGGCCTGCCGGGCTGGTCGGCCGCCCATCTGACATCGACCGGGTCGACGATGACCGACCTTGCGCGCCTTGTCGCCGAGGGCCGGGCGGGCGAGGGGCGCCTGTGGTTGACTGCCGCTGCCCAGACCGCCGGGCGCGGGCGCAGGGGCCGGCCCTGGACATCGCCGCCGGGCAACCTCTACGCCTCGCTTGTTCTGGTCGATCCCGCGCCACCGGGGTCGCTCGGCACCCTGCCGCTGGTGTGCGGGCTGGCGATGCGGGCGGCGGTGGCCGAAGAACTGGGCGAGGGCGCACCGCCCGTCACGCTCAAATGGCCCAACGACGTGCTGATCGACGGCGGCAAATGCTGCGGCATCCTGCTCGAACAGGTGCCGGTTCCGGGCGGCGGCATGGCCGTCGTCTTCGGATGCGGCATCAATATCACCTCGCACCCACTGGAAACGCCCTATCCGGCAACCCATCTGAAGGCACATCAGCCCAATGCGAGCGCGCAGACACTGTTCCATCGCATCGCTGAAGCCCACGCCCATTGTCTGGCACGGTTCGACCACGGTCGGGGCGCCCCGGCGATCGTCGCCGATGTGCGCCGCCACGTGCACGGGGTGGGGCAATCCATGACCGTCCGCCTTGAATCCAACCAGAGCCAGGGCGTCTTTGAGGGCATCGCCGATGACGGCCGCCTGATCTTGCGTCTTGCCGACGGCACGCATAAACGCTTCGCCGCCGGGGATGTTTTTTTCTGAACAACCAACCCTCCGGACCCAGGTCCGGCAAAGCCGCCAAAGCGGCAGGGGACATCAATGAACGACTTTGTATTTGTGCCGCTTGGCGGCGTCGGCGAGATCGGAATGAATCTCGCCCTTTACGGCTATGGGCCGGCCAACGACCGGACCTGGATCATGGTCGACTGCGGCGTCACTTTTCCCGATTCGCACTTGCCAGGCGTCGACCTGGTGCTGCCCGACATTCGCTTTGTCGAGGCCGAGCGCGCCCGGCTTGCGGGCATTGTCATCACCCATGCCCATGAGGATCACTACGGCGCGCTTTTGTCGCTCTATCAGCGGCTTTCGCCCGACGGGTCGCTGCCCGTCCATATGACTCCGTTCGGCGCGGGCATGCTGGAGGCCAAGGCGCAGGGCGAGACCGACGCGCCGGCGGTGCCGGTCGAAATCTATGACGGCGGTTCGCGCTTTGTGATCGGCCCGTTCGACATCGAGGCCATATCGGTCAATCACTCGATCCCCGAACCGGTCTCGCTTGCGATCCGCACACCTGCCGGGCTGGCGCTGCACACCGGTGACTGGAAGCATGACACCGCCCCCGCGCTCGGCCCGCTGACCGACGAGGACCGGTTCCGGCAACTGGGCGAGGAGGGCGTGCTGGCGCTGATCTGCGATTCGACCAATGCGATGCGCGAAGGCGAATCGCCGTCCGAGCAGGCGGTGTCCGACGGCATTGCCGATGTGATCCGCAATGCGTCCGGGCGCGTCGCGATCACCACCTTTTCCTCAAACGTCGGTCGCATCAAGGCGATCGCGCTCGCCGCGCAATCGGTGGGCCGGCGCGTCCTGCTGCTTGGCCGGTCGATGAAGCGCGTCGTCGATGTCGCTTCCGAACTCGGCTACATGGAGGGCGTCGAGCCGTTCATGTCGGAAGATGAGTTCGGCTATCTGCCGCGCGAGCAGGTCGTGATCATCCTGACCGGCTCGCAGGGCGAGCCGCGCGCGGCGCTGGCCAAGCTGGGGCGCGAGGAGATGCGCGGCGTCCACCTGACCGCCGGCGATACCGTGGTCTATTCCTCGCGCGTCATACCGGGCAACGAGAAGGCGATTCTGGAGACCAAGAACAGGCTGATCGACATGGGGCTGGAGGTGATCGAGGATGGCGATGCGCTGGTGCACGTCTCCGGCCATCCGCGCCGCAACGAGTTGCGCCAGATGTATGACTGGACCCGGCCGCAGATCGGCATTCCCGTGCATGGTGAAGCGGCGCACCTGTCCGCCCACGCGGCGCTGATGCGCCAAGAGGGCATCGGGCAGGTGATCGATGCGCGCAATGGCAACATGGTGCGCCTTGCGCCGGGACCGGCCGAGGTGATCGACGATGTGCCGCACGGCGAAATCTACCGCGACGGCAAGATCATCGGCGATGACGGGGCGGTGGGCGTGACCGATCGGCGGCGGTTGTCGTTTGCCGGCCATGTGGCCGTTTCCATGGTTCTCGACCGCAAGAACGAGATCGCGACCGAGCCGCAGGTGGTCGCCATTGGCGTGCCGCGCCTTGACGCCCATGGCGAGGACATCGAGGACCAGATGTACGAGGCGGCCGTCGGCGCGGTGGAATCGATGCCGCGCGGCCGTCGCAAGGACCTGGACCTGATCGAGGACGCGGTGGCGCGTGCCGTGCGCGCGGCCGCACGCGAGGCATGGGGCAAAAAGCCACTGGTGACCGTGCTGGTCGACCGGGTGTAGGAGCGGGCGATGATCGGACGTCTGAACCATGTGGCTATTGCCGTGCCCGACCTTGCCACCGCCGCCGCGCGGTATCGCGACGTGCTGGGCGCGCGTGTTTCGCAACCGCAGCCATTGCCCGAGCACGGCGTGACGGTGTGCTTTGTCGAACTGGACAACACCAAGACCGAGCTTCTCGAGCCGCTCGGCGAGGGCTCTCCGATCGCCGCCTTCCTCGAACGCAGTCCGTCGGGCGGCATTCATCACATGTGCTATGAGGTCGCCGATATCGCGGCCGCCCGCGATCGCCTGGTCGACAAGGGCGCGCGCGTTCTCGGCGATGGCGAGCCGAAGATCGGCGCGCATGGCAACCCGGTGCTGTTTGTGCATCCCAAGGATTTCGACGGCACGCTGATCGAACTCGAAGAGATGTCGGGCTGATGGGCTGGCTGTCGGCGATCGCCGTCTTTTTCATCATCTGGTGGGTTGTGCTGTTCACGGTGCTGCCGATCGGCGTGCGCTCGCAGCTCGAAGACGGGCACGTGACCGACGGCACCGAGGCGGGGGCGCCCGCCAATCCGCGCATCGGCCAGAAGCTTTTGTGGACCACCGGGATCGCCATGGCGATCTTTGCGCTGTTCTATCTGGTGACGGTGGTCATGGGCTTCAGCGTCGATGACATTCCGCGCATCGTGCCCGATTACGGTTCGGTCGACGCGAACTGAGCCGGTGTGATCGGGACGGCGGATGCGGCTTCGCCGGCGTCGCGCCAAAAAAAATGGCAGGACCGAAGTCCTGCCATTTGAAACGGGCGATTTTCGCTTTCTTCCCCAAGGAAGTGGCCGCCGAAACCGGCGCCGGAAAACCAGCATCCTCCCAAGACTTTGACCCGTTTCGCGGGTGTCAATGAACAGGCATGTCCACCCGGTGGCGGAAACTAGCAACGTCAATCGCGCTTGTCACCCGGAAACTTGCAGCGCGCGGTGTGCACTTGCTGAGACCTGTCGGCGCCAGGCGCGTTGCCGCCGCCAAGCGGCCATCGACGCCTGGCGCGCCCATTGTTTGCAATTGCCGGACAGCGGTCTAGAAGGTCTGGCGACCGTGCCACACGCATGACTGATTCCGCGGCTTTGATGGCCGCCCCTGCTCCGGACGACCGATGCGCCTTTCCCGATACTTCATGCCCATCCTCAAGGAAAACCCGAAGGAGGCCGAGATTGTCTCGCACCGGCTGATGCTGCGTGCCGGCATGATCAAGCAGCAATCGGCGGGCATCTATTCCTGGTTGCCGCTGGGCAAGCGCGTGCTGGAGCGCATCAACGCGATCGTCCGCCAGGAGCAGGACCGGGCCGGCGCCGTGGAAATCCTGATGCCGACGATCCAGCCGGCCGAGTTGTGGCGCGAGAGCAACCGCTATGACGACTATGGCAAGGAGATGCTGCGCATCACCGACCGGCACGGGCGCGACATGCTGTTCGGGCCGACCAATGAGGAGAT
>CAZSFA010000212.1:0-4335 GCA_964606055.1 uncultured Oceaniradius sp. | reverse complement strand
GCCGCACGCGAACGCGGCGTGCCGGTGGTCAACATCGCCCAGCCGTTCAAGCGCTCCGGCCTGATGCTGACCTGCTGGAAGGACACCGGCATCACCGAGCCGGCCGACTTCAAGGGCCACACGCTGGGCAGCTGGTTCTTCGGCAATGAATACCCGCTCCTGTCCTGGCTGAGCCAACTGGGCTTGCCCACCGACGGATCCGATGAAGGCGTCACGATCCAGCGCATCGGCTTCAATGTCGATCCGCTGATCCAGCGCCAGGCCGATTGCATCACCACCATGACCTACACCGAGTACTGGCAGGTGATCGACGCGGGCATCAGCGAGGACGACATCGTCACGTTCAGCTACTCCGACTATGGCGTGGCGACGCTCGAGGACGGCATCTATGTGCTCGAGGAGTCGCTCGAAGACCCCGAGACCGTCGACAAGCTGGCGCGTTTCGTCCAGGCCTCGATGCGCGGTTGGGAATGGGCGCTCGCCAATCCCGAGGCGGCCGCCGAGATCGTTCTTGAATACGACGAGACCGGCGCGCAAACGCTTGAGCACCAGATCCGCATGGTCGGTGAGGTCGCCAAACTCGTCGACGGTTCGGACGGCACCTTGGACATTGAAGCCGCCGAGCGCACGGTCGACACGCTGCTCGCGGGCGGTTCCGATCCGGTGATCACCGAACGCCCGGACGGTGCCTGGACCGACGTCGTCATGAACAAAGTCAAAGGCATGTGAGCCATTGCTTGCGCATTGAATCAAGAAAGGCCGCCTTCGGGCGGCCTTTGTCGTTTGTGCCAAGGGAGATCGCCATGCCTGCCGGCTATTCGGGAACGCCACTTGGCAAGAAGCTTGGCTATTGCGATGCCGGCCCGGTCTGGGCGGTTGGCATGCCCGATGCGGTGCGCGCGGAAATCGTAACTTACGCGCCCGTTGTCTGGACCGACAGCGCCGCGGGCGCTCATGCCGCGCACATCTTTGAGACCGGGCGTGACCGGCTGACGGACCATCTGCGCCGGGCGCGGAACCAGATGGCCGACACGGGCATGGTCTGGGTCTCATGGCCCAAGAGGGCCTCGAAGGTCGAGACCGATATCACCGAGGATGTCATCCGCGACATCGCGCTGCCGATGGGTTTCGTCGACGTCAAGGTCTGCGCGGTGGACGCTGTGTGGTCCGGCCTCAAACTGGTCGTCCGCACATCGTTACGGGCCTGAGTGTGGCGCGGGTCAGCGTCCCAGCGTGTCGGCCAGGAACGACAGAACCTCCCGCCGCATCGCCGGCGTTTCCTCGTGGCCGGATGCCGGATCGACATGCGTGGTCAGCCGGTCCATTGCGCCGGCGGCGGCATAGGCGGACCGGACGGTCTCAAGCGCCGGGTCGAGCGCGGCGCGCGGTGTCAGGGGATCGCTGAGGCCGGCGCCGATCCATTGCGGCCGTGGCGCGACCATGGCCGCCACGTCCCCCATGTCGCCGATGGCGATGAGGCCGGGAACGGTCATGTAGATGCCGTGCCGGTCATGCGCGCCGGCGTTGATCAACGGCCCCATGTTGGCGAACGCGCACATGTGCGCGCAGGCCATCACGCGTGCGTCGAGCGCGGCAAGCCAGTAGGCATGGGTTGCGCCCATCGATATGCCGAGCGTGGCAATGCGCGCCGCATCGACCGTCTCGATGCGGGCAAGCGCACCGAGCGCCCGTGCCAGGTCCCCCAGCATCCGGCCAAACAGGGTGCCGCCTCGCCAGAACGCGGCCTTGGCCAGATGGTTCTCCGACCCTTCCGGCTGACGCGCGCCGAACCCCGGCATGTCGACGCACAGAACCGCGTAGCCCGATCGCGCCAGCACCGGGCCGTAGGCGGGGTCCTGGAGGGCGGGGCGGCCATCCATCAGTTCGGCCGCACCAATGTCATATCGGTCGCCATGGGCATGGCAGTAAAGAACGCCGGGGACGGGTTGGCCAACATCATCGGGCAGCAGCAGCGTGCCCGAACACCGGCCACCGTTCACCGGCACCCGCACCGACTGTTCCCTGAAGCCGGCATGGTGCCTTTCCGATTCGACGATCAACGGTTCGTCGTGGCCGGCGGCCGGTTCGGTTCCCATGAGCCGGTGGAGGTCTTGTCGCGTCAGCATGGTGGTCCCTCAAGGGTTGCATATCGCCGTATGTACCGGGACGAACAGCGACACTGACGGATGTGGGCTGCGGTGCACAAGGGGCGTGTTTCGGTTCCGTTTCGCCGCAAAACCGTCTAGGGATGCGATCGAGGGGAGTATGAGTACATGCGGCAGACATGGCGCTGGTTCGGACCAGTGGACAAGGTGACATTGCGCGATGCGCGACAGGCGGGGGCGCAGGGCATCGTCACGGCGCTGCATCACATTCCACCCGGGCAGATGTGGTCCGTCGCCGAGATCGAAAAACGGCAAGAAGAGGTCGCGCACCATCCCGATGGCACGCCGACGGGCCTGAAATGGGATGTCGTGGAGAGCCTGCCGGTGTCCGAGGCGATCAAGACGCAAACCGGCGACTGGCGCGGCGATATCGGCCGTTACTTCGCCTCGCTGAACAATCTGGCGCGCTGCGGCATCGAGACGGTCTGCTACAACTTCATGCCGGTGCTCGACTGGACGCGGACCGATTTGCGCGCGCCAACGGCGGTGGGTGGCGGCGCGATGGTGTTCGACCTGATCGATTTCGCCGCGTTTGACGTTCACATTCTCGAACGGCCCGGCGCGGTCGAGGACTACAGCCAGGAAGTTGCCGAACAGGCGACCGAACGGTTCGCCGGCATGGGTGACGCGCGCAAGACGGCGCTCGGCGAGAACATCACGGCAGGCCTTCCGGGCTCGGCCGAGCATTGGACGGTCGATGACGTGCGCGCCAGGCTCGCCGACTATGATGCGATCGATGCCGATCGCCTGCGTGCCAATCACGTGGACTTCCTGGCCGCCGTCGCTCCGGCCGCCGAGGAGCGCGGGCTGCGCCTGTGCTGCCATCCCGATGATCCGCCGTTTCCGCTGCTGGGTCTGCCGCGCGTCTGGTCGACCGCAGACGATCTGCGCGCGGTGCTGTCGGCCGTCGACACCAATGCGGTCGGCGTGACGTTTTGCACCGGTTCATTTGGCGCCCGCGCCGACAACGATCTGCCGGCGATGATTGCCGAGTTCGGTGCGCGCATCCACTTCGTTCATCTGCGCAATGTCCGCCGATTCGGCGAGACGGTGCCCTGTTCCTTCGCCGAGGATGAGCATTTGGCCGGTGACACGGACATGGTCGCGGTGATCGCCGCGCTCCTGGAGGAGGAGGCGCGGCGCCGCGTCGAGGGACGCAGCGATCATGAGATTCCGATGCGGCCCGACCATGGTCACGAAATCCTCGATGATGCCGCGCGTGGGGCGCAGCCGGGCTATCCGGCGATCGGCCGCCTCAAGGGACTGGCCGAGTTGCGCGGGATCATGACCGCGCTTGAGCGCCTCGACACCGCGCGCGCGGTCCGCAGGTGAGCCGTACTACGGCCGAAAAAGTCCACTTCATTTCGGCACTTGCCAGCGCCGTCGCAAAACGCCACCATCGGCCACAGTGCTGGCGGCATGCGCCCGTCGGCGACAATCGATCCAAAGCCATCTTTCGGGAGGAGATGACCATGAACAGACACTTGACCAAGACCCTTGCGCTGGGAGCTGCGGCCTTCGCTCTGATGGCGGGCACCGCGCTCGCCGAGACCGAGTTGCGCATCACTTGGTACAATGACGGCAATGAGGGCGAGGTCATGCGCGACCTGCTCGACCGTTTCGAGGAGCAAAATCCCGACATCACGGTCGTCCTGGACACTGTTCCCTACAAGGCCATCCTTGAGAGCCTTCCGGTGCAACTGGCGGCGGGCGAAGGCACCGATCTGGCGCGTGTGACCGACCTTGGCGGGCTGGCGCAGTACTATCTGGACCTGACGCCGTATGTCTCCGATCCCGCCTATTGGGAAACCAATTTCGGCCCATTCCTGCAGTGGAAGCGCGAGCCGGGCAATGACAGCGCGATCACCGGCTTCATGACCCAGCTCACCGTCACCGGCCCTTACGTCAACAAGACGCTGTTCGAGCAGGCCGGCGTCGACATGCCCGGCGAAGGTGCGACATGGGATGATTGGGCGGGTGCCTCCAAGCAGGTCGCAGAAGCGCTGGACATTGCCTATCCGATGGCATGGGACCGCTCCGGACACCGCGTATCGGGTCCTGCGATTTCCATGGGTGCCGGCATGTTCACCGATGACGGCGAACCTGCATTGGTCGATGACGGCCTGAAGATGATGGCGCAGAAGCTGTTTGACTGGCACGAAGACGGCAC
>CAZSFA010000211.1:0-4349 GCA_964606055.1 uncultured Oceaniradius sp. | reverse complement strand
AACCTGCGCATGGCGGTACCAAAAACCGCTGCCTTACCGCTTGGCTACGCCCCATTTGCGCCTGCGAGCGGATGAAACCGCGATAAACCCGCTCGTGGCAGGGCTGTCAACGGCGCACGCGCCGTTTTCGCCCCCACGTTGCACAAATCATCGACGGCCTTCCATCCAAGCCCCTGACATCAATGGGTTTTCATGAGGTATGGCGGCAGAGTTGTCCATCGACGCTGGCGCCGAGCCACAATGGGCGCAACGCCATCACCGCTGAGCCCGCCATGGACACCACACCCAATCTCGACCTGCCCTACATCATGCCCGCCCAGGCGCAAAAGCACGTCACGCACAATGAGGCGATTCGCGCGCTCGACGCGCTCGTGCAGCTGTCCGTCATCGACCGTGACCGCACCGAACCGCCGGCCGAACCGGCCGATGGCGACCGGCACATCGTCGCCGCCGCTGCATCGGGTGACTGGGCCGGCCGGGACAACGCCGTTGCCGCCTTTCAGGACGGCGCATGGGCGTACTATGCGCCGCAAACCGGTTGGCAGGCCTGGATCGCAGCCGACGGAACCAGTGTCGGCTGGGACGGTACCGCCTGGGTCGCGCCCGCCGTTTCGGCATTGCAGAACGCGGCCCATGCCGGCATCGGCACCACGGCCGATGACATCAACCGGCTGGCGGTCGCCAGCCAGGCAAGCCTTCTGACCCATGACGGCGCCGGTCATCAGCTGAAGATCAACAAGAACACGCCCGCCGACACCGCGTCGATGCTGTTCCAGTCAGGCTGGTCGGGCCGCGCCGAGTTCGGCCTTGCGGGCGACGACGACTGGCGCGTCAAGGTGTCGCCCGATGGCGCGGTCTGGCACGACGTGTTCAGCGTCGATCGGCACAATGGCGCCATGCACCTTGCCGCGCCGCTGAGCCTTGCCAGCGTCGCCCATGCGAGCCTGCCGGCCGCCGCATCGGCCGGCGCGGGCGCCATCGTCTTCGTGCCCGACCGCCCAGGTGGAGCGGCGGCAATGGTGTCCGATGGCGCCGACTGGCTGACAATGGGATAGCGGTGGCCTTGAGCTTTGCCGCGGTCGGCCATACAACCACCCCGCTTCCCCAACATGCGAGGTGCGTGGCATGGCCGAACCCGACATCCGGCTGCACAAGGGCGATCTGAGCGACGCGGCCATGGCCCGGTATGGCGACCGCATCGCCATCGACACCGAAACGCTGGGCCTGAACCCGCATCGCGACCGGCTGTGCGTCGTCCAGCTTTCCCCGGGCGACGGCACCGCCGATGTGGTTCAGATCGCCAAGGGCCAGAAACGCGCGCCGAACATCGTCAAGCTGCTGCGCGATCGCAAGTCGACCAAGCTGTTCCATTTCGGCCGCTTTGACATCGCGGTGCTCGAACATGCCTTCGGCGTGACCGCACAGCCGGTGTTCTGCACCAAGATCGCCTCCAGGATGACGCGCACCTACACCGACCGTCACGGCCTCAAGGATCTGTGCCGCGAAATGCTCGACGTCGACATCTCAAAGCAGCAGCAATCGTCAGACTGGGCGGCCGAAACGCTCAGCGACGCCCAACTGGCCTACGCCGCCAGCGATGTCTTGCACCTGCACGCGCTGATGGACGCGCTGGCCGCACGGCTCGAGCGCGAAGGCCGCAAACGCGAAGCCGACGCCTGCTTCCGCTTTCTGCCGACCCGCGCCCGGCTGGACCTGATGGGCTGGCCCGACGAGGACATCTTCTCCCACAGCTAGCCCGAGCGCGGCGACCGGTCCGCGCAAGTCACAGGTCTTCCGACATGATCATCGAACACCCGCTCGTCATCTTCGACTGCGATGGCGTGCTGATCGACTCCGAGGCGGTCTACATCGAGATCGAACTCGCCTATCTGGCCAAGCGCGGTGTCACCGTCGAGCGCGACTGGTACATGCGCCGGTTTCTCGCGCTGGCCGAAAACCTGTGGCGGCAGCGCTTTTCGGACCTGATCGAACAGGCGACCGGCGAGCCGATGAGCGATGCCGAGTACACCGAGTTCAAGGCGCATGTGCGTGGCTTGGTGATCGACGCCATGCGCACCATCGCCGGTATCGAAGCGCTGCTCGACCGCCTGAAAGCGCCGCGATGTGTCGCATCGTCCACGATCAGCACGTTTCTGCCGACCAAGCTCGCGCGGGCCGGCCTTGCCGACTATTTCGGCGACGGCGTGTTCGCCGGCGACATGGTGACCAACGGCAAGCCCGCGCCGGACCTGTTTGAACTGGCCGCGCGAACCATGGGCCACGATGCGCGGGCCTGCATCACGATCGAGGACAGCCCCAACGGCGTGCGCGGGGCAAAGGCGGCCGGCCAATATGTGGTCGGCTTCACCGGCGGCGGCCACTGGCAAGACAAGTCGGGCGCCGCGCTGCGCGAAGCGGGCGCCGACGATGTGGTGGAAAGCCACGCGCAACTGGCCGCGTGGCTGGCCCGGAACACCGCGGCGATGGCGTAGTCAGGCCGCCAGTCTGGCGCCAAGCACATCGAGGATCGCGATCCAGCCGCCCTCATGGTTGGCGCGCGATTCTTCGCTCGGAAACCGCACATGCGTCAGTTCGACATCGGTTGCGGCCGCGCCGTCGGGCGTGAACGTCAACGTGACCGTGCTGTCGGGTTCGCTGAACGGCGATTCCCACGTGAAGACCAGCCGCGAGTGTGGCTCGATCGCCTTGTAGGTGCCGTGATGCGGGATTTCCTGATCGCCGGCCGCCATGATGATGGTGAAACGGCCGCCCACTTTCGGATCGGTCTCGGCCCTGGGCACGGTCATGCCCTCGCCGGGGGTCATGAACCTGGCCAGCATCGCCGGGTCGAGCCAGGCGTCGAACACCTTTTCGACGGCGGCGGGGATCGATTTGCGGACGGTCAATGTCAGTTCACTCATCGCTCTTGTCTCCTTGTGCGAGCGCCTCGGCGAGGCGTTCCAGGCGCAGCTCCCAAATGGACCGGAGATCCTTGAACCAGCCATCGGCCACATGCAGCGGACCAAGATCGATCTCGATCAGATGCGTCCGACCCATTGTCCGGCGCGTGACAAGCCCAGCCTTCTCCAAAACCTTGATGTGTTTGGAGACCGCGTTGAGCGAAAGCTCGTATCGATCCGCCAGGTCGGTGACGCGGGTCGGACCTTCCTGTGCCAGGCTTGTCAGCAGCGAACGGCGCGTTGGATCGCCGGCCGCTTTGAGAATCTCGGACAGGTGATCGGGGTCTTGATTATCACCCATATGGTTGAATAACGCTCTGCCGCTGAATTGTCAACCATATGGTTGAATTAATCATCGCGCCGCGATCGGCACACGCCCACCCGCACCATGACCTCGCGCGGAATGGCATAGGCGGCGGCCAGATGATGATCTGATTTCAGGCCCAGGAGATCGCGCTGGATGAACAGCGCCCAGGCGCAGTCGGCCGCTTCCTGCACAAGCTCCGCACGGTCGCGATTGCCGCCCGGCGTTGCGTCGTGACGCTCAAGGGCGGCCAATGCTTCTTCAAGCCGCTTGCCGGCACGACCGAGCGCGGCGGCTGTTTCCGATGCCGCCTCATAGGCAAAGGCGTCGAGTGTGGCCTGCCCGGCCGGCAGCTGGCGAAACTGGGGTGGTCTGAGCATCGCGGCCCCCGCTGTTGGGTCCACGCAGGAGATAGCCAAAGGCCGGGCGCTGTCCAGAAAAAACCCGCCGGCTGTGTCCAGCCGGCGGGTCCAAAGGCATTCGGGAACTGACGAGCTATGCGCCGTCGTCCTGCTTCTTGAGCGCGGCGCCGAGGATGTCGCCGAGCGAAGCACCGGAGTCCGAAGAGCCGAACTGGGCGACCGCTTCCTTCTCCTCGGCGATTTCCAGCGCCTTGATCGACACCGAGATCCGCCGGTCCTTCTTGTTGAACTGCGTGACGCGCGCATCAACGCGCTGTCCGACGGAGAAGCGCTCGGGGCGCTGTTCGTCCCGGTCGCGCGACAGGTCCGAGCGGCGAACGAAGGCGTCGACATCGTGATCGACCAGCTTCACTTCGATGCCGCCATCGGTGACGGCCGTCACTTCGCAGGTCACGACCGCGTTCTTGCGCAGCGCGCCCGATGCTGCCGCATCGGTTATCGCATCCTTGGTCAGCTGCTTGATGCCAAGCGAGATGCGCTCCTTGTCGATGTCCACATCGCGGACGATGGCCTGGACCACGTCGCCCTTGTTGTAGTCCTCGATGGCTTCCTCGCCCGAACGGTTCCAGTCCAGATCGGACAGGTGGACCATGCCGTCCACATCGCCTTCCAGGCCGATGAACAGGCCGAACTCGGTCTTGTTCTTGACCTCGCCCTCGACAA
>CAZSFA010000210.1:0-4393 GCA_964606055.1 uncultured Oceaniradius sp. | reverse complement strand
GCGGTGGCGCGCTGGCCCTGATGGATGCCGGTGTTCCGATCAAGCGTCCAGTGTCAGGGATCGCCATGGGCCTGATCAAGGATCCTGAAGGCGTGGCCGTGCTGTCCGACATCCTGGGTGATGAAGATCACCTGGGCGACATGGACTTCAAGGTGGCCGGTACCGAAGAGGGCATCACCTCGCTGCAGATGGACATCAAGATCGCCGGCATCACCGAAGAGATCATGAAAGTGGCGCTCGAGCAGGCCAAGGGCGGCCGTGCGCACATTCTCGACGAGATGGCCAAGGCGCTGTCGGAAAGCCGTCAGGAACTGGGCGAGTTCGCGCCGCGCATCGAGGTGATGAACATCGCGGTCGACAAGATCCGCGACGTGATCGGCTCGGGCGGCAAGGTGATCCGCGAGATCGTCGAAAAGACCGGCGCCAAGATCAACATCGAAGACGACGGCACGGTCAAGATCGCCTCGTCCTCGGCCAAGGAGATCGAGGCCGCCAAGCACTGGATCCACACGATCGTCGCCGAGCCGGAAGTCGGCGTGATCTACGAGGGCACGGTCGTCAAGACCGCCGATTTCGGCGCGTTCGTGAACTTCTTCGGTCCCAAGGATGGCCTGGTTCACATCTCGCAGCTGGCGCAGGAGCGCGTCGGCAAGACCACCGATGTCGTCAAGGAAGGCGACAAGGTGTTCGTCAAGCTGATGGGCTTTGACGAGCGCGGCAAGGTGCGCCTGTCGATGAAGGTCGTCGATCAGGAAACCGGCAAGGAAATCGAGCGCAAGAAGAAAGAGGACGCCGACGACTGATCGGCCGTCTTCCTGACACATCCATGCGACTGCCGGGCAGCTCCGGCAGTCGGCTCCGATCGCCGGCGATCTGCGCGTCTTCATGAACCGCGCCGGCATCGCTTCAACGGTCTGCCGGCCGGCAGCCGATGATGGCCGCAGCGGCGGCCACCCGGACGGGCACGCCGAGCATGATCGACACCGTCAAAACCCTTCTCCTGCCGCTTGAGGCCGGCGATCTGTCTCCGCCGCACGGCCATTGGGCGTTCGTCAACGCGCATGCCGCGCCCGATGCCCGCGCGCTGTTCGCCGACGCGCAGCTGACGTGCGAACAGGCGCTGCGCTCCGACTATCTCGATCTTGAGGCGTTCGGCCTTGATGCGACAACGGCCCTGCCCGATGCGTCGACCGGCCGTTTCGACGGCGTTTTGGTGCTGCTGGGCAAGCACCGCCGTCTCAACGAAGCGGACATCGCGCGGGCGGCACGACTGGCACGACCCGGCGCACCGGTGATCGTTGCCGGCGCCAAGACGCTTGGCGGCGCCAGCGCGCGCAAATGGGCGGCGGGCCGCGTCCCGCTGTCGGGCAGCCGCGCCAAACACCATGCCATCGCCTTCTGGTTTGCCGCCGATGCCGACGGCTTTGCCGACGTCGCACTCGCCGCCACGCACCCGGCGCCGGGCTATACGGCTGCACCCGGCATGTTCTCGGCCGACAAGGTCGATGCCGGCTCAGCCTTTCTGGCCGATCACATCGACGCCGATCTTGGCGGCGCGATCGCCGATTTCGGTGCCGGATGGGGCTGGCTGTCCGGACAGGTTCTGGAACGCGGCCGCCCGGTATCGCTCGACATGATCGAGGCCGACCGGCGCGCGCTCAACGCAGCGCTCGCCAATCTCGAACCCATGGCAGGCGGTGTCGCCCTTGCCGGCCATTGGCTGGACGCAACGCGCGAGCCGATCCCCGGCCGCTATGACGCCATCGTCATGAACCCGCCCTTTCATGCCGGCCGGGCAAGCGAGCCCGATCTGGGCCAGCGGTTCATCGGCGCGGCCGCAAACGCGCTCAAGCCGGACGGCCGGCTGCTGATGGTCGCCAACCGGCGCCTGCCCTATGAGCGGGTGCTGGCCGAACGCTTTGACGATGTCAGCCAGATTGCGGACAATGCCGCCTACAAGGTGATCGCCGCGCACGGTGCGCGGCATCGCGTCAAAAAAGGCCGGGGAAGAACCGCCGCCGGCCGCGCTTGAACGCCGCATAGTCGGAGGCCATCGCGGTGTCGGCGAAACGGGCCTCCTCGCCGGCCGCGGCGCGCCAGTAGATGACGAACATCACCACCGGCAGGACGAGCGCCCACCAGACGCTGGTCGCCAGCGCGCTTGCAAACCAGAACAGGATGTAGCTGGTGTAGAAGGGGTGCCGGACGTGGCGGTAAGGCCCGATGGTGACCAGGCTCTGCGGGTCGCTGGCGGTGAATGCGGCCAGAAGCCGGGCCTTTCGGGTGGCGGCGATCGCCCACCAGAACACGCCGAACGCGACAAGCTGCAACAGCAGTCCGAGCGCCTGTACCGCCAGGTTTTGCTCCCGCGTCCAGATCAGCCAGGCAATCACCGCGGCCGACACGAACACCATGACCGCGATGAGTTGCGCGCCCGCTTCGAGCCGGTCGGATCGGAAATGCGACCGCGCCGACCACACATAGGCGCCGAGCGTGGCAAGCAGCATCAATGTAACGGCACTATCCAGCACGGCCAGCAAGGTCCCCAACGTCACGCCATTCGTATTGCGGCGCGCAACCAGTCACAACTGCTTGTAACCCATGAAACGGCCAGTGGTTAACGTGATTTCAGTGCCAATGGCTAAAATGCCATCCGTTGCCGAAATGCCGCCTTCACCCGGCATTGGTAGATGTGATCACATTCATTTGCCGAGTGGTTGCGGGCCATGCCGACGCGGATACACGTTGACACCGATATCGGGCGACTGGCGGTTTTTGACCGACCGGGCGCTCCCGGCATGCCGACCATCGTCCTGCTGCACGGCACCGGGTTTTCGAGCGCGGTGTTCGAGCGACAGTTCCTCAGCGACCAGTTGGCCGATTGCCGGCTGGTTGCCATCGACCTGCCGGGCCATGGTGCCTCGGGCAAACCGCGCGATCCCGACAAGGCCTACACGTTCGGGGGCCTGGCCGACGGTGTCGCGCGCGTGATCCGCGTTCTGGAACTGACCGGCTGCGTGGTCATGGGCTGGTCGCTCGGCGGCCACGTCGCGCTTGAACTGCTGGACAAGGAAGCGCTTGTCGCTGGCGCGGTGATCAGCGGCACGCCGCCGATGTCGAACGGCCCGCTGGGCTCGCTGCGCACGCTCCATTTCAGCCGCGACATGCTGCTTGGTTCCAAGGCGCGTTTCAGCCAGGCCGATGCCGTGCGCTTTGAGCAACTGTGCCTTGGCGTCTACGCCAATGGCCGGCACATCGAATCGCTGATCGGGGTCGACCCGCAGGCGCGGCCGACTTTGGCGCGCAGCGTGTTCCTGGGCCAGAACAGCGACCAGCGGCTGCTGGCGCTGAACGCGGGCAAGCCGCTGTGCATCCTGCAAGGCGAGAACGACCCGCTGATCCGATCGAGCTACATCGCCTCGCTCATCGCTTCGCCTGACTTCAACGGTCGTGGGCAAATCCTGTCCGGAGCCGGCCATGCGCCGTTCATTCAGGCACAAGGGCGCTTCGAGCAAGCACTGATGACCTTTGCGCTGGATGTTGGCGTGGGCACCGAGCGCGAGGTTGCCGAACCCGCGGACATCGAACGCAAGGTGGCCTGAGACCGCAACCGCCGCGATCATCCCTTCAGCACGCGCCTGGGCTTGAAGCAGCCATGTTCGATCGCGCCGATCGCCAGCAGGCGCCCGCCGTCGAACGCGCAGGCTTCCTCTTCGGCGACGGGCGCCGCGCGACCGCGCAGCAGCACCTCATTGCCAAGCCGCACGCGCTGCGCCTGATCGGCCGTCAGATCGACACGGGCGATGCCGGCCATCGCCTCGCCGGGCGACAGCAACAGTGCGTCGAGCGCGTCGTGGCGCCTTGAAACATCGTCGGCATCGTCGGTCCGCCCGGCTTCCGCCAGCGCGGTCAGCGCATCGAGTGTGACCGCGTCGTCCTCGTCGAACGGGTCGACCACCGTTCTGCGCAGCGCGGTGACATGGCCATGGCAGCCAAGATCGGCGCCCATGTCGCGGGCCAGCGCGCGCACATAGGTACCCTTGCCGCATTCGACCTCGAACGTGGTGGTGTCGCCGTCATGGGCGAGGATCGCCAGCCGGTCGATGTCCACCGGGCGCGCGGCCAGTTCGGTCGCCTCGCCCTGGCGCGCCCGCGCATAGGCGCGTTCGCCGTCGATCTTGATCGCCGAGAAGGCCGGCGGCACCTGCTCGATCGTGCCCGTGTAGCGCGGCAGCAGCGCCTCCACCGCGTCGCGCGCGGGCCGGTCGTCCGATGTGGCGACGGTTTCGCCTTCGGCGTCGTCGGTGCTGGTCTGCCGGCCCCAGGCGACGGTGAACCTGTACTCCTTGGTGCCGTCCATCACGAAGGGCACGGTCTTGGTCGCCTCGCCGAG
>CAZSFA010000209.1:0-4408 GCA_964606055.1 uncultured Oceaniradius sp. | reverse complement strand
GGCGGCCCGGCTGGCGACTGGCGGTTGAACCATGCGCCGGGTCGGATCGGTTATGTCGATGCCGGCGGCAAGGATTTCGGCCCCGTCACGCGCATCGTCTACGGCAATCCGGAAAACCTGCCGCGCTGACCGCACCGCTATGCACCCGGATCGAGGCGACCGTCACCGAGCGCCGCCTCGATTGCGTCGACCGCGCTTGCGAGCTTTTCGTCGATCACATGCAGATATTGCGTCCAGTCGTCGAGCCGCTTGAGTTCTTCGGCGCCATCGGAGATGCCGCGCAGGCCAATGAGCGGCAGATCGAACATCATGCAGGCGCGCTTGAGCGCAAACGTCTCCATATCCACCATATCGGCGTCGATCGCCTCATAGGCGGCGCCCGACACGACATTGGCGCCCGTCGACAGGCGTTTGGCCGGCAGTTCGCCAACGGTGTTCAGCGGCAGTTCGGCGGGCAGGTCCAGGAACGGCGTCGTGCCCTTGGCAAAGCCCAAGGGGGACGCGTCCATGTCCCGGTAGCTGACCGATGCGACCTGATAGACCGCCGCCTGCTCAAGGGTGCGCGAGCCGGCCGAACCGAGCGTGACGACAATGTCCGGCCGGTCGGCGGCCAATGCCGCTGTCAGGTTCATCGCCGCTTCAACCGGGCCGACGCCGCACAAAAGCGGTTCAAAGCGCGCCTTCAAATGCGGCCCGTATTCGGGTTCGGCCGCCATGACATAGAGAACGCGCCGCGCGCCGACCGGTTTTATCCGTGCCATGTTCCGCTCTCCTGCCGACGCCGCCTAGTTCATCCACCACAGTGACAGGTTCAGGAACCCGGCAAAGGTGATCCATGCGAAATAGGGCAGCATGAGCAGTGCCGCGATGCGATCGGGCTTCCAGGTCAGCTGGATGAACAGGAACGTCAGCGCGCCCATGACGATGATGATGATCAGCGCCAGGCCCATCATCTGAAAGCCGAAAAAGGCCGGGGACCACATCAGGTTGATCGCCATCTGCAGGAACCACAACTGCATCGGCAGGCCGCGAAAGCCCCGCACCCATGTGCGCCATCCCGCCAGCGCCACCATCGCGTAGAGCACGGTCCAGACCGGCGCAAACAACCAGTTGGGCGGGTTGAAGAACGGCTTTTGCAGACCCGCATACCACTCGCCGGGCAACGTCGCCGCGCCCACCAGCATGCCCGCCCCCATCGTGAACGCCAGAAACAGCACG
The DNA here is from genome assembly GCA_964606055.1 of uncultured Oceaniradius sp. Classification (GTDB taxonomy): domain Bacteria; phylum Pseudomonadota; class Alphaproteobacteria; order Rhizobiales; family Rhizobiaceae; genus Roseitalea. The sequence goes on along the minus strand of CAZSFA010000209.1, from coordinate 3,190 downwards.
AGCGCCAACCAGCGCCGACCGGGATCGGTTTCCCGCTCGGGCGCGCGCTGCTGGCCGCCCGTCAGGTCGTCAAGGGAGTCGCTGTTGGCCATTGCGGGAACCTCCAGGTGTGGTGTGGTCAAGTTCGGCCCGAACCGAGCGGCGGGGCCGAGGCTCTACTGATCGTCTCCTACGCCTGCCGCTGCAGAACCGCAAAGAAAAACCCGTCGGTCCGCGTCGCGCGCGGGGTCAGCGTCACGCAATCGAGATCGGCCGACCAGGGCTTGGGCTTGTCGAAACCGAACAGATCCTGCCAGGCCTCGCCGGCCGAAAGCAGTTGCCAGCCCGGCTTGCGTTCACCGAAGGCATAGACCTGCATCTCGTTCTCGGCGGCAAAGACCGAACAGGTGATGTAGCACAGAAAGCCGCCGGGCCTGACCAGCAGCGATGCCTGATCGAGGATGTCGCGCTGTTCCGCCTTGCGTTTGTCCAGTTGCTGCGGGGTCAGCCGCCATTTGGCGTCCGGGTGGCGCCGCCAGACGCCCGACCCGGTGCATGGCGCATCGACCACAACACGGTCGAACCGGCCGCGCAGCGGTTCAAGATCGGTGCCGGCCGGGTGCACCTGCACATTGCGAGTGCTGGCCCGCTTGAGCCGCTCGAAGATCGGCGCGAGCCGCTGTGCGTCGGCATCATGGGCGTGAACCTGGCCCTTGTTGTCCATGGCAGCGGCCAGCGCCAGGGTCTTTCCGCCGGCACCGGCGCAATAGTCGAACACCTGCTCGCCCGGCTGGGCGAAGACCAGATCGGCGACCACCTGGCTGCCTTCGTCCTGCACTTCGAACCAACCCTTCTGGAACGCCGGCTCGGCCTGAACGTTGGGCAGGCGTCCGGCGCGCTTGGGCGCCTTGATACGCATGCCATGGCGGGCGATGTCGCTGGGCTTGGCGCCTGTCTTCGCCAATGCCTTGAGCACCTTGTCGCGGTCGGCCTTGAGCGTGTTCACGCGCATGTCGAGCGGCGGGCGATCGGCCAGCGCCTTGGCCTCCTCGACCCATTCGTCTGCAAAACTCTCATCGAGCAAATCGCCGCACCAGGGCGGCACATCGGCCTCGACATGCGGATCTGCGAACGTCAGATCGCGGTCAATCGCCGCCGCCAGCCGGTCCGCCGGCACATCGGGCGCGAACTTGTCATCGGTCAGCGCCTCGGCGATCGCCGCCGGTGTCATCGCCCACGAAAAGGCGAGCGCGCCGAACCCGAGCGCCATCGGACTGTCGTCGTCCATGCGGTATGCGATCGAGGCGCGGCGACGCAGCGCGTCATAAACGATGTTGCCGATCGCCGCCCGGTCGCCCGAACCGGCAAAGCGGTGCGCGCGGCCCCAATCGGCAAGCGCGACCGATGCCGGCCGACGATGGGTTTCGATGTCGGCCAGAACTTCGATGGCCGCCGCCAGCCGCCCGCCAAGACGCATGATGAAAATCCGAATTCCAACGATGAAGCAGCGCTGTAGCGGAACCGTCGCGGGTTGCAAACACCGGTCTCAGGACGCGCGTTCAGTTGTCGTCGCCCTACTGTTTGAGCCAATCGGCGAACGCGTCACCGAAATCGGGATGCCATCGCGACAGGGGCGGCCTGTTCTCGGTGATGTCGCCGGCCGCCCAGGCTATGCGCTTTGCATCGGTCGGCCGATCGACCTCGCCGTCGGGGCACAGAATGTAGAAGTCGCCATTGTCGATGGACGCGAACAGGAACTCGACGGTCTGCTCCGGCGTCCAGGCGCCTTCCGGCTTTTCGGTGCGGCCCTGCGCGGTCAACGGCGTGAACACGAAACCGGGCACGAACAGCTTGGCCTCGACCCGACAGCCCTCGATGTTGCGCAGCGCATGTTCCAGCGCTTCGGTGAACACCTTCACACCGGCCTTGGAGAGGTTGTAGGCCGGATCGCCAGGCGGCGTGGTGATGCCCTGCTTGGAGCCGGTGTTGACGATCAGCCCCGGCTGATCGGCGGCAACCATGGCCGGCGCGAACGCCTGCGCGCCACGGATGACGCCCCACATGTTGACGGCGACGATCCGGTCCCAGTTGCCCTGTTCGTCGAAGATCGAACTGCCCGACTGCATGCCGGCATTGTTCATGACGACATGCGGCACGCCGAAATCGGCCAGCACGCGGTCGCGCATCGCCGCGATCGCGTCCGCATCGCCGACGTCGGTCGCGATGGTCGCGACGCGATCGGCGGCCACGCCCCCGGCGATCAGGTCCGCGCGGGCCGCCTCGAGGCGATCACCGGGCAAGTCGACGATCACGACGGTCAGACCGTGCCCGGCCAGTGTGCGCGCAGCGGCAAGCCCGATGCCCGACGCGCCCCCCGTGACGACGGCCAGATGGCCCGATTGAATGGCCGGGTGCATGATCATTCCTCCGCTCGGTTCGGTTGGCGACGGCCTATCATCGGCACCTTCACCGGTCAAAGACGGGGCCGTCGTTTCATGTCGAAGCGGCCGCGCAGTCGCGCGGCCACTTCTGAACTGACTGCGCCGGTCACCGAAAACGGGTCGCGGCGCGGGCCGACATCACGCCTGAAGGTCGAACCGGTCGGCGTTCATCACCTTGGTCCAGGCGGCGACGAAGTCGCGCACGAACTTGTCGCCATTGTCGTCCTGCGCATAGACCTCGGCATAGGCGCGCAGGACCGAGTTGGACCCGAACACCAGGTCCGCGCTGGTCGCGGTCCATTTCACCGCGCCCGTCTTGCGATCGCGGATTTCATAGCTGCCGTCCGCTTCAACCGGGTGCCAGCTGTTGTCCATGTCGGTCAGGTTGACGAAGAAGTCGTTCGTCAACTGGCCGGCGCGATCGGTGAACACACCGTGCTCGCTGCCGCCATGGTTGACGCCCAGAACGCGCAAGCCGCCCAAAAGGACCGTCATCTCGCTGCCGGTCAGGCCCAGAAGCTGGGCCCGGTCGAGCATCATCTCCTCGGGGCTGACCGCGTACTTGGTCTTCTGCCAGTTGCGGAAGCCATCGGCGAGCGGCTCCAACACGGAGAACGACTCGGCATCGGTATGCTCCTCAGTCGCGTCGCCCCTGCCCGGCGCGAAAGGCACATCGGCGGCATGTCCGGCAGCCACAATCGCCTGCTCCAGCCCGACATTGCCGGCCAGAACGCTCACATCGGCGATCGATGCGCCGGCTTCTGTCGCAA
>CAZSFA010000208.1:0-4409 GCA_964606055.1 uncultured Oceaniradius sp. | reverse complement strand
TGACGCGGATGTTGTCGGACAGACACGGCACTTTCGGGCGCAGGCAGCAGATGCCGCGCACCACCAGATCGATCTCGACGCCGGCATGGCTGGCTTCATAGAGCGCGTCGATCAGATGCCCGTCGACGAGCGAGTTCATCTTCATCCAGATCGATGCCGGGCTGCCGGCCTGGGCATGTTCGATTTCAGCCCGGATGAGGCCAAGCAGGCGGTCGCGCATGTGCATCGGCGAGACGGCAAGGCGCATGTCGTCGGGCGGATCGGAGTAGGACGTGATGAAGTTGAACACCTGGGCCACGTCATGGGCGATCACCGGATCGATGGTGAAGTATGACAGATCGGTGTAAATCTTGGCCGTGATCGGGTGATAGTTGCCGGTGCCCAAATGCACGTAGGAGCGCAGGCCGTTCTCCTCGCGCCGGACCACCATCGACATCTTGGCGTGCGTCTTCAACTCGACGAAGCCGAACACCACCTGAACGCCCGCGCGCTCCAGATCGCGCGCCCAGCGGATGTTGGCCTCCTCGTCAAAGCGTGCCTTGAGTTCGACAAGGGCGGTCACGGACTTGCCGGCCTCGGCGGCGTCCATCAGCGCACGCACGATCGGGCTGTCGTTGGAGGTCCGGTAGAGCGTCTGCTTGATCGCGATAACGTCCGGATCGGCGGCCGCCTGACGCAGGAACTGCACCACGACGTCGAAGCTCTCGTAGGGGTGGTGGACGATGATGTCCTTGTTGGCGATGGCGGCAAAGCAATCGCCGTTGTGTTCGCGGATGCGCTCGGGAAACCGCGCCGTATAGGGCGGGTAGAGAAGATCGTCGCGCGGGATCTTGACGATCTCGGAGACCGTGTTCAGCGCCAATATGCCCGGCTGCACCGAAACGCGCGTATCCGGCACGCCCAGTTCGTGCGCGACGAACTCGCGCAGCGTGCGCGGCATTTCATGGTCGAACTCGATGCGGATGACCTGGCCGCGGCGCCGGCGCTTGAGCGCGCTCTCGAAGAAGCGGACCAGATCCTCGGCCTCCTCTTCGACCTCAAGGTCGCTGTCGCGGATGATGCGGAAAGTGCCCTGTCCCTTGATCTCATACCCCGGATAGAGCCGGGCGATGTAGAGGCCGACAATGTCCTCGAGCGAGATGAACCGGTATCCGGGTTCCGGTGTCGGCAGGCGCACGAACCGGGCCAGCGCGGTCGGCAGGCGCAGCAGCGCGTTCATCATCTTGCGGGTCTTGCGGTTGATCAGCTGCAGCGCGATCGAAAACCCCAGATTGGGGATGAACGGAAACGGGTGCGCGGGATCGATGGACAACGGCGTCAGCACCGGAAAGATCGTCTGTAGAAACTGGTCTTCAAGCCATCTGCGGTCATCGTCGGAGAGGTTTTCGGTGCGGACGACCTCGATACCCTCCTCGGCCATCTCCTCGCGCAGTTCGGACAGGACGACCTGCTGCTCGGTCTGCAACTGGGCGATCTCCTCAAGCACCATCTCGAGCTGCGCCTCGGGCGTGCGGCCATCGACGGATCGTTCGGAGACACCCTCGCGCACCTGACCTGCAAGGCCGGCGACGCGCACCATGAAGAACTCATCGAGATTGGCCGCCGAGATCGACAGGAACCGCAGACGTTCGAGCAGCGGCTGGGACTGGTTGCGCGCTTCATCAAGGACGCGCCAGTTGAACTGCAGCCACGAAAACTCCCGGTTGACGAAGCGGCCCGGATCGTCCCTTGCGATCATCTGCACGGGCGAGGTCGGCGCGCCGTGGACCTCGCCCTCGTTCTCGTAGTTCGCAACGTCCTGAAGGTCGGTGCTGTCCATCTGCGCAAGCCTTTGTCTGAAAGTCGTCGGCGCCTTATTTCACAACTAGCACGATTGCGTGACAAGTGCGCTGACGCGTGGCGGCATGGTCAATCATCAAGGTTACCGGTGCCGGCCTCATCAAGCACGGCGGCGACCATCGGTTTCGTGATCCGGCTCTGGCGCGCCAGTGCGGCACGATCAAGCCGATCGACGATGCGGCCGAGTGTTGCCAGTGAGCGCTCGATGCGCGGAACCATGTAGTCGATCACCGCCGGATCGATCGTTACCTGCCGGTCGGCGAACAGTTTGATCGCCACCGCGCGCACAAGGGCGTCATCGGGCATCTGCAGGTGGGCGACGGTGGCCGCCCGCAAACGCGATGCCAGATCGGGCGTGCGAAGCGACCATTGCGCTGGCGCGCTGTGCGTGGTCAGCAGCATCGTGCCATCGCCCGATCGCACCGCGTTGATGAGGTGAAACAGCGCGGTCTCATCAAGCGCTTCGGGCGAAAGCCCGTCGCACAGCACTGGCTGGCCGGCCTCGGCCGCCCGAAGATCGGCGGGCAGCGGCGCGCGCGGATCGGCCAGAGCGCGCGCACCCGACTTCGACTGCCACACGGTCGCAAAATGGGTCTTGCCGCTGCCCGGCGGCCCGATGATGACGGCCAAAGGCGCCGACCATTCCGGCCAGGCATCGATGAGGCGGGCAATCTCGGCATTGGCAGGCGTCACGATCAGGTCGGCATCGTCGAGCGATGCCCTGCCGCCAAGTTCGAGCAGCAATTGCCGGTCCCCTGTCATGGCGCCGTTCCCTTGCGGTCCGGTTTATCGGTCCGACTCGCTCGATGAGCCAAGGTAGAGATCGGAATCAAGGTAGCGCGCAATCGCGAAGCGGACGAGGACGCCGACCGCCGCCGAAGCCGGCACGGCGATCAGCATGCCGGTAAACCCGAACAGCGAGCCGAACGCAAACAGCGCGAACATCAGCCAGACCGGATGCAATCCGACGCTCTCACCCACAAGTTTCGGCACGAGGAAGTTGCCCTCGATGGTCTGTCCGACAAAGAAGATGACGACGACCAAGGCAATCATGATCCAGTCGGGCCAGAACTGCACCAGCGCAACACCGACCGACAGGAACAGGCCGACGAACGCGCCCACATAGGGAATGAAGCTGATCAGGCCGACAAACATGCCGATGAGCAGGCCGAAGTTCAGTCCGACAAGCGTCAGCGCCGTCGCATAGAAGACCGCAAGGATCAGGCAGACCGTCCCCTGCCCGCGGATAAAGCCGGCCACGGCCGCGTTGACGTCGCGGCCAAGCCGGCGAACGCTGTCGACATAGTCGCGCGGAATGCAGGCATCGATCTGGGAGACCATGCGATCCCAGTCGAGCAGCATGTAAAACGCAACGACCGGCGTGACGACAAGAAGGCCGAGCACATTGACCAGCGCCAGACCGCCGGACAGGATACGGGTGGCGAAATCGCCCAAAATCGCCGCATTGTCGGTGAGGAACTGCTCGATCTGCGCCGAGAGCGCCCCCGGCTCAAGTTGCAGAAAGCCGTTGAGCCAATCAACGCCGGCTGGAAGGCTCGCTGCCAGTTCGCGCAATCGCTCCAGATAGCCCGGAACCTGATCGAGAAAGCCCAGCAGCTGGTCCAGCAGGATCGGGACGATCACCAACAGGGCAAGCGTGAAGATGCCGATGAAGACCGAAACGATGACGACGGTCGCCCACAGGCGCGACAGGCCCCGCCGCTCCAGGAAATCGGCCACCGGGTCGAGGAAGTAGGCGAGCGCGAAGCCGGCCACGAACGGCAGCAGGACGCCGCGAAACACGAACAGGAAGACGATGAACGCGATCAGGGCGGCGGACCAGAACAGTGCCTGACGACGCAGCGTCTGGGCGGAGATGTGTTCAGCCATGGGGTGCGTGCCTCCTGCGCGTGATCTGCACCAGCCAGACCCGCGCATAGGCAGCAAGCGAGGCAACGGTCAAGATGGCCGTCAAAACCGCACCGGTTGCGATCAGCCATCCAAGCGCCCAGTCGAAGGCCGTCGCGGCCATCACCAGCGCTACGAAACCGACCTGGACGACGGTGTTGATCTTGGACACCATCATCGGCTGTATGGGCACGCGGCGATCGGTGACGTGCAGGCTCGCAACGCCCGCCATGATCAACACATCGCGCGCCACGACGATCAGCACCAGCCATATCGGCACGATGCCCTGTGCAACCAGCAGCACGAAGGTGGTGATCATCAAGACCTTGTCGGCAACCGGATCGAGCCAGGCGCCCAGCGTCGACTGCTGACCGAACCAGCGCGCCAGAATGCCATCGGCGGCGTCCGAGGCGCCGGCAACCAGAAAGACCCAAAACGCGGCGACCCATTGCCCGGTCAGCATCATCCAAGCCATGACCGGCACGAGCGCCAGACGGCCGATCGTGATCACGTTGGGCAGGGTGAGCAGCCGCGCTGCTGTCGCTTCGGTGGCGGACATCGGCAAGATATGGCGGCAATCGCCGCCCATTCCAAGGCACGATGAGGCGGTTGGCTTGCCAGTTTCCTGTGATCGATGGCGGTCCAACGTGGCGCTTGCCGCA
>CAZSFA010000207.1:0-4494 GCA_964606055.1 uncultured Oceaniradius sp. | reverse complement strand
CACCGCTTCGACCCGGAAACGCCGCTCGAGGAGACGATGGGCGCGCTCGACTACATCGTGCGTTCGGGCCGTGCGCTTTATGTCGGCATCTCGTCCTACAACGCGCAGCGGACGCGCGAGGCGGCGGCGATCCTCAAGGATCTGGGCACGCCCTGCGTGATCCATCAGCCGTCCTACAACATGTTCAATCGCTGGGTGGAACGCGACAAGCTGCGCGAAACGCTGACCGAACTGGGCATCGGTTCGATCGCCTTCACGCCGCTGGCGCAGGGACTTTTGACCAATCGCTATCTGGGCGAAATCCCGACCGACAGCCGGGCGGCGCAGGACAAATCGCTCGATGCCGGCACGATCTCCGATGAGATGCGCGAGCGGCTCAAGAAGCTGAACGGCATCGCCGAACAGCGCGGCCAGACCCTTGCGCAAATGGCGATTGCCTGGGTGCTGCGCGATGGCGGCATCACCTCGGCGTTGATCGGTGCATCCAGGCCAAGCCAGGTGATCGATTGCGCCGGCGCTGCGTCCAATCTCGATTTCACGGCGGAGGAGCTTGCCGAGATCGACGCGATCGCGCCGGACATGTCAGTCAGCCTGTGGGATACGTCCAGCGAAGGCATCTGACCTGATTGCGGCCACGGTACGCGTCCGTGGCCGCGACACGCCGGCGCGAAACGTCCATTGATTGATGGCTGTTGACTCTTGTTCCGGCTTGCATTTCAATAAGAACAAATAGTGAACGATTAAGGTGCGGACTGACCGTGTCAGGCCGGCCAAGTGCAATTGCCATGCATGACGCCATGACCCAGTTGCGGCGGCAGATCGATGCGTTGTCACCGCCAAAACCCGATGATGCAGCCGACACCGGCAAGATCATGCTGGGCGCCGAACAGGTCGACCGTGCGCTTGATGGCGGGCTGGCGGCCGGCATGCTGCATGAAGCCTATCCGGCAACGGCCGGCGACATGGCCGCGTTGACAGGCTTTGCCGCGGGCCTTGCCAGCCGCATCACCGAAGGGCGGCGCAAGGCGCTCTGGGTGCGCCAGCGCGTCACCGCCTTCGAGACGGGACGCCTGCATGCGCCGGGGCTGGCCGCCATGGGGCTAGACCCCGCCGGGGTGATCTTCTTTGAGGCGCGCAACGCCGAGGACGTGCTGCGCGCCGGGCTGGAGGCGGTGCGTTGCACGCCGCTGGGCACGGTTGTGATGGAGATCTGGGGCACGCCCCGCGTTCTCGACCTGACCGCGACACGCCGCCTCGGGCTGGCGGCCGAGCGCTCCGGCGTCACGCCGCTTTTGTTGCGCGTTGCGGCCGAGCCGCACCCCAGCGCCGCCGCCACGCGCTGGCAGGTGGCGAGCGCGCCCTCGCGGGCGCTGGCGGCCAATGCCCCGGGCGCTGCGGCGTTCGAACTGTGCCTTTTGCGCAACCGGGCGGGCACGGCCGGTCAGCGATGGCATTTGGAGTGGGATCATGAGCGAACATGCTTTCGAGATACCGCGCCGCTATCTGGCAGTGTGGTTTCCGTTTCTGCCCAGCGACCGGCTGCGGCGGATGGGCGGGCTCTCGCACGCACAGGCTGACGCACCGGCCTGCTTCATCGAGAAGCATCGTGGCGCGCTCAGGGTCTCAAGCGTCGACCAGGCCGCGCTCGGGCTCGGCATCGCACCGGGGCTGACGCTGGCCGATGCGCGCGCGCGCGTGCCGCAACTGGCCGCAATCGAGAGCGACCATCGCGCCGATGATGCATGGCTGGAACGCATCGCGCTGTTCTGCGACCGCTATACGCCGATGGTGGCGCGCGATGCGCCGCACGGGCTGATCCTGGACATCACCGGCTGCACCCACCTTTTCGGCGGTGAACAGCCGATGCGCGAGGATCTGGTCGTCCGGCTGTCGCACAAGCTGTCCCAGGTGCGCACGGCGATCGCCGACACGCCGCAGGCGGCGCGCGCGCTGGCGCGCTTCGGATCGGGCGACGCGATTGCCCTGCCCGGCCGTCAGGCGGATGCGGTGTCCATGCTGCCCGTGAGCGCGCTGGAAGCGGCCGCCGATGTCACCCATGCGCTCGGCCGGGCGGGCTTGAAGAGCATTGACGATCTTGCCCGCCGGCCACGACCGCCGCTGGCTGCCCGCTTCGGGGAAGGCCTGATTATCCGGTTGGCCCGCGTTTTGGGCGAGTACAACACAGGCATCACGCCGGACCGGCCGCTGCCGCCGTGCAGCGCCGAACGCCGTTTCGCCGAACCGCTCAGCCGCATGGATGATGTGCTTGAAACGCTCAAGGCGCTGACCGGTCAGGCCGCGCAATGCCTGGAACGCCGCGGCGAAGGCGGCCGGCGGTTCGAGGCCGCGCTTTATCGCGCCGATGGCGCCGTCAGCCGCCTTGTCATCGAAACCGCCCAACCCGTGCGTGCGCCCAGGATCGTAATGCGGCTGTTCGGCGAACGGATCGACACGCTCTCAGAACCGCTCGATCCCGGTCATGGCTATGATCTGATCCGTCTGTCAGTGCGTGTTGCCGCGCCGCTTTCAACAGCGCAGGCCAGTCTGGACGGGCGCGAAAATGACGATGCGCACATCGACGGACTGATCGACAGGCTGAGCACGCGCTTCGGCCGCCGGGCGATCGAGGGGTTCGCGCCGGTGCGCACCCATATTCCGGAACATGCGGCCAAGTCCGTGCCCGCCGGCGAGGCCGCCGGCCCAGCGCCATGGCCATCACGTGAGGCCGGTGCGCGGCCCCGCCGGCCGATCCACCTGTTCGAGCGGCCCGAACCGATCGAGGCGCTGGCCGAGATCCCGGACGGGCCGCCGCTCAGGTTTCGCTGGCGGCGGGTGATGCATGACATTGCGCGCGCCGAAGGCCCCGAACGGATCGCGCCTGAATGGTGGCGCACCGACGGCGACAGCCCTACCCGCGATTACTACTGCGTCGAAAACGCCAAGGGTCACCGGTTCTGGGTGTTTCGTGAAGGGCTTTATCACGAGGCTGGCCAACATCCGCGCTGGTTCCTGCACGGGTTGTTTGCATGACCGGCTATTGCGAACTGGCGGTCACCAGCAATTTCTCCTTCCTGCGCGGAGCGGCGCATCCGGGCGATTTTGTCGCCCGCGCGCTGGAGCTGGGCCATGGCGGCGTCGGCATTGCCGACCGCAACACGGTCGCCGGGGTGGTGCGCGGCTACACGGCCTATCAGGACGCCTGCAAGGCCCATGCCGACATCCATGGCCAAAGCAGCCCGCTTGCGTTCCGCTATGTGGTCGGGGCGCGGCTGGTCTTTGACGACGACACGCCCGACATCCTTGCCTATCCGCAAAACCGTGAGGGCTGGGGCCGGCTGACGCGGCTGCTGACGGTGGGCAAACGCCGCGCGGCCAAGGGCGAATGCGAGATCCATGAACTCGACCTTTGGCGCCATTGCCACGATCTGCTGCTGATCGTCATGCCCGGGCCGGCCCTTGAAGACATCACCCCGTTTCTTGCCCGGCTTTCCGCCCATGCGGCCGGCGCGGTCTGGTTGGCTGCCTCGATGGGCTATCGGGGCGATGACCGGCGACGGCTGGCGCATCTCAAAGCGATGGCCAGCGGCGCAAACGTGCCGCTGATCGCCGTCAACGACGCGCTCTACCACCGGCCCGAACAGCGGCCGTTGCAGGATGTGGTCACTTGCATCCGCGAAGGCTGCACGCTCGATGAGGCCGGCTATCTTCTGGAAGCGAACGCCGAGCGCCATCTCAAGCCGGCGGCCGAAATGGCGCGATTGTTCGCCGATGCGCCCGAGGCGATCGAGGAAACGCAAGGCTTCCTCGCCCGCATCGATTTCTCGCTCGATCAGCTCGAATACCAATATCCCGAAGAGCCGATCCCGCCGGGCCGGACGCCGCAGGCATGGCTTGAGGAACTGGTCTGGCGACATGCACCGTTCCGCTATCCCGACGGCGTGCCGGGCAAGGTCGAAAAGCTGCTCGATGAGGAACTGGCGCTGATCGCAGAACTCGATTACGCGCAGTATTTCCTGACCATCCACGACATTGTGCGCTTTGCCGATGACCAGGGCATTTTGTGCCAGGGGCGCGGGTCGGCGGCCAATTCGGCGGTCTGCTACGTGCTCGGCATCACCGCTGTCGATCCGGCCGAGCACGATCTCTTGTTTGCGCGCTTCATCTCGTCCGAACGCAAGGAGCCGCCCGATATCGATGTCGATTTCGAGCATGAGCGCCGCGAGGAGGTCATCCAGTACATCTATGAGCGCTACGGCCGGGATCGCGCGGGCATTGCCGCCACCGTCATCAGCTACCGGCCGCGCAGCGCCATACGCGAAGTGGGCAAGGCGCTCGGCCTGACCGAAGATGTCACCGCGCGGCTGGCCGGTACGGTGTGGGGCAGTTGGGGCGCCGACATTCCGCAAAAGCATGTGCGCGAAGCCGGGCTTGATCCGGACAATCCGGTGGTTGCGCGCGCCGTTGACCTTGCAACGCAGATCCTGGGCTTTCCCC
>CAZSFA010000206.1:0-4505 GCA_964606055.1 uncultured Oceaniradius sp. | reverse complement strand
CGCAACGCGTCGACATCGGCGGTGTAACGCCGGACCTGATCGGGATCGAGATCGACGCCCAGACCCGGCCGGTCCGGAATGGCGAGATACCCTTCATCGTCGAGCGCGAACGGCTGCGCCAGAACGCCGTCCACATAGGCGCTGCCGCCGATGTACTCGACATAGGCCGTGCCGGGGAAGGCCGAGGCCATCTGCAGGTCGGCAGCGAGGCCAAGCGCGGTGTTCCAGCCATGGCCGACATATTGCACGCCGAACGTCTCGGCGAGTTCGTAGATGCGCCGCTGCTCGCTGATGCCGCCGACCTTGGTCACATCCGGCTGGACGATGTCGAATGCGCCATCGCGCAGGAACGGCACGAAGCTCTGCCGGCGCGTCAGCACCTCGCCGCCCGAGATGGGAACCCGGCTCTGCCGGCGCAGCTCGACGAAACCCTCAAGATCGTCCGGCCGCAAAGCCTCCTCGAACCAGGCCACGTCATATGCGGCGACCATGTCGGCGGCGCGCAGCGCCCATTTCAGGCCGTTCGGCCAATAGGCGTCGCTGCCGCCCGGATCGACCATCAGCGTCGCCCCTGCGCCGATGGCATCGCGCGCGGCGGCTATGATCGCTTCATCCAGTTTTGGATCGTCGCGCCGTCCGAACGGGCCCCAGCCGATCTTGTAGGCGCGATATCCCTGTTCGCGGTAGCCCGTCAGCACATCCCGCATTGCCTCGGGTTCGTCCATCAAAAGCGAGCAATACGGTTTGACCCGTTCGATGGTGCGGCCGCCCAACAGGGTTGCAACCGACAGCCCGGTCACCTTGCCGAGGATGTCCCACAGCGCGATGTCGATGCCGCTGATGACATGGGTCAGCGTGCCGCCCCGGCCCATCCAGAAGCTGTTCTGATGCAGCTTCTCGCTGACGCGAACCGGCTCGAGCGCGTTCTCGCCGGCAAACAGCGGCTCGAGCACCTTGAGCCCGGCCGCCACCAGCCCGCCATTGGTGAACACCGAGCCGTAGCCGCTGACGCCGATATCAGTGTGCACGGCAATCAGCGTGTGAACCGAGTCCTCGGGCCGGATCTCGGTGCTCCAGCCACCCTTGGGGCTCTCGCCGCTCAACGGCGCACAGACGACCGAGGTGATGCGCGCCGCTTGTGTCGTCTGGCTGGGTGGCCGTGCCATGCGTCGTCTCCGGATTGTCGGTGGAAGGGCGTTCGCCCGCAAAGTCCCCGCCGGGGCGCGGTGGGTCAAGGCCGGTCCATGGTGATAGCGTTCGCCAGGTTCCGGCGGCCGACACGGCGACAGACCTTACGTAAGTCTTAGGACATTGCGTGATTTTCTTTGGTATTTGGACTTCGCTCGCGTGCGAGCCAGCTCAGATGCCTTTGCAGGGGTGGCAGTATATTGCCCGAAGACACCACGTTCGAAATCCGCCGCGCGACCCGGGCGGACCATGACGCGCTCAAGCGCGTCTGCCTGATGACCGGCGATGCCGGCCAGGACGCATCCGACACCGAAGACGATCCGGACCTTCTGGGTCTGGTTTTCGCCGTGCCCTACCAGATCTACGAGCCCGAGTTCGCCTTCGTCATCGAAAACAGGGACGGCGTCTGCGGCTATGTTCTGGGCGCGCCGGACACGCGTCGTTTCATGGCGCAGATGACCCATGACTGGTTTGCCGCGCTGCAGCCGCGCTATGCCGATCCCGGCACCGACCGGAGCCGGTGGAAAGGCAGCGACTGGGCGCGCCATGCGATCCACTACCCCGACCGCGAACCGATCCCGGAACTGGCGCCCTACCCCGCTCACGGACACATCGACCTGCTGCCGGTTGCCCAGGGCAAGGACATGGGACGGCGCGCCATGGAACATCTCATGGACCGGATGCGCGCCGCCGGCGTCACGGGCCTGCACATGGGCGTCAACGCACGCAATGCGCGGGCGCTGCGGTTCTACGAACGCCTCGGATTCACAACGCTCGAACCGCCGGGGATTGTCGGTGATGCGGTCTATGTTGTGCGCACGCTTTAGGCCATAGATGGGCCCATCATGGCCTATCTCTGCCTCGACATCGGCGGCACCGCCACACGCGGCGCGCTCTTTGATGCGGACGGAACCGTTCTGGCGCGGGCCGAAACGCCCGCCGGCGCGCTCTCGCTGGGCGTCGAGCGAACGCAGGCGGCGATCGGCGAGACCTGGCAAGCGATCCAGTCGACGCTCGGCGGTTCAGGGGCCGATCGCGCCCCGGTCGAACTGGTGGCCGGGCTGGCCGGCATCGGACTGCGCGATCGCGTCGACGCCTTGCTGGACCGCATCGATGGCTTTTCGCGCATCCGGTTCGTCGGCGACGGCTATGGCGCGCTCCTTGATGCCACGGGCGGCCAGCCGGGGGCGCTGATCGCGGTCGGCACCGGCGTGGCCGGCATGCGGCTGATGGAGGACGGAACCAGCCGCACGATGAGCGGTTGGGGCTTTCCCGCCGGCGACCTTGGCAGCGGCGCGTGGATCGGCCTGAACGCGGTCAGCCGGCTGACCCGGCATCTGGACGGCAGTCCCGATGTGCTTTCGAGCGCCCTGGCCGAGCACATTCTCGACATCACCGGGCGCCTTCCGGGCGCGATCATGACCTGGCACATGACCGCCAAACCGGGCGATTTCGCGCGCCTGGCGCCGGCGGTGGTGGCAGCCGCCGAATCGGGCGATCCCCACGCCGAGGACATTCTTGCGGCGGCGGCGGCGGAGATCGCCGATGTCGCCCTGTGCCTTTATGATCGCAGGCCCGGCACGGTGCATCTGTCGGGTGGCTTGGGCGGCCCGTTGTCGTCCTATTGCGCGCGGGTCGCGCCGAACTTCGGATGGCAAGTGCGGCAGACCGATCCACTGGCCGGTCTATACCTGCTGGCATCCGGTCAAGCGCCAGATGAACGGCTTCTTCCACGTCCCGGATGCGCCGTCGCCGACTACTGACGCTTGTTCGCAGCCCCGAAGCCGGATTTTCTTGCAACCTCTTTGCGGCCTGTCTATCCCATGATTGGTCGAAGGCTGCGACACACGCAGACACCGCAGCCGGTCGATTGGTTTTTGGGAGGAAACACTATGAGACGTCGTTCATTTCTGAAGTCCGCCGGCCTTGCCGGAGCGGGGGCCGCCACGCTGGCGGCACCAGCCATCGCGCAGGAGCGGACCACCTGGCGCATGGTCACGACCTGGCCGAAGAACTTTCCGGGTCTGGGCGTCGGCGCGCAGCGGCTGGCCGATCGCATCACCGCCGCATCCGACGGGCGGCTGACCGTGCAGGTCTTTGCCGCCGGCGAACTGGTGCCGCCGCTGCAGTCGATCGACGCGGTCATCGACGGCGCAGCCGAAATGAGCCACGGCGCTGCCTACTACTGGCAGAACAAGAGCACCGCGCTGACCTTCTTCACGGGCGTGCCCTACGGCATGACCTCGCGCGAGCTGACCGCCTGGGTGCGCCACATGGGCGGTCAGGAAATCTGGGACGAAATCTACAGCCAGTTCGGCCTCAAGGGCTTCCTGTCCGGCGACACCGGCACGCAGGCCGGCGGCTGGTTCCGCGAGGAACTGACAGGTGTCGAATCGGTCCAGGGCATCAGGTTCCGCACGCCGGGCCTTGGTGGCCGGGTCTGGGAGCGTCTTGGCGCGGCCGTCACCAACATGGCCGGCGGCGAAATCTTCCAGGCACTGCAGTCGGGCACGCTCGATGCCGCCGAGTTCGTCGGGCCCTACAACGATCTGGCGCTCGGCTTCCACCAGGTGGCCAAGAACTACTACTTCCCCAGCTTCGTCGAGCCGGGCCTTGCCACCGAGTTCGTCGTCGATCAGGCCAAGTTTGACGCGCTGCCGAACGACCTCAAGGAACTGGTCACCTATGTGTGTCAGGCCGAGTACGATCAGGTCGCGTCCGACTTCTATGCCAACGACCCGCGCGCGCTCCAGACGCTTGTCAACGAGCACGGCGTGACGGTGCAGACCTTCCCCGATGACATCCTCGAGGCTGGCGCAGTGGCAGCCCGCGACATCATCACCGAGCTGCGCGACTCCGATGACGCCCTGACCAAGAAGGTCACCGAAAGCTACATCGAGGCGTTCAACATCCTGCGCACGCGCACCGAGTCGACCGACAGCGCGTTCGTCAGCGCGCGTCAGCGCTTCTTCTCGATCTGACCTGACGCAACCAGGGACCGATCATCGCCCGGGCGCTTGCGCCCGGGCGTTTTTGTTTGGCCGTTTTGTTCGCGCGCTATCCGTAGAGCAGGTCGGGCAGCCAGGTCGCCAGTTGCGGGAAGGAGAACATGATGGCGATCGCCAGCACCTGCAGCGCAACGAACGGCAGCGCCCCGCGGTAAATCTTGCCGGTGGAAACGGTCGGCGGCGCAACGCCGCGCAGATAGAACAACGCAAAGCCGAAGGGCGGCGTCATGAAGCTCGTCTGCAGGTTCATGCCAACGATCACACCCAGCCAGACCGGATCGACATCGAGCGCCAGCAGCACCGGCGCGG
>CAZSFA010000205.1:0-4509 GCA_964606055.1 uncultured Oceaniradius sp. | reverse complement strand
ACGCTGAGCGCGTAGTCATCGCCCAGTTCGTCGACGACGTGCTTGGGCACGGCGTACCAGAGGCTGACCACGCTCGGCAGATACGGCTTGGGCGTCTCGGTGGTGACCTCGATCGTCAGATCGTCAACGGCGCGCAGGCCAAGGGTCGACACGTCCGCTTCACCATCGGTGACGGCCTTCCAGTTCTGGATGCCGGCGGCAAAATCCCAGTACCAGGCGAAGTCGTAGCCGGTGGTGGCCGCGCGCTCGAGCGCGAACACGTAGTCTTCGGCGGTGAGCGGGTGACCGTCGGAGAACTTGAGCCCGTCGCGCAGCGTGAACGTCCAGGTCAAGCCGTCTTCGGACTGCTCCCAGCTCTCGGCCGCCATGCCGTGCAGTTCGTAATTGTTGTCGAAGGTGGTCAGGGAGAGTTGGAGCATCTCCGGATTGCCCGCACGGGAATAGACCGTCTTCATATAGTCGGCGAATGTGCCGGTGGTGTTGTCGCCCGGCGCGGTAACCGACTTCTCGGCGGCGGCCGGCAAGGCCAGACCGACCGCGATCGTCGTCGCCATGGCGCATGTCGCCAATGATCTGATGTTCATCATTACTCCCTCACAGTGCTCCCTCCACGGCCCGCGGCTTGTGACGCGCCAACGGGTCCAACGGTTCACGACGCGCGCACCAACCGATGGCGGGCCGACCGTTGACTGATGTCTGACAAATTCCCAAAAGCCGCGCAAGCGCTTTATGGCGCTCGGCGGCAGTTGTGACCGGTCATCGGTGCCCTTGACGCCGAATGCACGGGCGGTGCCGCCGGCCGTGGAAGACCACCACTCCACCCTGCATCCGCCTGCCGGCTCGGTTCGGCGATGGGCGCCGTTCAGCCGGGCACGGTGCCAAGCGGCTTGCCGGATGCCGCGCTTACTTCCGAGCGCGCCGCGCGCAACTGGTCAACCGTGCGCGCCTCGAGGCGCGCCGCCCCGACCCAATCGCGTGTCTTCACCCTGGGCGTCTGCATGCGCTTTTGTGCTGCGGGGATTGCATGGGCATATTGCGGCAGCCATTGCGCCTGCGCGACGAGCATCTCATCGACCATCTGCCAGATCTCGTCGGGCGTGCAGACCGCACCGACCAGCGGGTCGTGCATGACGGCCTGCTTGAGCAGATCGACATCGCCCTCGACCGCCGCCTTGACGGCCATGCGCTGCACATTGACCGAGGCCATGCAGGTCGCTGCGCAGGCCAGCGGCAGTTCGATGCCCTCGACCATGTTGATGCCGAACCGGTCGACGAAGCCGGGCGATTCGATGATGCAGTCCCGGGGCAGGTTGGTGATCGCGCCGCCATTGCGGACATTGAAGTGACCGCGATAGACGCGCCCGGTTTCGAGCGCCTCCAAGATGTGGCTGCAATGCTCATCGGTCCGCTGATGCTCGGAGAGCGGCTTGTCGGCCTCGGCCAGAAAACGGGGAAAATCCTGCTCGAACCAGTTCCGGTTCTCGGTGCAGTAGCGCAGATAGCCCCCGGTTTCGCCGTGGATCCAGTCGTCCAGCGAAATCCAGTCGGTGATCTGGTCGGGGCGCTTGCGATACCAGGGCAGGTACTCGGACAGGTGTCCGTTCGACTCGGTCGAATAGACCCCGAACCGCTTGAGCACGTCGATGCGGACCTTTTCCTGTTCGGCGAACACGGGATGTGCCTCAAAGGCCGCGACCAACGCGTCGCGGTCGACCGGAACGCCCCTGTTGCGGATGTCGATGTACCAGGTCTGGTGGTTGATGCCCGAGCACACGATGTCGACATCTTCCATCGGCGACCGCAGCGCCGCTGCGATCTGGCGGTGGCCGTTCTGCACGCCATGGCACAGGCCCACCGTCTTGACCCCGCCATACTCCAACGCGGCCCAGGTCAGCATCGCCATCGGGTTGGCGTAGTTGAGGAACCAGGCGCCCTCCTCGGCGACCTCCCGAATGTCGCGGCAGAAGTCGAGAATGGCCGGAATGCCGCGCTGGCCATACATCACGCCACCGGCGCAGATCGTGTCGCCGACACATTGGTCGACACCGTACTTGAGCGGAATGCGGATGTCGTCGGCGAACGCCTCCAAGCCGCCAATCCGCACGCAACTGATGACGTAGCGCGCCCCTGCAAGGGCCTTGCGGCGATCCGTGGTCGCCGTGATCGTGGTCTTGAGCCCGTTGGCCTCGACCGTCCGGCGCAGGATCTGCGCGATCATGTCGAGGTTGTGCGGGTTGATGTCGGTCAGCGCGATTTCGATGTTCTCGAACTCGGGCACCTTCCAGATGTCGGCGCACAGCTTGCGCGTGAAACCGACACTGCCGGCGCCGATGATGGCGATCTTGAAGTCCGTCATGGATGGGCATCCTCGTGCAGCGCGTTGAGAAACTGCCGGTGCGGCAGGCATTGGCGGGCGGCGCGCCGGTACTCGCCGACGAGCGCCTCATGGGTCTGGCGCGCCTTGGCGCGCGCCTTCGGATCGGTGGCCATATCCGCCTTCACTGCCTTGCGGTTGAACAGTCCGAGCCCGTCGAGCACGGGCGTGTATAGCTGCTCTTCGACGTGGGGCAGTCCACCGGGAAACGGTTCGAAATCAGAGCGTTCCGGCAGCTTGTCCGACCATTGATTCAACCGTTCGATGACGGCGGGCGGGTGGCTTTCGGCAACGTCGCGCCAGAAGTCGGTATCGCGCCGTTCACTGACATAGTGCAGCCGGATGAAGTCGCGAAAATCGTCGACCTGCCGGCCGACCGCGTGGTTGTAGAGCGCGGGCCCACGCGGATCGGCGATCCACTGGCTGAGCAGCATCAGTTGCACGACACTGCCATGAATGGAGGTGGCCTCAAGCGGCTCAAGGAACGATGATGACAGCCCGACGGCCACGCAGTTGCCGATCCAGGCCGCGTCCAGCCGGCCGGCGTTGATCCTGATGTCATTGCGCGGCTCGATCGGCCGGCCGAGCGCGGTTTCGATCTCGGCCCTTGCATCGTCCGGCGCGATGTGGGCGTCCGAATACACATAGCCGCAGCCGTAGCGATCCTGCGTCGGGATCTTCCACATCCAGCCCGAGCCCTGCGCCCAGGCCAGCGTGCACGGCTCGATCTCCTCGCCGTCTTCGATGTCGATCCAGAAGGGCATCGCCCGGTTCACCGGCAGAACATCGCCGTAGGACCGCCATTGCGCCCCCATTTCCGTGATCAGCCGCCGGCGAAACCCGGTGCAATCGATGAAGAAGTCGCCTTCGACGCGCTGCCCGCCTTCCAACACGAGCGCTGTGATCGTGCCGTCCTCGGCCTTCTCAAGCGCCGCAACCTGATCGTCGATCAGGGCGACATGCCGGGCGTGGCGCTTGAGCCAGGCACCCGCCTTGGCCTGGTCGAAATGATAGGCGTGGTGGTAGGGACCGGCCGGCACCCATTGGCCGTCGGTGCGGGCAAACGGCGACCGATCAAGATTGAGCAGCTGCTGGAACAGGTGCGCTTCACCCACCGGTCGCCCGGCGGCGACGGCATAGTCATGCAGCCGCACACCGGGCGCGACCGCGTGCGGATCATCGATCGGCCCGTCATAGCTGTGGCCCTTGCGCCGCCAGTCCCGGTGCCGAATGCCGAACTTGATGGTCGCGCCGGTCTCGCGCAGGAACGCCATCTCGTCGAGCCCGAAGTGCTTGAGCATCGAACGGAACACCGCAGTTGTCCCCTCGCCGACGCCGATCGTGCCGATCTTCGAGGACTCGATGACCGTGACGCGGACAGCCTGCCCTGCCCTTTTTGCCGCATCGCCAAGCATCAGCGCGGCGAGCCAGCCCGCCGTGCCACCGCCCGTGACGACGATGTGCGCGGGCCATTGCTTCATGAGGCCTTGAGCGTCTCCAGCCGCGCAAAATCGGGCAGCCAGTCGCCGTGCCGGTCGAGCAGGCTGTCGACCATCGACCAGATCTGGTCGAGATCGAGTTCGGCCGCCGTATGCGGGTCAAGCATTGCGGCGTGGTAGATGTGCTCGCGCTTGCCTTCAACGAGCGCCGCAACCGTCAGGTCCTGAACGTTGACGTTGGTACGCATCAGCGCGATCAACTGCGGCGGGATGTCGTTGACAATGGTCGGCTGCAGGCCGTTGCCGTCGACAAGGACGGGCACCTCGACCGCGCTGTCGGTCGGAAGCTGCGGGATGAATCCCTTGTTGGGGATGTTGCCGTAGATGACCGACGGCTCGCCGGTGACCACCGAGTTGACGATGGCCGATGCGTACTCCTTGGACTGTTTGACTTCGATCGTCTCGGCGTCCCGGTACTCGGCAACCTGGCGATCCCAGCGGGCAATCGATTCGACACAACGTTTGGGATACTCGTCGAGCGGAATGCCGAAACGCTCGATCAAGTCGGGCCGGTCGCGCTTGATGAACCAGGGCACGTATTCGGCAAAGTGCTCCGATGATTCAGTGACGAAGTAGCCCAGCCGCATCATCATCTCATAGCGAACCTTGTTGGGGCAGCGCTTGTTCCAGGTCGGC
>CAZSFA010000204.1:0-4589 GCA_964606055.1 uncultured Oceaniradius sp. | reverse complement strand
TGGCGCACCCGCTCGACATAGGTGTGGCGGTTCTCGTGCATCTCGCCCATCACCATTTCGGCGGCCACGGCGCGCATCGCGCTTTCGAACTTGCCGGCGAGCAGGCCGTGCAGGTTTTCCGCTTCCAGCGTCCGACGACCGAGCGTCGCGGCCGCCATCGACACCGCCTCACGGGTCTGGCGCACGCGCACATAGAACTCGGCCTCGACGTCGACACGCATCCGATCCTTTGTGATCAGCGCGGCGTCCCTGGTCCGGCTGACGGCGAGCGGCAGCGTGTTCATGTTGACCGGTGTAATGTCGTGGACGATCGGCCAGACAAAGGCGCCACCGTCGATGACGACCCGCTCGCCGAGGAAACCGGTGCGCACGAAGGCGACTTCCTTGGTGGAGCGCCTGTAGAGCCGTTGCATCACCC
Source organism: uncultured Oceaniradius sp. (assembly GCA_964606055.1). Classification (GTDB taxonomy): domain Bacteria; phylum Pseudomonadota; class Alphaproteobacteria; order Rhizobiales; family Rhizobiaceae; genus Roseitalea. The sequence goes on along the minus strand of CAZSFA010000204.1, from coordinate 4,171 downwards.
AGTAGATGATCGCGATGACGATCACCGCCACGATCAACCACAGGATCAGTTGCCCGATGATCTGTCCGGTCATGGTGTCCTCCCCTTCCGCTCTGCTCAGCGGCCCTTGATGCGCTTGAAGGCGCGCGTTTGTTCGGTCATGGCCACCTCGGTCGGCAGGCGCTCCATCGAGGATGCACCGTAAAAGCCGTGGCAGGCCGTCGTGTTCTGCAAGACGTACTCGGCGTCATCGGGCATGGCGACGGGACCGCCGTGCACCAGGATGATCGCATCGCGATTGACCTTGAGCGCCGCCTCCGCCCAAGCATCGACCATGGCCGGGCAGTCTTCCAGTTCCAGCGCCGTTTCGGCGCCGATCGCACCGCCCGTCGTCAGCCCCAGATGGCAGACGATGATGTCGGCGCCCGCCTCGGCCATGGCCCTGGCGCTCTCTTCGTCGAAGACATAGGGCGTCGTCAGCATGTCGCGCGCCCGCGCCTTAACGATCATGTCGACCTCGTGGCCGTAGCCCATGCCGGTTTCTTCGAGGTTGGCGCGGAAGGTGCCATCGATCAGGCCAACGGTCGGAAAGTTCTGCACGCCGGAAAAGCCGACGCGCTTCAACTCGTCCAGGAACACATCCATCAGGCGAAACGGATCGGTGGCGCAGACGCCGGCCAGCACCGGGGTCTTGCTCACAACCGGCAGCACCTCCCCGGCCATTTCGAGAACGATCGCGTTGGCGTCGCCATAGGGCATCAGCCCGGCCAGGCTGCCGCGGCCGGCCATGCGGTAGCGGCCCGAATTGTAGATGACGATCAGATCTATGCCGCCGGCCTCCTCGCATTTGGCGGAAAGGCCGGTGCCGGCGCCGCCGCCGACGATCGGCTCGCCACGATCGATCATGGCGCGCAGGCGGTCGAGTATCTGTTGGCGTGGTATCATCGGCGCGCTTGCCTCCTGCGGACCGGGCCACCGCCATGCAGCGCGCGAAACGCGCCGATGATGGCAGCGGCAAATGCGGGATCGTTGATGTGCTCGGGCAGCCGAATGAGCTGCCGCGTCGTGGTCTGGCGCACGGTGCCTTCAAGCGCGTCATAGAGCGCCCTCATGGCAACCGGGTCGTGGAAAGGCTGGCCGGGTGCGTCGAGCGCCGAAACACCGCCCTCGGGCAGGAAGAAGCGGACCTGGCCTTCCATTTCGTTGAGGCGATTGCCGATCCAGCGCCCGATCTCGGTGCATTCGTCCGGTGTCGTCCGCATCAGCGTCACCTGCGGGTTGTGCTCGTAGAACGTGCGGCCGGCAAGCTGCTCGGGCACCGTGTCGGGCGCGCCGAAGTTGACCATGTCGAGCGCGCCGACGGAGCCGATGTAGGGCATGCGCGTTCTGATGATGGCGCCGAAGCGATCCTCGGTCGCCGGGAAGACGCCGCCGACGAGCATGTCGCAGACCTCGGTCGTCGTCACGTCGATGACGCCCATGACCTTGCCGGAGTCGACCAGTTTCTCCATCGACTGGCCGCCAATGCCGGTCGCGTGGAAGACCAGGCAATCGTAGTCGTCCTGCAATTGCGCGGTGATCTGCTGCACGGCGGTGGTGGTGACACCGAACATGGTCAGCCCGACCGCCGGTTTGCCGTCGGCCTTGGGCGGCGCGTTGCGGCGTGCCTCGACCATGCCGACCATCGCGTTGGCCGCGTTGCCGAGCACCTCGTGCGTGAGGACGTTCATGCCCTGAACGTCGGCCACCGAATGCATCATCATGATGTCTGCCGGGCCGACATATTTGGAGACTTCACCGGAAGCGACGGTCGAGACGATCAGCTTGGGAATGCCGACCGGCAGCGCGCGCATGGCCGGCGCGACGATCGCGGTGCCGCCCGATCCGCCGGCGGACAGGATGCCGGCGATGCCCTGCTGACGCGCGATCCAGCGGGCGAACGCGAGCGTCATCCCGGCCACGGACTGGCCGCGATCGCCGGTGAACACACCGGACGCGCCGCGCGGATGGAACGCCGCGATCTGGTGGGCGGGGACTTCGGCACCCGAGTGCCCGCCGGTGGTCGACAAGTCGACCATGCGCACCGGCAGGCCGGCGGCGCGAACGATGTCGCGCATGTAGCGCAGTTCCTCGGCCTTGGTGTCGAGTGTGCCGGCAACCAGCACAACGCTTTCGCCCGGAGCCGCCAGCGGGCGAATGTCGATCTGGCCGACGCTCGACGTCGTGGGGCGTGCGCCGACGGTCGACACCCGCGCCAAGCGCTCGAGCTGGGCGACCGGCACCGGCTGCGACCAGCGCGTCGGCGGGGTCGGGTTGGACATGTACGTCTTCACCGCCTGAGGCTGGGCTCCATCGGCGGATTGGTCGGTCCTGCCATCGTCTGACGTCGTCCCGTCGACCGGCGTGTCGTCATGGGCATGGCGGCCAACGCCGAGCAGACGCTGTTGCAGATCGCGGTCAGCGGCCAACTGGCCGGCCGGCGCCATGCGGTTGACGCGGCCATTGACCATCACCGCGACGTTCTCGGCGATCGCGCAGGCCACGCCGATGTTCTGCTCGATGACGAGCACCTCGACGTCGCCCTCCTCGGCCAGACGAATGAGCATGTCCTCGATCTGGTCGACGATGACCGGCGCAAGGCCCTCGGTGGGTTCGTCCATCACCAGAAGGCGCGGGTTGGCCAGAAGCGCGCGGGAAATGGCGAGCATCTGCTGTTCGCCCCCCGACAGTTGCCCACCGCCATTGCCCTTGCGCTCGGCAAGGCGCGGAAACGTCGCGTAGACACGCTCGACCGTCCACGCCCCGCCCTTGGCTTCGGTCATCTTCAGATGCTCGTCGACCGTCAGCGACGGCCACAGCCGCCGCCCCTGCGGCACATATCCAACGCCCATCCGCGCGATCTCGGTCGGGTTGCGGCCGACCAGCGACTGACCGGCAAAGGTGATCGAGCCGCTCGACACCGGCACCATGCCCATGATCGCCTTGCAGAGCGTGGTCTTGCCCATGCCGTTGCGACCGACAACCGACAGGACGCCACCGTCCAGCCTCAGATCGACACCCTGCAGCGCATGGGAAGCACCGTAGAAGACGTTCAGGCCCCGCACTTCGAGCGCGGGGGCGTTGCGCCGCTCGCCGACCCGCTCACTCATCGCCGCCCCCCAGATAGAGCGCCTGCACCTCGGGATCGTTCTCGATCTCCTCGGGCGTGCCTTCCTTGAAGACACGGCCATTGTGCATCATCGTCACGCTCTCGGCGACGCGCAGGGCGACATCCATGTCGTGCTCGATGATGATGTAGCCGATGTGGCCGGGCAGGTTTGTCAGGATGCGGATCAGTTCGGCGCGCTCGGCCGGCGACAGGCCCGCGGCGGGCTCGTCGAACAGGATCAGGCGCGGAGCGCCGGCCAATGCGAGCGCGATCTCCAACTGCCGCTGCTGTCCATAGGACAGTTCGGACACCAGCGTCTGAGACGCCTCGGTCAGGTTGACCGCCTCGATCAGTTCCTCGGCGCGATGGGCCAGCGGATCGCCATGGCGTGGCCGCAGCATCGAAAAGCGCCCGCGCGAGACGCCCCGGCAGGACAGGTAGACGTTGTCGGCAACGGTCAGGCCACCGAACAGGAGGCTGATCTGGTAGGTGCGCCGCAGGCCGCGCCGAACGCGCTCAAAGGCGGGAAAGCGCGTCACGTCCTCGCCGAACAGCCGGATTGTGCCGCTGGTCGGCAGGAAATCGCCGGTCACGCAGTTGAAGAGGGTCGTCTTGCCGGCGCCGTTGGAGCCAAGTACGGCGCGGCGTTCGCCCGATCGGACGGTGAAGGTCACGTCGGAAATCGCGGCGAGTGCGCCAAAAAGCTTGGTCACGCCGCGCAGTTCGAGCGCGTTGCCCGAACTGACCGATCCGATGCGGTCAGATGCGGCGATCACATCGGCGCTCACGACCGGGGCTCCCCGGTCAACGGATCACCGCGCTTGGCGCGACGCGCCTGCCAGCGGTCCCACATGCCCAAAACGCCGTCGGGGGAGAAGAATACAAGTGCCAGGAAGCCCAGTCCGATCAACAGGTTGAACCGTTCTCCCGACAAGCCGAGCGTGGTCAGAACATCGGGCGAGAACGTGCTCAGCAGGACATAGATCAGGGCGCCGATGAACGGGCCGATCGGCCGGCCGATGCCGCCGATGACGGCGATCACCA
>CAZSFA010000203.1:0-4701 GCA_964606055.1 uncultured Oceaniradius sp. | reverse complement strand
GCCTTCGGAGGGCAGCGCTCTATCCAGCTGAGCTACGGGTGCCAGACGACGCGGTCGTGCATATCAAAGCACCTTCGGTCCGTCCAACGCTAATTCCAGGCCGGCCTGGCGCAACCCATCGGCCCATCCCGGTTGTCATCGGCCCGCAGTGTCCGGAGTTGCCGAGCAGCGATCGCCTGCGCGCCACCGCACGCTGCGTGCAACGGCGCAGACCATTGCGCGGATGCGGCACCATCAAAACGGCCGGCGCGCATACGTGGTCAGCTTGAAGAAGTCGGCCTGGCTCGTCTCGCCGTCGACGCCGAAATAGCGCGCCTTGCCGGTGTCGATGAAATAACTGCCCTCAAGCCCGACCTGAAGGCCCGGCACGGGCATGAACTCGCTGCCGACCGATGCCAGGATGCCGCTGGCGCGCCAATCGAGCGTGTTGGCCCTGGTCTGGACCGCGATGCCCGAAAGCGTCGCCGTCGACTTCAGGTTGTCGCGCCAGACATGCTCGTAGGACGCCATCAACGAGTATCCGCGCGTCGGCTTGATCGCCCCGTCGCCATCGACCAGGTAGTCGCTGGCAAACGGCAGCCCGCCCAGATAGGAGACACCGCCTTCGGCATAGGCGCCTGACAGGATGAGACGGGCGAACCGGCCAGCGATCTGCGTGCGGTATTCGACGCCGGCCGAAACCGCAAAGCCCAGGCGGTCGGCCGGGCGGCCACAGCAAGCGGTCTCTCGATCATCGGTCAGATGAATCAATGCGGCACTGACCTGCGCGGCGCCCCATCGGCGATCGTCGAGCCGCGCCGCGACCACGAGGTCGGGCAGCGCATGCGCGCCGCGCAGCGCCCAGACGCCCTCTTCGGCGCGGCGGTCATTGCTGTCCTCGATCGAAACGGTCACCCTGCCCCGTTCACCGATGCGGCGCGTATAGGCGGCCAGATTGGTGGTCGTGTTGGAGGCATAACCGGCGGTCTCGCTCAAACCCGACGAGAAGTCGAAGAACGACGCGCGACGGCCGATCGTGAACCCGTCCAGATCGATGAACGCCTGATCGAGGAAGATGGTGTCACTGGTGTCCGGCTCGATCGTGCCGCGCAGGCTGACGACGGTCAGCAGCGGGCCGCGCGCCGTCGGCGTCGCGGTCGTCACCGAGACGATCGCGTCGGTCTCGAAACGGCTCTGGTCGGTGTCCGGCTCGACAAGATCGTAGATGATGAATGGCTCACCGGCGACATAACTGGTCTCTGCAAACAGGTCCCGGTCGGCAAAGCCCGCCTCATGGCTGACCGTGATCTGCCCGCCGACGCTGAAGCAATGATCGGTTCCGGGCTTGCGGATGAAACCGCGGCCGAACTGCGGGCAAGGTTCGAGCGGTTGCGCCAACTCGGGTTCGGCGATCAGGACCGGCGCTTCGCCGGCCGTGGCAGCGCCCGTGGGCGCCCAGACCATCGCCGCCAAGGCAATCGTTCCGCACACCGCACGTCCGCGCGCGCCAGTCCCCAACGCCATGCTCTGCCCGCCCCACCATCGCGCCACCTGCCCGCTGCAAGAACGGGGCGTCGGCCGATGCGCCTTACATCATTACAATTTGAACTACTTTGAGATTATTAAAGTTAACACAAAGTAAAGGCAGGCTGTTCTGTTTTGAAATTGACGGATATTAAGAAACCGTTAATTGTCAAGTTACGGGGACAACCATCAACAGTATTTCTGCCCCGCAAACCAACCAGTGAGGATATGTCGATGACAAAGACTCTTCTGCTTTCGGCTGCGACCGCAGCATTCATGGTGGTTTCGGGTTCTGCGATTGCGCAAAACCAGGCAACCATCGTCGACCACGGCTACGGCAACAAAGGTTCGATCAGCCAGCACGGCTACAAGAACTCCGCCGAGACCTACCAGTACGGCACCAAGGGCTATGTGACGGTCCACCAGGGCGGCAAGCACAACGACGTCTACAGCAGCCAGTCCGGCTACAAGAACACACTCAAGGCCGGCCAGTACGGCTACAAGAACAAGGCCGGCGGCTACCAGGCCGGCAGCCACAACACGATGAAGTTCGGCCAGACCGGCTACAAGAACATGGCCGGTGCCGGCGTCGAAGGCCACCACGGCTATGTCTCGGCGCGCCAGTACGGCGCCAAGAACAGCTTCGAAGCCATCAAGGGCGGTTCACACAACACCGTGCGCGCCTGGCAGCGCCGCCGCTGAGGCGAGCGATCAAGCCGGGGTGTCGGCGGTCGCCGCCACCCCTCACCCAACCAAGGGAGAGGGCGTTATGCGAGGGGTTCTTGCAGTCACATTGGCCATCCTGACCGGCTGTGCGGGCGCAACCGCAGCGCTGGCACAGTCCAGCGAACCGCGGGTGCATCGCCAATCGGCGCCGGTCAACATCAAGATCGTCGTGCTCGAACGGGACGGTTCGGCCGGTGGCGCGATCATCGATCAGACCGGCCGGTACAACTCCGCCGCGATCGTTTCGCGCAACGGCGGTGGTTATGGCGCGATCTACCAGACCGGCGGGACCAACAGTGCCTTCAGCGCCCTGCGCGGCACACAGGCGCGCACGGTGATCGACCAGGATCAGATCGACCTGCCGCACCGGTTCAAGCCCGGCTGGGCCAGGGGCTGGAGGCGCAGATGAGCCGCGCCCTCCTCACCGGCGGTCTGGCTGCCGTGGCCGCCAGCGGCGCAGCCGTGACGATCGGCGACAGCGCGTCCGGGCCGTTCGAACGGTTCGTACTGGACGACGCCGCCAACCGCGCGGTGCTGGTCTTGCCACGATCCGGCGCCGATGACCGCCGGTGGGAGCACGATGCCGCAACGGGCACTGTGCGCATGCACGACCGCGCGACCGGCAACACGATCACCATCATCCAGGAGCCAGTGCCCGGCAATCAGTGACCGGGCCACGCCGAAACGCGCCTCAAGAGCAGCGAGCGGCGCATCAAAGCAGGGAACGCGACATGACACTCTTCAAGGCAACCGCCATCGCGGCCCTTTTGGCCGCCGCAACGCTGCCCGCCTCGGCCGGTGACAGCAACGTCATCAACCGCACGCAGACCGGCATCGTCAACATCGCCGAGATTGACCAGAACGCCGCTCACAATGCGCTGCGGCTGAACCAGTTCGGCGGGCGCAACATCGCCGCGGTGCGCCAGCGCGGGCAGACCAACCGGTCCGACGTGTTCCAGGTCGGCCGCTACAACACGGCGATCATCGACCAGGACGGCGACCGCAACGCCAGCGCCCTGCGCCAGCGCGGCGACATCAACGAGCAGACGATCATGCAGACCGGCCGCATCAACCGCAGCCGGACCAGCCAGCTCGGCGAGGCCAACTACGTGACCACCTACACCAATGGCGGCGTCAGCGTTCTGGTGATCGAGCAAACCATCAAACCGCGTGGCATCTTCCGCCGCTAGGCGGCCCGTCGGCACTGCGTGCCGGAGGGGTGGCACGACCCGCATTCCGGCACCGGATCGGCGCGCAGATCGCGGTCGCGCGCCAATCGCCGACGCGCTAAGGTCAGCTCCGCCACGACAGGGGAGCACGCATGGCCGGACAGACGCAAGCAGATCACGATCCGGCGACACCGCGGGTGGTCGTGCTCGAATCCGGCGATGCGGCCGTTGACGCCATCGTTGCAGAACGCGCCAGCGACCTTGCCGACGCCCGCGTGACGCACGTGCCGCCGGGTGGCACAGCCGATCCATCGGCTTTTGACGGTGCGACAACGGTGGTCGCGATCGGCCATGGCGTGGCCGCCGATCACTTGCTGGCGCTCTTGGGCAATGCTCCGGTGCGTTGGTCGCACGCGATCGTCCTGCATCCGGTCCTGGCAGCCGACACGAGCGCCTTGGGCACCATCACGGGCATCGACATGCTGGTCACCGCCGGGGCAACGGACGCGGCAACCCCGCCCGATCGGGTCGGCGCGTTGATCGATGCGCTGGACGCGGGCGGCGCGACAACGCGGATCGTGTGGACACGTGGCGGACCGGACATCACCGACGAAGAACAGCAACAGATCACAGCGTTCTTCAACGACATCAGCGCACGCCTCGTGGACCCTTCAACCCTGCCGGTGCAGCTGATCGACGAAGGCGCCAAGGGCCGGTACATCGTTGAAGCGCCCGGCAACGCGGTGGCCGAGATGACCTATTCGCGCGCCAATGACGGGCTGATCATCATCGACCACACCGAGGTGCCCGAGGCGTTTCGCGGTTCGGGAACCGGCCTCAGGCTGCTCAAGGCACTGATTGCCGACGCGCGGTCCGAAGCGGTCAGGATCATCCCGCTGTGCCCGTTTGCGGCGGCGCAGTTCAAACGCCATCCCGAATGGTCGGACGTGCTGGAAACCAAGGTCCGGGTGAAGACGCAGGCGCTTCGGTAGCCTGCATACGTGCCGCCGGCGCGGGCACGCTGACGGCATTTGGAATGCTCAATCCTTCAGCGACTCTTCGCGCAGCGCGTCCGCAAGCAGGTTCAGGCCGAGCACGAAGCTCATCAGCGCGATGGCGGGCACCAGCGCCGGCCAGATATAGAGCCGCAGGAACTGCGATCCGTCCTTGATCGCCGTGCCCCAATCGGGACTTTCGGGCGGCATGCCGAGACCGAAATAGCCAAGCGTGCCAAGAAGGATCGTCGTATAGCCGATGCGCAGGCAGGCATCGACGATCAGCGGTCCGCGCGCATTGGGCAGCA
>CAZSFA010000202.1:0-4760 GCA_964606055.1 uncultured Oceaniradius sp. | reverse complement strand
CGCCCTGGATCAACACGTTCTACATTCTCGATTTGAACCCCGACAACTCCTTCATCAGATGGGCGGTCGAGGAAGGGCACACCGTGTTCGTGATGTCCTGGGTCAATCCCGACGAGCGCCACGCCCGGCTCGACTGGAACGACTACATCCAGGACGGCCTGATCTACGCGCTCGACGTGGTCGAACAGGCCACCGGCGAACGTCAGGTCAACGCGATCGGCTATTGCGTCGGCGGCACGTTGCTGGCCGCCGCGCTCGGCCTGATGGCGCAGGATGGCGACGACCGCATCGCGACCGCGACGCTGTTCACCACGCAGGTCGATTTCACCCATGCCGGCGATCTGAAGGTGTTCGTCGACGACGAACAGCTCGAAACGCTGGAAGCGCGCATGAAGCAGCGCGGCTATCTGGACGGCTCGAAGATGGCGACCGCATTCAACATGCTGCGCTCGGGCGACCTGATCTGGCCCTATGTCGTGAACAATTACATGAAGGGCCGTGAACCCCTGCCCTTCGACCTTCTGTACTGGAATGCCGATTCAACGCGAATGGCGGCCGCTAACCATTTGTTCTACCTGCGCAATTGCTACCATGAGAACAATCTGGCCCGTGGCCTGATGCGGCTGGGCGGCAAGCGCGTCAATCTGGGCGACGTCACCGTGCCGATCTACAATCTGGCCACCAAGGACGACCACATCGCGCCCGCGCTGTCGGTCTTTGAGGGGTCCAAGCTGTTTGGCGGCGAGGTCACCTATGTGCTGGGCGGCTCGGGCCACATCGCCGGTGTCGTCAACCCGCCGCAACGCAACAAGTACCAATTCTGGACCGGTCCCAAGCCCTCGGGCGCATTCACGGACTGGGTGGCAAATGCGGAGATGACCGAAGGGTCCTGGTGGCCGCACTGGAACCGGTGGATTTGCGACCATGACGCTGATGCCGTCAAGGCGCGCAAACGTCTGGGCATAGCGCGCAAGAAGACGCTCGGCGACGCGCCGGGCACTTATGTGCGCGAACGCATCTGACCGGCAAGGCACAGCAGGTTCCCGTGCAGTTCGACCCGCAACTGGTGCCCGGCCGGCTGATCCGCCGCTACAAGCGGTTCCTTGCCGATGTCACGCTCGAGGATGGCACCGAGATCACCGCGTCGGTGCCCAACACCGGCTCGATGATGGGGCTCACCGCGCCCGGCAGCCGGGTCTACCTGTCCGTTTCCAGCGACCCCAAGCGCAAATACGCCCACAGGCTGGAGATCGTCGAAGCCGACGACACGCTGGTCGGCATCAACACCGGCCTGCCCAACCGGCTCACCGAAGAAGCCATCCGCACCGGCCTGATCGGCGATCTGGCCCGCTACGGGACGCTCAAGCGTGAGCAGAAGTACGGCACCAACTCGCGGATCGACATCCTGCTCGACGATGCCGAGCGGGGCCGGGCCTATGTCGAGGTCAAGAATGTGCATTTGCGCCGGTCGCCGGGCCTTGCCGAGTTCCCCGACACAAGGACCGAGCGCGGCGCCAAGCATTTGCGCGAGTTGGGCGACATGGCCCAGGCCGGCCATCGCGCGATCATGGTCTACCTGGTCCAGCGCGCCGATTGCGAACGGTTGAAGCTGTGCCGCGATCTCGACCCCGGCTACGCCGCCGAATTCGACCGCGCCGTGGCGCGCGGGCTTGAAGCCTTCGCGGTTCGGTGCCAAATCTCTGCCGAGGCTATTGTGCCCGACAGGCTGATCCCGGTCGATGAGCCTGCCCTTGAGACGGCGCCGCGAACACCGGGCGCCATGGAAGTCTGATGGTCACCTATCTCGATGCAACCGTCGCACCGCTGAAAAACACCGGTCAGATCCGATTGCATGGCGAAGAAGGCTTTGCCGGCATGCGGGCCGCCGGCGCGCTGGTTGCCAGGGCGCTGGACGAACTGGTTCCGATCGTCGAGCCCGGAACGACGACAAACACGATCGACAAGTTCCTGTTCGAGTTCGGCATGGATCACGACGCGATCCCGGCGACGCTCAACTATCGCGGCTACACCAAGTCGAGCTGTACCTCGATCAACCACGTCGTCTGCCATGGCATCCCCAACGACAAGCCGCTGCGCAACGGGGACATCGTCAACATCGACATCACCTATGTGCTCGACGGCTGGCACGGCGATTCATCGCGCATGTATCTGGTCGGCAACGTCAAACGGGCGGCCGAACGGCTCTGCGATGTCACCCACCAATGCCTGATGAAGGGCGTTGAGGCGGTGCGGCCGGGCGCCAGAATGGGCGCGATCGGCGCCGCCATCCAATCCCATGCCGAAGCCGAGCGCTGCTCGGTGGTGCGCGATTTCTGTGGGCATGGGATTGGTCAATTGTTCCACGATGCGCCCAACGTGCTGCACTATGGCCGCGCCGACGAAGGCGCGGAGATGAAGCCCGGCATGATCTTCACGATCGAACCGATGATCAATCTGGGCCGTGCCCATGTCAAAGTGCTCAACGATGGCTGGACGGCGGTGACGCGCGATCGCTCGCTGTCGGCGCAGTACGAGCACACCGTTGGCGTGACCGAAACCGGATGCGAAGTCTTCACCCGGTCGCCGGGCGGCCTAGATCGGCCGGGACTGCCCGCCACGGGCTGACCGCGTCAAAGTTCAGCGAGCCCGAACGCCATGGCCAGCGATGACAAGGACGAGCGTTCGGCCTTCGTGCATGAGGCAGGCAACACAGGCGCATTTTCGAGATCGCGCAAGCCGGGCGACGACAAGGCCGCCCAAGCATCTTCGCCACAAGCGCCCTCGCCCCATGCCGGCCACCGCGACAGGTTGCGCCAGCGTTTCGCGCGGGCCGGCGACCAGGCGCTTGCGGACTACGAACTGCTGGAACTGATCCTTTACCGCTCCATCCCGCGCCGCGACACCAAACCGGTCGCCAAGGCGCTGATCGCCGCGTTCGGATCGTTCGGCGCGGTGCTCGGCTCCGACGCCAAACGGCTGGCCGATGTCCCGGGCATGGGCGAAGCAAGCGCGCTCGACCTCAAGATCGTCGCCGCGGCCGGCCGCAGGCTCGCCCGCGAGGCGATCGAGGAGACGCCGGTGCTGACCTCTTGGTCGGCCGTCATCGACTACTGCACCGCGGCCATGGCCTACGAGGCGCGCGAGCAGTTCCGCATCCTGTTTCTGGACAAGAAGAACCGGCTGATCGCCGACGAGGTCCAACAGACCGGGACGGTCGATCACGCGCCCGTCTATCCACGCGAGGTGCTGCGCCGGTCGGTCGAACTGCACGCGACCGCGATCATCCTGGTGCACAATCACCCATCGGGCGATCCCACGCCTTCTCGGGCCGACATCGAGATGACCCGCCGCGTCATCGAGGTGCTGACGCCGGTGAACATCATCGTTCACGACCACATCATCATCGGCAAGTCAGGCCACGCCAGTCTGAAAGGTCTTGCGCTGATCTAGAGCCACAAGCGGTCCGTGCGCGATTTTGATTGCCCGATGATGCAATCTATTGTTGCAAAACCATAACGTGATGAAAAAAGCGCAAATGCCCGTTTCATAGATTACTTGGGCAAAATCTCGCTATTGCACGAAGACGTCCAGACTCTATTTTTGCATCCAACGTGATGGGCGAATGCGTTGTATATGTATGGCCACGTCTCGTTGTGAGGGCACATCGTGTATCGCGAAACCGACAATGCGGACCCGGATCCCGGCCCTTATGAATCGCCGCGACTGCTGACGCTGAAACGCCGGTTCGAGCGCGCCGGTGACCAGGCGCTTGAGGATCATGAACTGCTGGAGGCCCTTTTGAGCCTGCAGCCGGGCCAGCCAGACCCACGGCAGTCGGCCAAGATGCTCATTGCCCAGTTCGGATCGATTGCGGGTGTGTTCTCGGCAAACCGCGAACAGTTGGCCAACGTGCCCGGTCTGGGACCGGTGGCGATGCTGCTGATCCGTCTTGTCAGTGCACTTGCCCTGCGCGGCGCCCGCCAGAAGCTCGAACGCGCGGTCATCCTGGGCGCTTCGCAAACGGTCATCGACTATTGCACGATGACCATGGCCAACAAGCGCCGCGAGCGGTTTCGCGTTCTGTTCCTGAACACGCGCAACATGCTGATCACCGACGAGATCATGCATATCGGCACCGTCAACCACACCAGCGTCTATCCGCGTGAAGTGATGCGGCGCGCCATCGAACTGAATGCATCAGCGCTCATTCTCGTTCACAACCACCCCTCGGGCGACCCGTCCCCGTCGATTGCAGATGTCGAGATGACCATGAAGATCATCGAAACGCTGGAACCGTTGAGCGTGATCGTCCACGACCACATCATCATCGGCAAATCGGGCCACGCCAGCCTCAAGGGGCTGGGGTTCATGTGAACGTCCCCCGTGCTGCGCCGGGCCATCGCCCCGATGGCAGGCGCCGCGCGCTCAAAGCGGGATGTTGTCGTGCTTCTTCCAGGGGTTTTCGAGCGCCTTGTTGCGCAACAGCCGCAGCGCGCGGGCCACGCGCGGGCGCGTCGAGCGCGGCATGATCACCTCGTCGATGAACCCGCGTTCGGCGGCGACGAACGGCGACAGGAACCGGTCTTCATAGGAGCGCGTGTGCGCGGCGATCGCATCGGCATCGCCGATGTCCTTGCGGTGGATGATCTCGACGGCGCCCTTTGCGCCCATAACCGCGATTTCGGCCGACGGCCATGCGTAATTGACATCGCCGCGCAGGTGTTTGGACGCCATCACGTCATAGGCGCCACCATAGGCCT
>CAZSFA010000201.1:0-4781 GCA_964606055.1 uncultured Oceaniradius sp. | reverse complement strand
GATGATGGGGAAATCGGGCACGGCAGCCTCCCTATTGGATGAGCCGGAAGTTGTCGTCGGGTGTCTTGAGCGTCAGGCCGAAGCCGGGCCGGTCGTCGGCGAGATCGAGGTATCCGTCCTGGGCGACGGGCTCGCCATCGAAGATGTACCAGAACAGTTCGTTGCCAACCTCGACGGGCACCTTGGGGAAATACTCCGAGATCGGCGCCGACGAACTGGCGATCGAGATATGGTAATTGTGCATCTGGCCGGCATGCGGAATGACCGGAATGTCATAGGCCTCGCAAAGGGCGGTGATCTTGGCGGCTGCGGTGATGCCGCCGACGCGATTGACATCGAACTGAACGATGTCGAACGCACGCAGGTCCAGCGCATGTCGAAAGCCCTGCAGGGTGAACTCGTGCTCGCCGCCGGAAATGGCGACATGGCCAAGCCCGCGCAGTTCGGCATAGCCGGCAAGATCGTCCGCGATGACCGGCTCTTCGACCCAGCGCATGTTGAACGGCTCGAGCAAGCGAAGCATGCGGCGGCCGTATTCGACGTTCCAGCCCATGTAACAGTCCGCCATGATGTCGACATCGTCGCCGACCGCCTCGCGCACGGTCTTGACCAGTTCAACGTTCCTGTTCATGCCGGCAATGCCGTCACCCGGCCCCCAGCCGAACCGCAACTTGACCGCCGAAAACCCTTGTTCGGCGTAAGCCTTGGCTTCGGCATGCAGCGCTTCGAGCGGCTGGCAGTAAAGCCGTGATGCGTAGACGGGCAGTTTCTGCTTGGTGCGACCGCCCAAAAGGCGAAACACCGGCTGCGACAGGAGCTTGCCCTTGAGATCCCATATCGCCAGGTCGATGGCGCTGATCGCCGTCATGCCGATGCCCTTGCGCCCCCAGGGCATGGTGCTGCGATACATCGTTTGCCAGATGTGCTCGCTGTCGAGCGGATCGCGGCCGACCAGCAGCGGCTTCAAGTAGGTGTCGATGGTCGTCTTGACCGCGTGCGGCGCGAGCGCCGCGTTGCCGATGCCGATGGTTCCGTCATCGCATTCGATCTCGACCACCAGCCAACCCAGGAAGCGGAAGCCGGCGATCGAGCCTTTGACGTCCGCGACGACGTCGGTGGCGGTCGTGCAGAAATGCGGCGGCATTGGAGCGACCGGACCGACCCATTCCCAAATGGTCGTCCGGACGTCTGTGATCTTGGTCATTTTTGATCCTCTGTTGTCGGCAAGGGGCCCAACTGCGCAGCCAGCCGGTCTACCCAGGCCAGTCCACGGGCCTCGATCGGGGCGGACGGAAGCCGAACGCCGCCGGGCGCGATGCCCATGCGCGCCGCCGCGAGGCGTTTGCCGTAGGCGACGAAGTGCGCAATCCCCTGCATGATGAATGTCAAAGCCGGCAGCACGTTGCGGTACATCGCCTCCGCCTCCTCGTGACGGCCTTCGCGCATGGCTTGCCCAATGGCGAGCTGCAGGTCGATCGTCTCGATGCCGGGGATCATGCCGGCCGCGCCGGCCCGATAGTTGTCGGTCAGTTCCAATCCGGCCCGGCCGTTGAGCGCCGTCATGCGGCCATCGAGCGCATCGACCAGCCGCCCCAGCGCCAATGCGCTCGACTCCGCCTTGACCGCAACGACATTGGGTTGGCGCTCGTGCAGCGCGATCAACTCGTCGATCGTGAGACCGATGCCGAGAAACTCGGGCGCATTCTGGATGGCCACCGGGCACGACACCGCGTCCGCGATCGCGGCAAAATAGGCGATCAGGTCGGAACCGGACGCAGGCGGCGCGGGCGGCTGCAGAACCAACCACGCCGCTCCGGCCCGTTCGGCTGCCCGAGCGGCCGCCTTCATGTCCGGCACGTTCCCTTCGGCCAGCGTCGCCGCAACGGGCAAATCAGTACCCGCCGCCTCCAGCGTCCAGTCCAGGATCTGACGCCGCTCGTCGCGGGCCAGCTTGGCCACTTCGGTGCCAAGGCCCAGAACGGCAACACCGTCCGCGTTGCACGCCCGCGCGACCGCGACCTGATGCGCGAAGGCGTCGCGCTGCAACGCGCCGGCGTCATCGAAGAACGCGTACAGCATCGGAAACGTTCCGGCGATCGAACTCATCTGGCGCGCACCTTCCTCCATCCACACGGCGCCGGGAACTCCTCCGGCGCCATCGAACGCGCCTAGAGATCGTCGGGAAAAAGGCACTTGTCAAACGAATTTTTGTCTGACAACTTTGAGCGAGACCGCACCGTTCGCGTGCGTGTCGGACCAGCCGGGAGGGGCCAGATTGGCGTTATCAACCATTGCGCGCAGGCGCGTTGCCGCCACCACGCTTGAACTTCCGGTGCTCGGATTCGGATCGGCCCATTTGGGCGAACTGTACAGCCGGGTCGATGAAGCGGTTTCGCACGCGACGCTGGAAGCTGCCTGGGATGGCGGCGTTCGCTACTACGACACGGCGCCGTGGTACGGTCGGGGTCTGTCCGAGCATCGCATCGGCGGTTTTCTGCGCACCAAGCCACGCGACGAACTGCTGATCTCGACCAAGGTCGGCCGCACGCTGCACCGTCCCGATGACCCGTCGACGTTCGATCGCGGCCCGTGGGTGGGCGGCCTGAACTTCGAGGTCCGGTTCGACTACAGCTATGATGGCATCATGCGGTCCTATGAGCAGGCGTTGCAGCGCCTGGCGCTTGACACCGTCGACGCGCTTGTCATCCACGATCTCGATGCGGCCTATCACGAGGAAGCAACCTACGCCGCCCATCTGAAGGCTCTCGCGGACACCGGCATCAAGGCGCTCGAGGAACTCAAATCGGGCGGTCATATCCGCGCCTATGGCATGGGCATCAACACAAACGAGGCGTTCGGACGGGCCGCGCCCGTCGTCGATCTCGATTTCCTGCTGGTCGCCATGCCCTACACCTTGCTCGATCAGGCCAGCCTTGATCAGGGCATGGCCGAATGCGAACGGCGCGGCATCAGCGTTATCATCGGCGCGCCCTATGCCTCGGGTATTCTGGTCACCGGCGCGGGCGAAAGCGCGACCTATGCCTATCAGGCCGCGCCCGCCGAGGTTCAGGACAAGGTGCGCGCGCTGCAGTCCGTTGCCGAGGAGTTCGCCGTTCCGCTGCCAGCGGCCGCGCTGCAGTTCCCGCTCGCCCATCCGGCGGTCGCCTCCATCATTCCGGGCGCGGCGCATCCCGACCAGATACGGCAGAACCTGGTCTTCCTTGAAACGGCAATTCCTGCCGGCTTCTGGGACACGCTCAAGGAGCGCGGCCTGATCGCGTCCGGCGCACCGGTGCCGACACATGGCTGAACCGGCGAACGCGCCGGCGGCCGATGCGAGCGGACAGGACACGTCAGACGTTCTTGTCCGGGCGCGGGGCATCGCCAAGCAGTTCGCCGGTGTCGAGGTTCTGACCGATGTCGACCTGGATTTCGATCGCGGCGAAATCCATGCGCTGCTCGGCGAGAATGGCGCCGGCAAGTCGACCTTCGCCAAGATACTGGCCGGTGTTCACCGCCCGACGCGTGGATCGCTCCAACTTGAAGGCAACCCGATCGAGGTTCCCTCTCCGCTGGCCGCGCAACGGCTCGGCATCACGCTGATCCACCAGGAACCGATTTCGTTTCCCGACCTTTCGGTGGCGGAGAACCTGGTGTTGGGGCGCGACGGCGGAACGGCGTTGTCGCGCGTGCGATGGGCCGACATCGAAGCCCGCGCCCGGCAGTTGATGGACCTGCTCGGCATCTCCATCGATGTCACGAAGCCGATGCGCGGCCTGTCGATCGCAGATCAGCAGATGGTCGAAATCGCGCGCGCGCTGGACAGCAACGCCCGACTGATCATCATGGACGAGCCGACCGCGCCGTTGACGCCCAAGGAAGTCGACACGCTGTTCGGCATCGTCCGCGGCCTGCGCGACGAGGGACGCACGATCATCTTCATCTCGCACCGACTGGAAGAGGTGCGCGCGCTGTGCGACCGCGCGACCGTCTTCCGCGACGGGCGGCTGGTGGGCACCGACCGGGTCTCCGAACTGAGCGACGGGCAGATCATCCAGATGATGATCGGCCGACCGGTGAACGACTACATCCACAAGCACCGCGCGCGGATCGGCGAAACGGCGCTTGAGGTCGACGGCCTGACGCTCGCCGGCAAGTTCACCGACATTTCCTTTTCCCTGCACAAAGGTGAGATCGTCGGACTGGCCGGGCTGGTCGGTGCCGGGCGCACGGACGTCGCGCGGGCATTGTTCGGGATCACGCCCGCCGACAGCGGCGCGATCCGCGTCGACGGTCGCCCCGCCACGATCGGCAACCCCTCGGACGCGATCGACCTGCGCATCGCCTTCGTGCCCGAGGATCGCGCCCATGACGGCATCTTCGGCGCGATGTCGGTCGAGCACAACATCACGGCGGCGGTGCCGGAGAAGATCGCCCCGCGCGGTTTCATCCGCTCCGTACTCGTGCGAGCGCTTGCCAAAGCCTCGGTCGATCGTCTGGACATTCGCTTGGCGTCGCTGCGCCAGCCAATCGTCGAACTTTCGGGCGGCAACCAGCAAAAGTCGATCCTGGCGCGATGGCTGCACACCGATCCGGGCATTTTGATCCTCGATGAGCCGACGCGCGGCATCGACATCGGCGTCAAGGCGCAGTTCTACGACATGATCGGCTCGCTGGCCGAGGACGGCAAGGCGATCCTGCTGATCTCATCGGAACTGCCTGAACTGCTGGCGCTGTGCGACCGCATCCTGGTGATGTCCGAAGGAGCGTTGACCGCCGAA
>CAZSFA010000200.1:0-4821 GCA_964606055.1 uncultured Oceaniradius sp. | reverse complement strand
GCGGCGAGGAGGTGATCGTCGGCGTCAACAAGTACCGGCTCGAGCGCGAAGACGAGATCGACACGCTGGAGGTCGACAACACGGCGGTGCGGACCGCGCAGGTCGCCCGGCTCCGGCGGATCAAGTCGAGCCGCGATGCGGCCGCCTGTCAGGCCGCGCTCGATGCGATCAGCGAGGCGGCCCGGTCCGGCGGGGGCAATCTGCTTGGCCTTGCGGTCGATGCGGCGCGCGCGCGTGCGACGGTCGGCGAGATCTCGTCGGCCATGGAGCAGGTGTTCGGACGCCATGTGGCCGAAGTCGTCACCATCAAGGGCGTCTATGGCGAGGCCTATGCGGGCGATGAACGCTTTGCCGGCATCAAGGCGCGGATCGATGCCCATGCCAGCGGGCACGGAGCGGCGCCTTCGATCTTCATCGCCAAGATGGGGCAGGACGGCCACGATCGCGGCGCCAAGGTGATTGCGACTGCGTTCGGCGATCTGGGGTTCGACGTCCATGTCGGTCCGCTGTTCCAGACGCCGGACGAGGCGGCGGAGACCGCCGTCGATCTCGATGTGCAGATCATCGGCATGTCGTCGCTGGGCGGCGGGCACAAGACCCTCGCGCCGATGCTGCTCAAGGAACTGGCCGCGCGCGATGCCGCCGACAAGGCCGTCATCTGCGGCGGCGTGATCCCGCAGAAGGACTATGACGTCCTCAAGCAGGCTGGCGTTGCGGCGATCTTCGGGCCCGGCACCGATGTTCTGGCGGCCGCCGAAGGACTGCTCGACATCATCGACGAGCGCGAGCGGCGGCGCAATTTTCCAGGCGAGGCCGCCGAGTAGGGCGGGTTTGCCGCGACGCCTTACCCCTCCCCATGAATGCGGGAGGGGCGTTGGCATCGCGCCAATACACCGCGTCCAGAGCCGGGCGCTGCGTGGTCGGATGATCCACCAAGCCTGCGTCCTCCCACCCACGCTTGCGTGGGAGGGATGAAGGGCGGGGCACTGGTTGATCGGCAGCGGTGTTCTAGGCGTAGGCTTTCTGGCGGCGGCGGATCGCGGTCTGCGCTTCGGACACGCGCAGCGCGTCGCCCAGCGTCTGGACGCCGCTGGCCTCAAGAAGGCGGACCAGATTGGCGAACACATGCGCGGTGGCCAGCGCATCGCCGCGTGCGGTGTGGCGATCCTGTTCAGCGATCGTGATGCCGAACCGGGCGGCCAGCGCATCCAGTGTCAGGTCGGAATCGACGCCCTGAAGGCTGGCGGCGAGCAGCACCGTATCGAGCACGACATTGTCGAACTGCACCCGCGCCGCCGCTTGCCCCTTGGCCAGAAACGCCATGTCGAACGCGGCGTTATGGGCAACCAGAACCTGATCATGGGCAAATGCGTGGAACCGCTTGAGCGCTGCCGAGACGCCCGGCGCATTGGCGACCATCGCGTCGGTGATGTGATGGATGTTGGTCGAGGCGGCGGGTATCCGGCGGCCGGGATTGACCAGCAGATCGAACACCTCGCCGGTCAGCACGCGACCGTTGACGACGCGCGCGCCCGCGATCGAGACGATCTCGTCGCCGCGACGCGGGTCGAGACCGGTCATCTCGCAGTCGAAGACGACGCAATGCAGTTGCGACAGCGGCGTTGCCAGAACGTCCATCTGTGGCTCGCGGCCGAACAGGTCGAAATCGTAGAACTCCGGCCGCGCGTCGCCGGGGGCCAGCGCCGGGGCGGCTGTTGCGAGTTCGGCGACGGTGTTGACGGGAAAGGTCAGGACGATCCGGTCGTTGCGGCATTCGGCGGTGGCGCGATGGCGCTCGAGGATCGAGCGGCCCGACAGGAACGCGGTGTCCGGATCGGCGTTCTCGTCGAGCACGGTCTCCAGCCATTGGGGCGTGGGCGACTTGCCTTGGCCATGCAGGATGATCTGGCGCTCATGGCCGGCCCCGTTGGCTTCGATGTGCAATGTCGATGGGCTGCCATCGCGCATCAATGCACCGGCCAGATGACGCAAAAGGGCGATCAGCGTTGCGCTGTCGGCATGGATCAGCACCGTGTCGCCGCTCGTCGTCAGTGTGACAGGGCGGTGTTCGACGCCGCTGCGCACCGCGGCAAAAAGCCGGCGGGCTGGGATGTCGGCC
The DNA here is from genome assembly GCA_964606055.1 of uncultured Oceaniradius sp. Lineage (GTDB taxonomy): Bacteria > Pseudomonadota > Alphaproteobacteria > Rhizobiales > Rhizobiaceae > Roseitalea. Next base: position 2,702 of record CAZSFA010000200.1, on the reverse strand, counting down.
ATCGGCCACGCCGTGGCGATGATGTTGTTGGAGGCTTGCTGCAGCCGTCGGACGGCCGGCTCCATTTGCTGCCGCAGCGGCGCGGCCTGATCGGACACGGCCACTGACTTGAGTTCGCAGATCGCGTCCCGCAGAACCCGGTCGCGTTCGAGGCCAGCGGCCAGTTCGGCGGTGATGTCGTCGAAGACGGCAACGAAGCCGACCGGTTCGCCCGTCGTTTCATCGAGCCGGGGCGCCAGATGGCCGCGCATCGTCACCGCGCCATCGCAAGTGGAAAAAACAATGCGCGAGGCGCCGGCTTCGGCGTCGAATGCGGCGATCGCTTCGCGGAACGGTCTGTCGTCGACGATGTTGAAGAAGTCACGGCCAAGGCCGAGGCTGCCGATCATGACGTCGGTCGAGTTGGGGTCGTTGCGCCGGAACTCCTCGACGTGCAGGATCTCGACCGCGCGGCGGTTGTAGAGCGTCACACGGCCGGCCAGCGTGCAGATCACCAAGCCCTGATTGAGATCGCGCAGGAGTTGTTCGAGCGTCTGCTTCTGGCGGGCGGCATCGGCGGTCGCGGCATCGATCGCCTCATTGGTGCGCGCGCGTGCTTCGGCGAGTGCCATCGAAACGTCGCGCGCCGCCGGCGCCAGCATGCCCAGGTAGCGACCCTGGCCGTCGCCGAAAAAGCCGCGCCCGTCGGTGTGGGCCATGGTCTTCAGATCGGCGGCCAGGGTGGTCAGCGGTTTGGCAAGGTGTTCGTCGAACTTGAGCGCCACCCAGACGACGAGGCCGGCAATGGCAAAGGCCGCGCTGCCGACGATCAGCACGATGTGGTCGGCCGCCGTCGCGCCCAGCCGCACCGACAGCCATATGATGGCGGCGACAAGCAACGCCACGCTGACCGCGGCGATCAGCCCGAAAAACAAGGCAATGCGGGTGCGCAGGCTATAGCGCTCTTCCCAGGACATTGTTCGGACCTCCCTAGGCCATGTTCCCTGGGTTGCCGGCTTGGGCCGGTTTCTCATCTTGTCTGACAATGGCCATTCGGCGCGGCCGAAACCAGCCCGTCTTTGGGCCTATACCGGTCGATGCGCACCAAGTTGCCAGGCCGCAGCCTGGATGACGTGGTTGCAAACCACGTTGACCAGATCGTTGTCCTCGGCAACTGCGACCCAGTCGTCGATCAGGGGCACGCCACGGTCGTCGAACCGGGTTGCGTCGGTCTGGTCGGCACGGCGGCCATTGGCGCAGTCGACGAACTGCCGCGTGGTCACTGTCCGCGTATAGCGCTGGGCGAGGATCACCTCGGCGCGTCGCAGTTCGGGCTCGGCCTCGTTGATCTGTATGGTGCGTGTGTCGACCACCATGAAGCGGTTGATGCGCGGGAAGACCACCGTCCATGGCTGAATGAAGTTGGAGAACTCGCCCGTCGCGATCACGACATGGCTGTCGGGCAGATCGGCGACGGCGCGCGAGAACCACGAGTTCTCGTTCCACGCCATGAAGCCGATCATGGCGATGCCGGCGGCCAACGGCATGACGCCCTTGGGCGCGCGGCGCCCGGTGATGCGAAACGCCATCGAGACGATGCCGGCACTTGCGACGGCCAGAACGATGGCGCCGAGGAATGTCAGAAGCATGGTGGTGGGCCTCCGCTAGCGCGTGCCGGACTGGCTTAACGCCGATTGCATGGTCTTGACCACCGCAAATGCGTCCTTGAGGTGGTTGCGCTCCAGCGCGGACAGCGTGCCCGGCATCATGAAGTTGTCCGGCTTGTTGCCGGCGCGGATTTGCGCGGCCTGATGCTGGAGGCGCAATTCGACGATCAGATCGTAGGCGTCGACAAGATCGCCGCCGCCGGTCGACGACAGGACGCCGGTCATGTCGCGGGCGGCCAGCAGGCGCTCGCGCGTATTGACCGGCACGATGCGCCCTTCAAGCGCATAGGCGCGCGCCAGGTCGGTGATCGGCACGACACCGTTCATCTTCAGGTCGACGGCCTTCTTGTGCGTGCGGTCCCGCACATAGGCGATGCCGCCGAACAGGCCGAGCGGCGGCGTGTGCTTGAGCGAGTTGGCGATCATGTGGGCGCGGAAGATCGAGTCGCGGCTGGCGCGCTCCAGCGTTCTGACATTGAGATTGCCGAACAGCGCCTCGTCGCCGGCGATCGGCCGCAGGTCGAACATCACGCTGGCCAGCATCTGTGCCATCGGATCGGGCCTGTCGATCCAGCCATCGAAATAGCGTTTCCAGACCGCCACCGGCTGGCGCCATTGGGGATTGGTGGCCATCATGTCGCCGGGGCAGTAGATGTAGCCGCAGGCATTGAGGCCGTCGGACACGAACCCGGCAAGGCGCGCGAACCAGGCGCCGTGGGCTGCCTCGTCATAGTCGTCCGACAGGAACAGGCAGTTGTCCTGATCGGAGACGCCGGTCTGCTCCATGCGTCCCTGCGAACCGCAGGCGAGCCATAGCCAGGGCACCGGCGCCGGCCCCAGTTCCTGTTCGGCAAGGGCGATCAGGCGCCGGGTCACCGCATCGGTGATCGCGGTCATCATGCGGCCGATGCGATGGCCTTCGACATTGGTCTCGACGAGGTCGGCCAGCATCAGCGGCCCGCGCGCGACCACCTCGGCAAGACCCTCAAAGCTGTCGCGCCGCTTGATGTCGCCGATCATGTAGACCAGCGAGTTGGAGTTGCGGCGCACCAGATC
>CAZSFA010000199.1:0-4854 GCA_964606055.1 uncultured Oceaniradius sp. | reverse complement strand
ATGGTGCGCAACGAGGCAGGCGAACCGGGCTATGAAGTGATCGTGGGCGGCGGTCTGGGCCGCACGCCGATGGTCGGCAAGACCATCAGCGCGTTCGTGCCCAAGACCGACCTTCTGCCCTATCTGGAGGCGATCCTGCGCGTCTACAACCTCGCCGGACGGCGCGACAACAAGTACAAGGCGCGCATCAAGATTCTGGTCCACGAGACCGGCACGGACGAAATCCGCGCGATGATCGAAGAGGCGTTCATTGAACAAAAGGCCCTGTTTCAGGCGCCTCCGGCCGACCTCGTTGCCCGGATCGAAGCCGCCTTTGCACCGCCGGAGTTCGACAACACGCAGTCGCTCGAGTTCGAGCGGGCGCTGTCGAACGATCCGGTTTTCGCCGCCTTCGTCGACACCAATGTGAGCGAACACAAGAACCCGGCCTACGGCATCGTATCGGTGTCGCTCAAGCCGGTCGGCGGCACGCCCGGCGATGCATCGGCCGATCAGATGCGCGTCCTTGCCGATGTGGCGGAGCGCTACGGCCATGACGAGTTGCGCGTCAGCCACGAGCAGAACATCATCCTGCCGCACGTCCGCAAGGCTGACATCCCGGCGGTCCACGCCGCGCTCAAAAAGGCCGGCCTGGCGACCGCAAACATCGGCCTGATATCCGACATCATCGCCTGTCCGGGCATGGACTATTGCGCGCTGGCGACGGCGCGTTCGATCCCCGTCGCGCAGGAAATCGCCACCCGCTTTGATGAACTCAAGCTGGAACGCGACATCGGCCCGATGAAGATCAAGATCTCGGGCTGCATCAACGCCTGCGGCCACCACCATGTCGGCCATATCGGCATTCTGGGTCTCGATAAGGCCGGGGTTGAGAACTATCAAATCACGCTTGGCGGTGACGGCACCGAAACCGCCACGATCGGCGAACGCACCGGGCCGGGCTTTGCGGCCGAGGATCTGATCCCGGCGATCGAGCAGATCATCGCGACTTATCTGGACCTGCGTCACGAGCCGGCCGAGACCTTCCTTGCCGCCTACCGGCGGCTGGGCGCGACGCCATTCAAGGACGCGATCTATGCGCGCGAAGCCGACAGTGCCCGCGCTGCGTGACCGGCAAGCTGAAACGCTGGGGCTGCTGCGCTCGGCGCTCGCCGAGCAGCGGTTCGGCCGCATTGCGGCGGTTTCCTCGTTTGGCGCGGAGTCGGCGGTGCTTCTGCACTTGATCGCCCAGGTCAATCCGGCAACGCCGGTCTTGTTCATCGACACGCGCATGCTGTTTGCCGAAACACTCGACTACAAGGCGCACCTCATCCGGCATCTGGGCCTGAGCGATGTGCGCACCATTTCGCCGGACGGCGCGGTGATCCGCCAGAAGGATGCCTGGGGGCGCATGCATCTGGACGATCCCGATGCCTGCTGCGATTTTCGCAAGACCAGAGTGCTCGACGGGGCGCTGACGGGGTTCGACGGCTGGATCACCGGCCGCAAGCGCTATCAGGCCCTGACGCGATCGGACATCGATCTGGTCGAGCGCGCCGACAACGGCAAGACCAAGCTCAACCCGCTGGCATTCTGGTCGACGGACGATCTGGCCAACCATGCCGAGCAGTTCGACCTGCCGGCGCATCCGCTGGTCGCTCACGGCTATGCCTCCATTGGCTGTGCGTCATGCACCAGCCGGGTGGCGCCGGGCGAGGACGCACGCTCGGGGCGCTGGCGCGGCATGGGCAAGGTCGAATGCGGCATTCACATCGAGAACGGCGCAATCGTGAGAGCAAACCATGGCCGATGACAAAGACATGATGGTGATCGTCAGCGATGCCGGTTTCGCACCCGACGAACGTGCGGAAAAACTGCTGGCCGGCCGGTACGGCGAAGTGGCGATGTCCGATCTGACGGCCGGCCTGCCCGACGATGCGCCGACCGAAATCGGACTGCTGCTGGCCAATGATACCGATGCCAGTCAGGTGCAGCCGTACTTCGATTCAGTGGACACGATCATCGTTGCGTTTCCGAGTTTTGCTGACGGGCGCGGCTTTTCGCTCGCCACGCAGTTGCGGCGGCTGGGTTATTCCGGGCGGCTGATTGCGCAGGGCCATGTCATTGCCGATCAGTACGCGCATGCGCGCCGCTGCGGTTTTGATGCCGTCGCGATCGACCGCAAGATGGCCGAGCGCCAGCCGCAGGCGCAATGGCTGGCGCAGTTGACCCGAATCAATGCGACCTATCAGCGGCGCTTGCAACAGTCCGGCCAAGTCGCCTAACAGGAGCGCATGTCGATGAACGAGATTTCACCGGTCCAGTCCGGCGCGCAGCCGGTTGCGTTCAAGGACGGGCAGACCGTCACCCATGTCCGCCACTACACCGATAGACTGTTTGCCTTCCGCACGACGCGCCCGCAGAGCCTTCGGTTCCGCTCCGGCGAGTTCGTGATGATCGGCCTGCCCGGAGACAACGGCAAACCGATCCTGCGCGCCTATTCGATCGCCTCGCCCTCCTGGGACGATGAACTCGAATTCTATTCGATCAAGGTGCCCGACGGCCCGTTGACCTCGCGCCTGCAGAAGATCGAAGTCGGCGACCAGGTGATCCTGAAGACCAAGCCCGTCGGCACGCTGGTGATCGACGCCCTGCTGCCCGGCAAACGGCTCTACATGCTGGCCACGGGCACCGGAATCGCGCCGTTCGCGTCGCTGGTGCGCGACCCCGAGGTCTACGAGAAGTTCGATCAGGTCATCCTGACCCACACGTGCCGGACGCGCGACGAACTGGTCTATGGCGCCGAACTGGTCGACAACCTGGTCAACGACCCGCTGATCGGCGAGATGGTGGACGGCAAGCTGGTCTACTATCCGACGACAACGCGCGAGGAGAGCGCAAAGGTCGGCCGTGTGACAGACAAGATTCGCTCGGGCGACCTGTTCTCCGACATCGGCGTTCCGGGCTGGGGCACCGAAGACGATCGCGTGATGATTTGCGGATCGATGGGCCTGAACCTGGAAATCAAGGAGCTGTGCGAAGCGGCCGGCATGGTGGAAGGCGCCAACAACAAGCCGGGCCACTACGTGCTGGAAAAAGCGTTCGTCGGCGAAGCCGAAGCCGGTTGAACTGCCGATCGGGTTCGCCCGGCTGGGCGACGCCGACCGTGCCAACGGGCCTTCTGATCCTCGGCACCTCCCATGTCGGCAAGTCGACCATCGCCGCGCGGTTGGGCCAAGCGACCAAGTGGCCCGTCATCGCGACCGACAGCCTTGGCCGTCACCCCGGGCGGCCATGGACAGGCGTTCCCGAACCCGTCCTCGCCTTCTACGTGCACCTGACCGGCGACACGATCGACTGGTTCCTTCGGGCTCATCACCAGAACATGCGGCCCTTGATCGGCGCAGCGATCGCCACGGCGCGCGCGGCGGGCCATGGCTTCATCATGGAAGGATCGGCACTGCGTCCGGAGTACCTCGATGGCTGGAACATCGGCGAGGCGTTGACCGTATGCCTGTATGCGCGCCCTGACATGCTGCGAGAACGCATCCGGGCGCAAAGCGCCTACACGACACGGTCTGACCGCACACGGCTTTGTATAGACAAGTTTGCCGAGCGGTCGATCCGCGACGGTCAAGCGCTGGTCGCCTCGGCGCGCCGGCATCGCGTTCCGGTGTTCGAGGTCCGCGATCAGGCGGCGGCCGACCGTGTCGTCGAAGCTTTGACGGGCATGTTGGACAACCGTCAGGATTCGTGACCGGCGCTCGCGCTTTCGACACCCCGGGAAAGGCTCGCCATTTCGGTATCATTGCGATTAAAAGGGCGGCTGACCGAAAGCCGCTGATCGCACGGGGAACAGTTTGACAAATCATGTCGTCATCGTCGGCGGGAGCCACGCGGCTGTCTCGGTGGCCGACGACCTTCGCAAACACGGCTTTGCCGATCCGATCACTCTGGTCAGCGCCGAGGACGTGCTGCCCTATCAGCGGCCACCCCTTTCCAAGGCCTACATGTCCGGCGCGATGAGCCTTGAACGGCTCAAGCTGCGGCCCGAGCAATGGTACGGCGATCAGAAGGTCGAGGTACGGCTCGGCACCCGCGTGATCGGTATCGACCGGCGGGCCAAACAGATCACCGCAGCCGACGGTGCACGCATGGGATATGACACGCTGGTGCTGGCGACCGGCGCCCACGCACGACAGTTGCCCGCCGATGTCGGCGGCGATCTTGCGAATGTGCACACCATGCGTGACCTCGCCGACGCCGATGCGCTGATGGGCAAGATGATCGACGGCGCGCGCCTGGTCGTCATTGGTGGCGGCTACATCGGCCTTGAAGCGGCCTCCGAAGCGGCCAAAAAGGGCATGGACGTCACGGTCATCGAGGCGGCGCCGCGCATTTTGCAGCGCGTTGCCTGTCGCGAAACGGCCGATGCGTTCCGCGCTCTGCACCAGAGCCATGGCGTGACAATCGTCGAGCAAACCCAGATTGCCGGCATCATAGGCGATGCGAGCGGCAAGGCCGTCGCGGTCGAACTGGCGGGAGGCGAACGGCTCGCCTGCGACCTCGTCATCGTCGGCATCGGCATCACGCCAAACGCGAAGCTTGCGCAGGGCGCGGGCCTGGAGGTTGCGGTCGGCATCTCTGTCGACAGCCATGGCCGCACATCGGACCCCGACATCTTCGCCTGCGGCGACTGCACGATCTTCGACTACAAGAACATGCCCACGCGGCTTGAGTCGGTGCAGAACGCCCACGATCAGGCCGGTGTCGTTGCCGCCAACATCATGGGCCACGACACGGCCTACGCGCCGCAGCCCTGGTTCTGGTCGGACCAGTACGACATGAAGCTGCAGATTGCCGGCTTCAATCGCG
>CAZSFA010000198.1:0-4856 GCA_964606055.1 uncultured Oceaniradius sp. | reverse complement strand
AGGGACCGCATCTGATCGGCATCGCCATCGACATGACCGAGCAGCACCGTCTCACCGAACTGTCGCAGATCGCCAGCCAGAACCTCAAGGCCGCCATCGAAAGCACGTCCGAGAGCTTTGCCCTGTGGGACCTGCATGGCGGCCTTGTGCTGTGCAACCGCAAGTTCATCGAGATCAACGGGCTGGACGAAGCGACGGTCGAGCCGGGCATGTCGCGATCGGACCTGGCGCAGATCATGCGCCCGCCCGTCTCAGAGCGGCGGATTCCGCACGGCGCCGGCCGCGACGGTGCCATAACGCTGGAACGGCAGATCGCCGATGGCCGCTGGCTGCAGATCAACGAGCGCAAGACGCCGTCGGGCGGCATGATCTCGGTTGGTGCCGATATCACGCAGCTCAAGCTGCAGGAGGAACGACTGATCGAGAGCGAGCGCCGCCTGATGGCCTCGATCCAGGACCTGTCGGTTGCGCGCCAGGCCGAACGCGAAAAGACGCGTGCGCTCGAAGACGTCAACCGGCGTTTCCTTGAAGCCAAGGAGAGGGCGGAAGCGGCCAGTCGCGCCAAGACAGAGTTCCTGGCCAATGTAAGTCATGAGTTGCGAACGCCGCTCAACGCCATCATCGGCTTCTCGCAAATGATGCAGGAGCGCATGTTCGGGCCGCTGGGTTCGGAGCGCTATGACGAGTACATCGGCGACATTCACGCCAGCGGCGCTTTCCTGCTGAACGTCATCGACGACATATTGGACATGTCGCGCATCGAGGCCGGCCGGATGCTGCTGGAGCCCGAGCCGACCGATCTCGCCGATCTTCTCGACGAGGCGATGCACATGGTCGCGGTGCAGGCGGAGAAGAAACAGATCACCATCGCGCGCGAGCCGGTCGAGGCGATTGCGTTCGAGGCGGACCGCCGCGCGATGAAGCAGATCCTGATCAACCTTCTGACCAATGCGGTCAAGTTCACCGGCGAGAACGGCCAGATCCACCTGCGCGGCCGGATCGCCGGAGGTTGCGCCAAGATCATCATCGCCGACAACGGTTGCGGAATTCCGCCCGATGCGCTCAAGCGACTGGGACGTCCGTTCGAACAGGTCGAGAACCAGTTCTCGAAGACCCATGGCGGGTCAGGTCTGGGTCTGGCGATTTCGCGCTCGCTGGCCGAACTGCACGGCGGTTCGCTGGCCATACGGTCAAAGCCCGGCAGCGGCACGGTGGTCGTCGTGCGCATCCCCGTTCAGGCCGCAACCAGCGACGATCACACGCAGGCCGCATAGGCCCATCGCGTTGCCGCTGCGGCCGGTGCAGCGCCCCAGGCAAAAAGCGGGACGGCGGGTCTAGGATGCACTGCCAGCCGCTCCTATGATGCGCGGCGCCACCCCACACAGGATTGCGTCATGCTGGCCCTGCCGCCGACCATCGTGCCCTTGCTGATCGGCGCAGCCGCGCTGATGTTCGCCGGCGGATTGAACGGGCTGATATTGCCCGTGCGCGGCGCCGAAGAGGGGTTTTCCGCCTTTTCGCTTGGTCTTCTGGGCACCGGTTGGGCGGTCGGCTTCATCGCCGGTTGCCTGATCGTGCCCGGCATGGTTCGGCGGGTCGGCCACATCCGCGCGTTCGGGGCGATGACGGCGCTTGCCGGCGTGTCGATCCTGCTGTCGCTCTTGCTGCTGACGCCTCTGGCCTGGGTGCCGCTGCGCGCGCTGTCGGGCTTCTGCTTTGCCGGTGCGCTCCAGATCATGGAGAGTTGGCTCAATGAGCGCTCCGGGCCGCGAACGCGGGGCCGCGTGTTTGGCGTCTACGCGATGGCCAACCTTCTGGCGACGACGGCCGGGCAGATGGTGCTGCCGCTGGGTGACCCGTCCGCCGAGACGTTCTTCGTCCTTGCCGCCATCTTCTATGCGCTCGCGCTCATTCCCACCGCGCTCTATGCGACGCAGCAGCCCAAGCCCCTGACGGAAGTGCGGCTCGACATCCCGGCACTGTGGCGCAACTCGCCGGTTGCCATAGTGGGGGTCGTGCTGGTCGGGTTTTCCAACTCCGCATTCGGAACGTTGGCCGCCGTCTACGGCAACCAGATCGGCATGAGCGTGACATCCATCGCGCTTTTCCTCAGTGCCTCGCTGGTCGCCGGCGCGCTGTCGCAGGTTCCGGTCGGCTACCTCTCCGACCGCGTGGATCGCCGCTACGTTCTCATCGGCGTGACGACGCTGGCGGTGGCGACTTCGTCCTGGTTCATCGCCACCGAACCGCGCGAGCCGCTGACAATCCTGATCGGCGCGGGATGTCTGGGTGCGTTCATCCACACCATGTATCCGCTGCTCGTCAGCCACGCCAACGACCATGCGCCCGATGGCCAGTTCATGCGCACGGCCGGCGGATTGCTGCTGATGTTCGGCGTTGGCTCGATCGCCGGCCCGCTTGTCGCCGGGGGCGCCATGGGTCTGGCCGGACCCGAGGGGCTGTTTATGACCATGATGGGCGCGCACATCATGGTCATCGCATTTGCCGTCTGGCGCGTCCTGCGGCGTGGCCGCGCCGAACAGCCCGGCACCTATGTGCGGGTGCCCATGGCGCGGTTCAACACGCAGCAATCGCTGGCCATGGGCCGGTCCGGAGACGCCGACGAGCCCGACCTTTTCTTTGACCTTACGGTCGAAGGACCGGCCACAGAGACGCAACCAGAAGAGCCGCCATCGTCCAGTTGAAGGCCACCAGACGCCACGGCTGGTTGAGCACGCGACGCATCTGCACGCCAAGCAGCGCCCACAGGCTGACACTGGGAAAGTTGATCAGTCCGAAGACGGCGGCGACCAGCACCACGGCCGAAACGCTGCGGTCGGGGGCATAGACGGCGATCGCGGTCAGGCCCATCGTCCATGCCTTGACGTTGACCCACTGAAAGGCCGCCGCTTGCAGGAACGTGAACGGCTTGCCGCCGGCCTGACCGGGTTCGGGCGGCGCGGCATTGGCGATCCTGTACGCCAGCCACAACAGGTAGATGACGGCGACGACCTGCAGGACGGTGTAGCTGGCCGGCACCGCGTCGAACAGTCCGACCAGTCCAAGGCCGACGACGACGATCATGCCCGAGAACCCGACACCGATGCCCAGCATGTGCGGAACTGTGCGGCGCAGGCCGAAGTTGGCGCCCGACGCCAGGAGCATCACATTGTTGGGCCCCGGCGTGACCGAGGTGACGAACGCGAACATCGCCAATGCGGACAGGGTTTCGATCGACATGCCCGCAATCATGTGCTGAATCGCATGCAATGTGTTAGCAATCATCGGCAGTCGATGAAAAAAAGCGCAACTCATGCCACCAATTGACGCCAAGAACCGTCAGATATTGCAAATCCTGTCGCAGCGCGGCCGGATCAGCAATCTGGAGCTCGCGAGCAAGGTGAACCTTTCGCCATCGGCCTGCCTGCGCCGGGTTCAGGAGCTTGAACGCAGCGGCGTCATCACCGGCTACCGCGCAACCACCGATGCTGCCGCGCTCGATCGCGCCTTCATAGCCTATGTCGGGCTCGATCTCGCCGATCATTCCAAGCCGGCCCTTGAAGTGTTCGAGGCGGCGATGGCGGCGGCCGAGGAGGTGCGCGAATGCCACAACGTGACCGGCACCTTCGCCTACATGCTGCGGGTCGAGGTCCGCGACATCGCCGAGTACAAGCGCTTTCACACCGATGTACTTGGCGCGCTGCCGCTGGTGCGCGCGATCACCACCTATGTGGTGCTCGGTTCGCCCAAGGATGAGCGGGTCTGACGCCGCCGCATTGGCCGGCAGCACGCGTTCGATTGTCGTTGTCGGCATCGCCAGGCCGACATAGGCTTGGGCACTGCGCGATTCCGGACGACCAGACCGATGTTTCTGTCGATGGGTGCGCGAACGGCTCATCCTGTGCCGCTTCGATTTGATTGCCAAGACGTGAAGGGCAGGGACCACCCGTTATGTCATCCAATGGTTTGCCGCATGGTGTTGTGATCGGATTGTTCGTCGGCAAGGCGCGCGATCGCTGGCCGGACCGGCCGCCTTCGGCGATCGGCAAGACGGCGATGGACGGCCCGTTGCAGATCGAGGCGGACGGCTTTGTCGATGACGAACAGGCCGACCTCACCGTTCACGGCGGCCCGGAAAAGGCCGTTCACCACTACGCCGCCGAGCACATGGCGTTCTGGCGCGACACGTTTTCCGAGCACGCCGATCGTTTCCGTCCCGGCTGTTTTGGAGAGAACGTGTCGACGACGGGGCTGACCGAGGACACGCTGTGCCTTGGCGACGTGCTGACGCTCGGCACCGCACGCGTTCAGGTCTGCCAGGGGCGTCAGCCGTGCTGGAAACTTGCCGCGCACATGCAAATCGACGCGCTGCCGCCGCAGTTCCAGCGCACCGGTCGAACCGGCTGGTACTATCGGGTGATCGAGCCGGGCGAGGTCGGCAATGGCGATGCGGTCCGCGTCGTCGAACGATCCTTGCCCGACTGGCCGCTGGCCAGGGTGATCGCCGCAAGGTTCGACCCGCGCCTTGATCCCGCCGATGCCTTGGCGCTTGCGGATCTGGCGGCGCTGTCTGAAAGCTGGCGGGCGGCCTTTGCCAAGAAGGCAAGGCGCGGCTTTGTCGAAGACACCGCCAAGCGTTTGAAAGGGTGAGCGCCGCTACTGGAACGCCGTTTCGGAGAAGCTGCGCAGTTTGCGTGAGTGCAGCCGCTCGGGCGGCATCTGCGCCAGCCGTTCCATCGCCTTGATGCCGATGATCAGGTGCTGGTTGACCTGTGTGCGGTAGAACTCGGTCGCCATGCCTGGCAGCTTCAACTCGCCATGCAGCGGCTTGTCCGAAACGCACAGCAGCGTCCCGT
>CAZSFA010000197.1:0-4872 GCA_964606055.1 uncultured Oceaniradius sp. | reverse complement strand
CGGGCGAACTGCACGTCGTCGCGCCCTGCGGCATTTGCCGCAACTTCATGCAGCAAATCGATCAGGGCAATCTGCGGGCGCAGGTGATCCTGCCGCGCGGCGCGGTCAAAACGCTTGCCGAGCTGGTTCCGCACCACGATTGGCCCGCTTAGCGTCGAGCGGGATCAGCCGCCGGTATCGATCGCCGACGTCCAGCGTTCGAGGCGGGCGCGGTTGTGACCGATGTCCGACTGGCCGAGCTGCGCGCGCGCATAGGCGATCAGGCCGGTGCGGCCTTCGCCCAGATCGACGGCCAGGAACTGGCTGGTGTCGGGAAAGCGCATCGTTTCCGTCCAGGTGATGTAACGCAGGCCGGCGGCGTCGGCGCCGTCATCGACGCGCTGCTTGCGATCGGGCTGGGCCTCGATGGCCGAGGCCAGCGCGCCGATCAGCGCGTCGGGAGCCATGTCGTAGACGGGCAGGGGCGAGTCGACCGTCAGGCCTTCGCACAGGCCCGGCGAGCACAGGAGCGCATCATTGGGGCTCTGGGAGCGGGTGAGGGCGGTCAGGTCGAACGGGCCGATGTCCGACGTGCCGGCGATCGCCGCCCATTGCGTCTGGCGGCCATAGAGGAGGAACGCCGCGCTCGCCACCGCAAGCACGATGACGAGCGTGATCAGGATGTTCAGCATCCAGCGCATTCCGGTCCTCAGGATGCCGGGCCGCGCGTCAGGCGCACGATCCGGCCGGGGTTGTCGTCGATGGCGAGCAGGATCGAGCCGTCCGCGTCGATCGCGATGTCGCGGACGCGGCCAAGCTGACCCTCGAACAACTGCTCCTCGCCGATGATGGCGCCGGTGTCGTCGCGGTCCAGCCGCGACAGCAATTGCGCGGCCAGCGCGCCGACCAGAATGTCGCCGTCCCACTCGGGGAACATCGCGCCGTCGTAGATCGCCAGCCCGGAAGGCGCGATCGACGGGTCCCAATAGTGCAGCGGCTGCTCGAAGCCCGGCGCCTCATTGCCCTGTCCGATGCGCCGGCCCGAGTAGTGGCGGCCATAGGATATCTCGGGCCAGCCATAGTTGAGGCCGGCTTCGGGGCGGTTGATCTCGTCGCCGCCGCGCGCGCCATGCTCGACCGTCCAGAGGAGGCCGGTGGCCGGGTCGATGTCGGCGCCCTGCGCGTTGCGGTGGCCCTTGGTCCACAGTTCGGGCGCGACGCCGTCCTGGCCGACAAAAGGGTTGTCTGCGGGCACGGACCCGTCGCGATTGATGCGGATGACCGCGCCGGCATGGTCGTCCATCGCCTGCGAGCGGGGCGGGTCGCCGCGGTCGCCGGTGGTCAGGTAGATCGTGTCGTCCGGCCAGAAGCCGACGCGCGAGCCGAAATGGCGGCCGCCGCGCGATTTGACGTTCATCGAGAAGATCGTCCGCACATCATCGAGCGCTGGCGCGTCGGTGTCGGCGCCGGTCAGCACGCCCTTGGCGAGCGCGGTCCCGGCCACGCCGCGACGGCCTTCGGAAAAGGTGAAATAGACCTCGCCGGTCGTCTCGAAATCGGGCGCCAGCGTGACGTCGAGCAGGCCGCCCTGACCGCCGACGGCGATGTCCGGCAGCCCGGCGACCGGACGGGACAACGCGCCGTCGCGGACGACGCGCATCGTGCCCTCGCGCTCGGTGACCAGCAGCGCGCCATCGGGCAGGACTTCAACGCCCCATGGGAACTCCAGCCCGTCCGCGATGGTGCTCGCGACGAGCGCGACGCCGCCTTGCGCGTCTTCCGTGACGGTCTGGGCGCTTGCTGCGGTCGCAATGAACGTACCGGCCGCGAACGCGGCGGTGATGGCGGTCAAACGGGTCATGGATTGCCTCATCGAGCGGTTGGCCCCTCTGCAATCTCAGGTAGGAACCGCCGCTTCCGATCCAAGGGCGATCGCACTGAAAAACGGGTGCCCGCCGCCGATTTTCAGCGCCGCGCCCGCGCTCCGGTCTCAAGATCGCGGATCATCGACTGCCAGAGCATCAGGCAGGTACCGGCCATGGCGACAAGGCTGCCGCCCATCACTGCCAAGAGCGTTGTGCGACCCCAGTCGCCTGCCGCATCGGCTTGCGGTGCGGCGAGCATCCGGGCCAGCACCTCGGCGTCGATGGGCTGTGCGCTGGCGACCGCCGTCAGGCCGACCATGGCGATGAGCGTGGCAAACGCCAGTCCGCCGATCATGCCGGCGGTGCCCCTGATCTCGGAGCGGCGCCAGGCGTCGCGTTTGCGCGCGTATCGCGTGAACATGATGGTTCTCCCAAACCTGCCGAATCGCCCGGCAATCTGTCTGGCGGCCATTCTGGCCGGCCATTTGGGCGCGCGCTGGCTCACAATGGGACGGGCGGCGGGAGTTTTTGTGGTGATTGTGTGGCGTGGTGGCGCGCGCCGTTGCGTCAGTCCGGCAGCCACTCCAGCGGCACATGGCCCGGCGTTGCGGCGACGCGGTCCAGCCAGGCGTTGATCGCCGGGAAGCGGTCCATCTCGAAGCCGCCCATCTCGCCGGCCGAATGGGTGTAGGCGTAAAGGCAGATGTCGGCGACGGTGCAGGCATCGCCGACCAGATAGGGGGTCTGTTCCAGTTGCCGCTCCATCAGCGCGAGGGCGGCATGGCCCTTGTCCAGAAGCGGGTCGAGCACATCTGGCGTGCGCAGATGGGCACGGTTGTCATAGGTCAGCACGGCGGCGCGCACCGCGATCGACGGCTCGTGATTGTACTGCTCGAAGAACAGCCACTGATGGACCAGCGCCCGCGCGTAGCGATCCTGCGGCAGATAGGGCGTGCCGTCCGCGAAATAGAGCGCGATCGCGTTGGATTCGCGCAACGTCCGGCCGTCGTCGAACACCACAAGCGGCACCTTGCCGGCCGGGTTCAGCGCCAGGAATGCCGCGCTCTGCGTCACGCCGGTTCCATACTCGGCATCCATGTGGCGGAACGGCGTGCCGGTCAGCGCCAGCACAAGCCGCACCTTGTAGGAGTTGCCCGAACTGGGCATGGACCAGAGCGTAAGCATGATGGTCTGATTAGGCGGGCCGGGCGTGCGCGGTCAAAGCAGTTTTGCTGGACGATCGCTTCAACAAAGCTGAACGGTGCTCGGCGGGTGCCGGCTAGCGCAGCGCCTTGACGCGCGGTGTTTCGGGCACGGACGGCCTGAACTCGTCGAAGCGGGCCGGTGCGATTTTTGGCACGCCCAGCGCGTATCCTTGCAGGAACTGCGCGCCGGTCTGGCGGGCGCGCTCGACCTGCGCGAACGTTTCAAGCCCTTCCAGGACGCTTGAAATCCCCTGCCGGGCAAATGCCGCGACCACGCGCGAGAGTTCGGAAAACCCCTCGCTGCTGGACAGGTGCCGGCGCACCAGCCGGCCATCGATCTTGACGATATCCGGTGTCAGTTGGGCGACGCGATTGGTGTCGGCGAAGGCGGCGCCGAAATCATCGACCGCTACGCGGTAGCCGCGCGATCGCAGCGCATAGACCAGATGCTTGAGCGTTTCGGGCGACCGCTGCTCGTGCTCGGTGATCTCGCACACCAGATCGGCGGGCGAGATGCCGGCGGCGCGCAGATCGTTGCCCAGTACGTGCAGCGCCTGCTCCACCTTGGCGGGGCCGTCGATGCCGGCGGGATGAAAGTTCAGGAAGAGGCGGCGCATCCGCCCCGGCAGCGTGCCGGCATTGCGCAGGTGCAGTTGCCGCAGCAGCGTCTCGATCCGCTCCAGCCGTTCGCCCGACAGGGTGCTGAAGTAATGGCCGGCCAAAATGGCCGCGCCGGCGCGTGAGGGGCGTGCAAGGGCTTCAAAGGCGACCGGCTGGAGCCTGTCGCCGCGTACGCGGAAAATCGGCTGGAAGGCGCTGCGCACCAGAACCGCCTCGTCGACGGCGACATGGGCGCCATCGTCCATGCGGATCAGGTGCGGCCGTTGGTCCTCACGCGCGGGCTGCATGCCGAGTGGTCCCCTTCACCCTCACCAAAAGCCGTATCGAATGAACTAGCTATGCCATTTCATGGTTAACGCAAGCTTTCTTTGCGCCCGGCCGGTTTGCGCGGTGCTTGCCTTGATGGCCCGATTGTCGCAATACCGGGCGCCGCCGGCGGCGCTGACGGCTGCCCGCCCGACCACCTGTCCGACCCCTTGCCCAGGAGCATGAAGATGGCCTTCCTTTCCGACACGCTCGCCCGCGTCAAACCGTCGGCGACGATCGCGGTTGCGACCAAGGCGCGCGAGTTGAAGGCGGCCGGCCGCGACGTGATCGGCCTTGGCGCCGGCGAGCCCGATTTCGACACGCCCGACACCATCAAGGCGGCGGCCGTCGCCGCCATCGAGCGCGGCGAGACCAAATACACGCCGGTGCCCGGCATCATCGAATTGCGCCAGGCGATCTGCGCCAAGTTCAAGCGCGAGAACGGGCTCGAATATGCGCCCGAGCAGATCATCGTCGGCACCGGCGGCAAGCAGGTCATCTACAACGCGCTGACCGCCACGCTGAACCCGGGCGACGAGGTGCTGATTCCGGCGCCCTACTGGGTCAGCTATCCCGACATGGTGCTGCTCAATGGCGGAGAGCCGGTGTTCATCGCGACCACGCTCGAGGACAGCTTCAAGCTCAGGCCCGAGGCGCTGGAGGCGGCGATCACGCCCAAGACCAAATGGCTGATCTTCAACTCGCCGTCCAACCCGTCGGGCGCCGCCTACAGCCGCGACGAACTCAAGGCGCTGACGGACGTGCTGATGCGGCACCCCCATGTCTGGGTGCTGACCGACGATATGTATGAGCACCTTTGCTATGGCGACTTCGTCTACACCACGCCCGCCCAGGTCGAGCCGGCACTCCATGACCGCACGCTGACCATGAACGGC
>CAZSFA010000196.1:0-4877 GCA_964606055.1 uncultured Oceaniradius sp. | reverse complement strand
GCGATCGGCTTGACCGCATAGCCGGGCTTGGTGATCTCCTTTTCAAGGAGCTTGGCCGCGTCGGGCTTGACGAACAGCCTGGCCTCGAAATCGACGCCCGCCGAAAGACCCGCATAAGCGTGCGTCGGGCGGGCAAAGCAGTAGACGCAGCCATGCTCGCAGCCGCGATAGGGGTTGATCGAGCGGTCGAACGACAGATCGGGCGACGCATTGCGCGTGATGATCGTGCGTGCCTGCTCGACCTGCACTTCGGTCTTGAATGGCGGCAGGTCCTCAAGGCTGCTCCAGCCGTCATCGACCTCCATCCGCGTCAGCGCCTCGAACCGGCCGCCCGGATTGATGGCGCTCGCGCGGCCGCGCACACGGCCCTCGGCGAGCCGCATGCCGGCGGCATCGATGCGCCGGTTGGCGTTGGCCAGCGCGTTGTCGTGGCGGATGCCGGCGATCTCGTCGGCTTCGGCGATGGCTTTCACCGTGATTCTCCCGTCAGCGTCGTGATGACTTTATTCCTATCACCAGAAAAAGAACAATACAAGAACATAGATCGGGCTTTTGCACGCGCAACCGGCATGCGCTAGGCGGTGGACATGCTCACGGTCCTGATACCGACCCATGATGACGAGGAACGGTTGGCGCACATGCTGCCGGGGCTCGTGCGCCATGCGGTCAGCGGCGCGATCAGCGAGGTGATCGTGTTCGATTCGGGCTCGCGCGACGACACGCGCCGCGTGGCCGACATCGCCGGCTGCCGTTTCGTCTCGGCCGGAGAAAGCCCGGTCGATGCGGTGCTGGCGAGCGTGCGCGCGCCGTGGATTCTCGTTCTGGAGCCGGGCGCACGGCCGGTCGGCGACTGGATCGACGTGGTCGGCGATCACGTGGCCGGGCCCGGTGCGGGCGCAGCGCGGCTGCGAATCGCACCCGACCCCGCCGCCGGCTGGTGGCAAAGGCTGGTCGGCCCCGGCGTCGGACGGCGCGTCTTCGCGCGCGGCTTGCTCGTGTCACGGCGTCAGGCGGTCGCGTTGGCGCGTCCGGGCATGGCGCTCGATGACATTGCGCGCGGGCTGGCGATGCAGGTGCTGCCCGCCGCGCTCATCCCCGCGCGCGCAGCCGGCTAGCCGCCGCGACGGCCGGTGCGCTGCAGATGCTCGTCCAGCCGCGGCATGATCTCGACGAAGTTGCACGGCCGATGGCGATAGTCGAGCTGGTCGCCCAGAATGCCGTCCCAGGCATCGCGGCAGGCGCCCGGAGACCCCGGCAGCACGAACACGAACGTCGTGCCGACCAATCCGGCGGTGGCCCGCGACTGGATGGTCGACGTGCCGATCGTCTCGAACGAGATGCGGTGAAAGAGCGCCGAAAACCCGTCCATCGCCTTGTCGAACAGCGGCGCGACCGCTTCGGGCGTCACATCGCGGCCGGTGAAGCCGGTGCCGCCGGTGGTGATCACGATGTCGATGGCCGGATCGTCGCACCAGGCACGCACCTGCGCGGCGATCCGCGACTTGTCATCGGCTACGATGACCCGCGCCCCCACCCGGTGGCCCGCCGCTTCGATGCGCCCGGCCAGTGTGTCGCCGGACCGGTCATCGGCCAGCGTGCGGCTGTCCGAGACCGTCAGGACGGCGATCGACAGCGCGATGAACGGTCGGTCCTCATGCATTGGCGGCCACCTCCTGCGTCGCTGCAACGTTATGGGGCGCGTTCAGCCGGCTCGCGCGCACCCACCAGCCCGGCGGGGCGATGGCGCGCTGCGCGGCCTGGGCCGCGTCCATCGTGTCGAACAGGCCGAAACAGGTCGCGCCCGAGCCCGACATGCGCGCCAGCCGCGCTCCGGCATCGCGCAAGGCGGTGAGCACGCCGCCGATCTGCGGCACGCGGGCGCTGGCGGGCCCTTCAAGATCGTTGCGCGTATGCGCCGAAAGCCAATCGGCGAGCGATGCCACATCGCTGAATGCGCCGCGCGGCGGCGACGGCATGGGTGGGTTGTCGCGACGGGCCAGACCGGCAAAGGCCGCAGGCGTGGCAATCGCAACGCCGGGATTTACCAGCACGGCCGGCAAGGGCGGCAGGCCCGCGACCGCGTCGAGCCGTTCGCCGATGCCACGCGCCCGCGCGGCCCGGCCGGCAAGGCACATCGGGATGTCGGCGCCCAGATCATGGGCGATCGATGCGGCGTGCGCATCCAGCCAACCCGGGCCAAAGCCCCAATGATCGGCCAAAAGCCGAAGCGCCGCCGCCGCATCCGCCGAGCCGCCGCCGACGCCAGAGGCGACGGGCAGGGCCTTGTTCAGCGTCAGCGCCACGGGCGGTGTGTGGCGGCCGCCAGCCCGCGCACGCAGCCAGTCGCGGGCACCGATCACAAGGTTGGCCGACGGGTCGGCCTCATCCAGTTCGGCGGCGCGGGATCCCTCGATGCGGAACGCGTCGGCCTGGGCCGGCACAAGCGTCAGCCGATCCGCGCAATGCGCATCGGCGAAGACGACCAGCGTGTCGATTGCGTGATAGCCATCCGGGCGACGACCGGTCACGTGCAGGCACAGATTGATCTTCGCCGGCGCCAGCGCCGTGCGCGGCGCGCCGGTCATGGCCCGGCAAACGCGTCAGCCGCCATTGGCGTCATCGGTCGAGGCGGTCTGTTCGCTGGCGCCGTTGTCGATGCGGCTGATGGCGATTTCGGGCGTCACGCCGGGCACGTTTGCGGCCTCCAGCTTGGCCTGCACCAGCGCCATGTCCTCGTCGTCCATCTCCATCGAGAGCACGCGCGACCACTGATAGGTGGCTTCCAGATAGCGGCCGACCCGCCAATAGGCATCGCCCAGATGGTCGTTGATGATGGCATCGCGCGGCCGCAACTCGGTGGCGCGCTCCAGATGCGTGACCGCGTTCTCGAACCGGCCCAGCTTGTAATAGGCCCAGCCCAGCGAATCGACGATGTAGCCGTCGCGCGGACGCTGATCGACCGCCGTGCGGATCATCTCGATGCCCTCATCGAGGTTCATGTCCATGTCGATCCACGAATAGCCCAGATAGTTCAGCACGTCGGGCTGGTCGGGCGACAATCCCAGCGTGTACTGGAACGTCCGCTCGGCCTCGGGCCAGCGATCGGTGCGCTCATAGGCGATGCCGAGCCGGTAGTGCACCTGCCAGAAACGCGGTTCATCGAGGCCAAGCCGCGCGATGGCGCGTTCGTAGACCGCGGCAGCCTCATCGAACTCGCGCAGCGAGGCGTGCACGCCGCCGAGCGCCAGATAGCCGCGAAAATCGTCGGGATCGTCGTCGATCAGCGCTTCCAGCGTCGCCTTGGCCTCATCGTTGCGCTCAAGGTCCGACAGCGCCAGCCCGCGTTGCAGCGCCGCCACATGCGACAGCGGATCGTCATCGGCGACCGCCGCATAAAAGCGGATCGCCCGTTGCGGCTGCCCGAGCCGTTCGGCGATGCCGCCCAATTCGTAGAGCGTCTGCGCCTCGTCGGGGGCGGCGGCCCGCGCCAGTTCCAGATAGAGCGCGGCATAGTCCTCGGCGCCGTCGCGGTTGATCGCCGAGCCGAGATTCAGAAGGATTTCGGCCGCGCCGCGCGCCGGTGAGCCGATCGTGGCGCGCCGACCCGACGGCGTTTCGATGATGGCGCGCAGCGCCAGGAGGTTGGGATTGTTGGGCGCGGTGCCAAGCCCCCGCTCGATCGCCTCCATCGCCAGGGTGGTTTCGCCGTTGCGCGCCAGAAAACGCGCATGGGCCTCGATCATCCGCAGATAGGTGAGCGGCGATGCGCTGCCGCCGGTCGCGTTGTTGAGCGCTTCGTCGAACCGCCGACGCGCCTCGGCGGGCATGTCGGCCGCGTCTGCGATCAGCGCGCCGTGGTAGCTGACAAACAGCGCAAACCATTCCGGCCCGGCGAGCGCGTCGATGGCTTCCAGCGCGCCTTCGTCGTCGCCGGTGCCGTTGAGCGCCCAGGCGCCCACAATGCCGGTCAGAAGACGTTCAAGGTCGTTGGCGACGAACCCGTCCAGCAACTGGGCGGCATCGCCATAGCGGCCCTCGCGCATGGCGTCTACGCCAAGCACCAGCCGCGCCACGCGCTGCGCCTCCGGGTCGTCGCGCAGGGCGCTGGCATGGGGCAGGGCGGTCTCGACCTGCCCGTCGGTGACCAGCGCCACCATCAGGTCGCGTTTGAGGCCTGCATTGCCCGGATCGAACCGCAGCGCATCGCGGTAGTAGCGGGCGGCGGCGGCAAAATCATAGTCATCGCGCGCCGCATTGGCTGCAAGGAACGCGCCGGCGAACGAGCGGGTTGCGACCGTGCCGATGTCCGTCGTTTCGGCCCGCGCCAGCGATCCGGCCGCCACGCCGATCATCAAGGGTGCGGCCAAGACTGCGGCAAGCGCTGTGGCAAGGACGGTTCTGATCGGCGCGGTCGAAACGAAATTCATGCTGGCTGGCCACCCATGTTGGACATCGTCACAAACTGTGACCCGCACCATGGCGGTTTTGTGGACACCCGGCAATCGGCGTCGGGCGGCAAACAGATGACAAACCTTGTCGCCTGCTGGTTTCGGGTCAGTTGAGCCGCGCGATGCAGAAATCGATGACGTCGAGCAGCGCCTGCTTGTGCTCGCCCGACGGCAGCGGTGCCAGCGCTTCGGCGGCGAGCGCGCCGAAATGGCGGGCGCGTTCGATCGATTCGGCAAGCGCGCCATGGCGCGCCAGAAGCGCCCGCGCCCTGTCCAGCCGCTCGGGCCCGTTGTCGCCGCCTTCAAGGCTCTGGCGCCAGAAGGCGCGCTCGTCGGCCGTGCCGCGATTGTGCGCCAGCAGCACCGGCAGCGTGATCTTGCCCTCGCGGAAGTCGTCGCCGACATTCTTGCCGAGCGCACCCGCATTGC
>CAZSFA010000195.1:0-4955 GCA_964606055.1 uncultured Oceaniradius sp. | reverse complement strand
TTTCATCCGCGACCAGGTTGAACGCTTCGACGATGGCCGGCTGACGCTGCAGCAGGCCGGCAAGGCCGTGCGCGATGCCATCTTCGCCGGTGAATGGCCCGACAACATCCGCGCCGACATCCTGACCGCATATAAGGAGCTTTCAAAGCGCGCCGGCGTTGAAGAATTGTCCGTGGCGGTGCGCTCGTCGGCCACCGCCGAGGATCTCCCCGAGGCGTCGTTTGCCGGACAGCAGGAGACGTTCCTGAACGTTCGCGGCGAAGTGGCGCTGCTTGAAGCATGCCGGCGTTGCTACGCCTCGCTCTTCACCGATCGCGCCATCACATATCGCACGATCCAGGGTTTCGATCACAACGAGGTCGCCCTGTCGATCGGCGTCCAGCAGATGGTTCGTTCCGACATTTCCGGCTCCGGTGTCATGTTCTCCATCGACACCGAATCGGGCTTCGACAAGGTGGTGTTGATCACTGCCGCGTGGGGTCTTGGCGAGAATGTCGTGCAGGGCGCGGTCGATCCGGATGAATACGAGGTCTACAAGCCGTTCCTCGACAAGCCGGAACTCAAGCCGATCGTCGAAAAGGCGCGCGGTGCCAAAGAGATCAAGATGATCTATGCCCGCGAGCAGGCAGCGATGACGCGCAACGTCCCGACGTCAAGGGCCGAGCGCAATGCCTTCGTGCTCAACGATGACGAAATCATCGAACTGGCCAAGCAGGCCAAGACGATCGAAGAGCATTACGGCCAACCGATGGACATCGAGTGGGCCAAGGACGGCGAGACCGAAAAACTGTACATCGTGCAGGCGCGTCCGGAGACGGTTCAGTCCCGCGCCAACAGCGGGTCGATCAAATCCTACACCGTGCACGAGCATGGCAAGACGATCCTGACCGGCCTTTCGGTGGGTGCGGCCGTCGTATCGGCGCCCGTCTGCCTGATCGAAACCGCCAAGGACATCGACAAGTTCATCGATGGTTCGATCCTGGTCACGTCGATCACCGACCCGGACTGGGTGCCGATCATGAAGCGGGCGGCTGCGATCGTCACCGACCATGGCGGCCGGACCTCGCACGCGGCCATCGTCAGCCGTGAACTGGGCCTGCCGGCGATCGTCGGCACGGGCGATGCGACCCATGTGCTGCACGACCATCAGGACGTGACGGTCTCCTGCGCTGAAGGTGACGAGGGCTACATCTACGAAGGCACGGCCAAGTATGACGAGGAAGAGATCTCGATCACCGATGTGCCCGACACCAAGACCGACATCATGCTCAACATGGCCAGCCCCTCTGCCGCCTTCCGCTGGTGGCGCCTGCCGGCCAAGGGCGTCGGTCTGGCGCGCATGGAGTTCGTGATCAACAATGTGATCCGCTGCCACCCGCTGGCGCTTCTGAACTTCGACGATCTGAAGGACGAGGCGGCCAAGGAGGAGATCGCCGAACTGACGCGCGGCTATGCCAACAAGGCCGACTACTTCGTCGACGAGTTGGCGCGCGGCCTGTCGCGCATCGCCTCGGTGGTCTATCCGGGCAAGGTCATCGTGCGGATGAGCGACTTCAAAACCAACGAATATGCCGATCTTCTGGGCGGGCGCGAGTTCGAGCCGGAAGAAGAGAACCCGATGATCGGCTGGCGCGGCGCCTCGCGCTACTACTCGCCCGCCTATCGCCCCGGCTTCGAGCTGGAATGCAAGGCCATCAAGATGCTCCGCGAGGAGATGGGCTTCGACAACGTCATCGTGATGATCCCGTTCTGCCGGACGCTCACCGAGGCCGACAAGGTGCTCGAGGTGATGGCCGATTGCGGGCTCAAGCGCGGCGAGAACGGGCTGGAAGTCTATGTGATGTGCGAAATCCCGTCCAACGTCATCATGGCCGAGGAGTTCGCCAAGCGGTTCGACGGCTTCTCGATCGGATCGAACGATCTGACGCAGCTGACGCTTGGCGTCGACCGCGATTCGGGCGAACTGGCCGATGTGTTCGACGAGCGCGATCCGGCGGTTCTGTGGATGATCGGCCAGATCGTCGAGCGCGCGCACAAGGCCGGCTGCAAGGTCGGTTTCTGTGGTCAGGCGCCGTCCAACTCGCCGTCCTACGCCAAGCTGCTGGTGGAAGCGGGCATCGACACGATTTCGGTGACGCCCGACAGCTTCATCGCCGTCAAGGGCCATGTGAAGGACGCCGAAGGCTGAGGAACTCGCCCCAGTTGTCATCTGCGGCCGGCGCGTTCAGCGCGCCGGCCGTTGCGCGTCAGGTTCAGGCGACCGCCAGCAGGCGCTCGCTGAGGTCCCACAGCCGTTCTGCGGATTCATCGCTGCAGGCGTGCGCGTCGACGCCGAAGAAGCGCGCGGTCGCACCGCCCGGTTCGGTCGGCGCCGCGATGTCGGCATCCTCGCAATAGACGCCGGGCTTGCCGGCCAGTTTGGGCGAGGTGGCCGCCCACAGGGTGGTCGAACACCCCTGTTCAGGCGTCTTGAAGCCCTGTTTGGCCAGTTCCGAGGGTTCGCCGCTTGCGTCCAGCCAGCCCAGCGCGATCATCTCCTCTTGCGGCAGGTGCCGTTGCAGCGGCGTGAAAATGCCGCCCGGATGGACGGAGAAGGCGAGCCCGCCGCTGTCCATGAGGCGACGCGAAAGTGCGTTGGCAAACAGCGCATTGGCCGTCTTGGCCTGACCGTAAGCCTGCCATTTGTCGTAGTCGGTCTGCTCGTACTGGATGTCGTCCCAGCGGATGTCGGAGATCTTGTGCGCGGTTGACGACAGCGCGACGACGCGCGCGTCCGGCGTCTTCTTCAGAAGGTCCATCAGCGCCACGGTGAGTGCGAAATGGCCCATGTGGTTGATGCCGAACTGCGACTCCCAGCCCGGGCCGACGCGGGCCTCCGGGCTGGCCATGATGCCGGCATTGTTGATCAGAAGGTCGAGCCGGCCGAGCGAGCCGAGCATGGCTTCGGCAAAGCCGCGAACCGAGGCGATGTCGGCCAGGTCCATGGCTGCGGTCCTCACATCGCCTTGTACGTCGGCGAGGTTTTCGGCCGCCTTTTCGGGCGAGCGCACCGGCACGACGACCGACGCGCCCTTGGCAGCCAGATTGCGCACGGTTTCAAGGCCGATGCCGCTGTAGCCGCCGGTGACGATCACCGACTTGCCGGTCAGGTCGATATCGGCAAGGACTTCGGCGCCGGTGCTCTTGGCGTGAAAGCCGGATTGTGTGGGGACTTGATCGGATACGGCCATGGCGTGCTCCCTTGGGTTGAGGGGCGCTATGTGGCGACGCGGTTTGCCAACCGCAAGTCGGGCGGTCGCTGGCGCTGGCAATTGACCGTTGGCGCCAGTTCGGCGGCAGGTCCGACTTTGTTGTTTTTGCTGTCGATTCTTGTGGCCAGCGCTTCTATGCTCGGCGAACGGAACCTTGGGCGGGGGCAAGGCGCCGATGTCGATCATCCAATACATCACGCCGTTCACGCCCTATCCCTATGTGGGCGAGGGAGGTGCGTGCGATCTGTGCGGCAGCGAGCGGTACGAGCTCATCTGCGAGCACGATCGTCGCTTCAAGAAGCTGCAGACGGTCGCCTGCCTCCAGTGCGGCGTGATGCGCACCAACCCCATGCCGACCGCCGCCGAGGTCAATGCCTACTACGCCAGCCTCTACCGGCTCGACTACGGGCTGACATCGTCCAAGCCTTCGCGCAGGCACCTGAACCGTTCGCACCGGCAGGCCAAGCGGCGGATGCGCCTTCTGGCACCGACGCTGGTGCCCGGCGCCCGGGTGCTTGATTTCGGGTGTGGCGCGGGCGTCTTCCTGTCACACGCAAAGTCAGCGGGCTGTGACGTCCTCGGGCTGGAGCCCGGAGAAGCCTTTGCACGCTACGCACGCGAGAGGTTTGGCGTCGCGGTCGTCAACTCGGTCTGGGAAGACGCCGACGTGCAGCAATCATTCGACGTGATCACCGCGGTCGAGGTGATCGAGCATTTGCGCCGGCCCGTCGCCGCCATGCGCTGGCTGGCCGAACACCTGTCGGCCGATGGCGTCATCTACATCACGGTTCCCAACATGGAGCCTCAGCCGAAGGAAACGTTTCGGCTGTTCCATTTCGCCCATCTCTATCACTTCACGCCCGAGACGCTCGTCTGGGCCGGTGCTGCGGCCGGCCTTGAACCCGATCCGCGATTTGCCGCTGACGGCACACGGATCGTGTTCCGCAAGGCGGAGGGAGGGCCGCGCGTCCCGACCTTCGATCGCGATCACGGCGCGGGACTGAGCGCGCACTATCCCAAGGCCTCCATCGCCGGGCACCTTGTTCGCGGGCGATGGATGCAGTCGATGCGCCGCCGCATCACCAAGACCGTGCGCGACACCATGCGCTGACGCCGTCGTTGCGGCGGACGGGGTGTCGGGCGCGGCGCGGGACGGCGCCATCAGCCACTGTCACAATCATGACAAGCCCACATGTGCCGGATCATGCCTGTGGCCGTGTGACACGTATTTGACAACGCAGATGCAGCAATTTCGAGCGTCCGTTCGACTTGAACGCTAGTGTTTCCGGTCATGACGCCTGTGCAATTGCAGCACGCGATCCGCTGCGCTGCGGTGTGACAGGCTGTTACAAATCCGGACCGACATGCAGGAGCCGTTCATGAGCTATCAATCAGAAATCGCCGCCGCCGCCGATCTCGTCAGCGGCAAGGGCACGCCCTGGCGCGACATCGACGCCGAATCCGTGGCGCGGATGCGCCTTCAGAACCGGTTCCGCACCGGGCTCGACATTGCGCGCTACACGGCGGCGATCATGCGCGCCGACATGGACGCCTATGATGCCGACCCGGCCAACTACACCCAGTCGCTGGGATGCTGGCACGGCTTCATCGGCCAGCAGAAGATGATTTCCATCAAGAAGCATTTCGGCGCGACCAAGGGCCGGTATCTGTATTTGTCGGGTTGGATGGTCGCGGCCTTGCGCT
>CAZSFA010000194.1:0-4956 GCA_964606055.1 uncultured Oceaniradius sp. | reverse complement strand
GGAAAAGCGCATCGGCGCCTCGCTGGAAGCGGCGCCCCGCGTTCATGTCACCGACGCGGCGTTGCGTGCCGCGCTCGATGGCGTCGACATGGCTGAGATCAGCATCACCTCCGGCATCGAGATCGCCGATGGCGACGCACCGGCCGACGCATTCGTGCTCGACGAGGTGCCGGGCGTTGCGGTGGTGCCATTGCCGGCGGCGGGCACCAAATGCGCGCGCTCCTGGCGCGTGACCGACGATGTCGGCACCGACCCCGAATTTCCCGACGTTTCCGCGCGCGATGCGGCCGCCTTGCGCGAATTGCGTCACTTGGGGCGGCTGTGATAGGCCACGATTCACGAAATTGCCGGAATCGCGGCGCAAACGAGCGCCCATTGCGGACGCATCAGATGACAGGCCAGACCATGCCGGGAACTCCCAACCGTTCGACCGTGACGATTGCCGGGCTTTGCGTGGGCGCGTTGGCGCTCGGCGGCTGCTTTGGACCGACCTACGGCACCGACAAGACGGCCAGCGCCCAGTTGATGGAAGACCTGGGCAACTCACTGTCGCTGGGCACCCGCAACCGTCAGGCGCCGATCAGCTACACGCCGCGACCGGGCCTGGTGCAGCCGACCGACACGTCGGTGCTGCCGCCGCCGCAAGAGAACATCGTCGACGCGTCCGATGCCTGGCCCGAAAGCCCCGAACAGCGCCGCGCCCGCGTGCTGCGCGAGATCGAGGAAGGCCAGCGCGACCCCAACTTCATCACCGACCCCAATCAGGCTGCCGCGCTTGGCGCATCCGAAGGGCCGGGCCGCACCCAGGGCGGGGCGCAACGCGTGTTCCTGACCGATCCGCCCTCCGAATACCGCCGGCCCGCCGAAACCGCCGCTGCCGGTGAACTGGGCGAGACCGAGGCCGCCAAGGAACGCCAGCGCCGCCGCGAGCAGGGCAAGCGCACCGGCCTGGGCCGTCTGTTCCCCTGGCTGTGATGGATCGGCAGTGAACGCCGGTCGCTGCGTCAGCGCCGCCTGAGCGCTTCGAAAAAGCCCGTGAGCAGTTCGGTCGCTTCCGTTTCGGCGATCCCCGGATAGACGTCGGGCGCATGGTGGCATGTGGGCTGCTCGAAGAACCGCACGCCCGACGTCACCGCGCCGCCCTTGTCGTCGGTCGCGCCGAAATAGAGCCGGCGGATGCGCGCGAACGAGATCGCGCCCGCGCACATCGTGCACGGCTCCAGCGTGACGTAGAGATCGCAGTCGGGCAGTCGTTCGGTATCGAGCGCCCGGCAGGCGGCGCGCAACGCCAGCAGTTCGGCATGGGCGGTCGGATCGTTGCGGGCGCGCGTTTGGTTGCCGGCGCTTGCAATGATCTCGCCATTGCGGGCCACGACCGCGCCGACCGGCACCTCGCCCCGCGCAAGCGCTGCGCGCGCCTGTTCGATGGCGCGATCCATCATCGACAATGCCATGGCAACTCCCATGTCGCACTCGCAACTGACCCGCGCACCTGATAGGGATCGCGCCGAACGAGGCAACCACCAAATGACGAACAACGACAAGACCGGCAGGAAACCCGGCTCCCGCGGGCAGGGCAAGCCGGAGATGCGCAGCCGCGGGTTCAAGGACCGGCCCGGCCATGCGCGCGGCGGCCGCCCCGGCGGCAAGCCGGGCAAGCCGCACGCGGGCGGCAGCCGTGGCTACAAGGACCGTCCGCCGCCGAGCTCCGTCCCCGTCCGCTCGCGACCCGAGGCCGAACCCGCGCCTTCCGAGGAGCTGCCACAGCCCAGCGAACGCATCGCCAAGCGTCTGGCGCGCGCCGGCGTCGCCTCGCGCCGGGAGGCTGAAGCGATGATCGCCGCCGGCCGCATCACGCTCAACGGGAACAAGCTCGATTCGCCCGCCGTCAACGTCACCGCCGACGACAAGATCGCCATCGACGGCCATCCCATTCCCGAAAAGGAGCGCACGCGGCTGTGGCTGTTTCACAAGCCGGCGGGGCTGGTCACCACCACGCGCGACGACGAGGGCCGGACGACGGTGTTCGAGCGCCTGCCCGCGGATCTGCCGCGCGTCGTCACCGTCGGACGGCTCGACATCAACACCGAGGGCCTTTTGCTGCTGACCAATGACGGCGGCTTGGCACGCACGCTGGAACTGCCGCAGACCGGCTGGCTGCGCCGTTACCGCGTGCGCGCCCATGGCCGGGTCAACCAGAAGCGGCTCGATTCGCTCAAGGACGGCATCGCCGTGGACGGCGTTTTCTATGGCGGCATCGAAGCGCGGCTCGAGCGCGAGCAGGGTGCCAATATGTGGATTGAGATCGGCCTGCGCGAAGGCAAGAACCGCGAGGTCAAGAACGTGCTGGGCGCGCTCGGTCTCGAGGTCAACCGGCTGATCCGCATCTCCTTCGGACCGTTCCAGCTTGGCGGCCTTGAGCCGGGGGAAACCATGGAGGTCAAGGGCAAGACGCTGCGCGACCAGCTTGGCGCGCGTCTGATCGCCGAATCCGGCGCCGATTTCGACGCACCGATCCGCAACGTGTTTCCCAACAGGCCGGTCAAGGCGCAGGTCGAGGACGCCCCGCCGCCCATGACGGCGGAGAAGTCCGGTGATTGGGTGTCGGGTACGCGCAGCCCGATGGCCGCCGCCAAGGCGGCAAACAAGGGCGCAGCCGGCCGCCAGGACAGGCCCGGGCGCCAGGACAGGCCCGGGCGCGGCGACAAGAGCCACCGGCACGAAAAGGCGGGCGATCGCCGCGAGCGCCTGCGCGACCAGTGGTCGACGCAGAAGGACGCCGACGAAGACACCAAGAGCAAACCCAAGGGGCGCTCCAACCGGTCTTCCAATGTCTGGATGGCGCCCGGCGCCCGTCCCGCCGGCGGCAAGCGCAGCCGTTCGGACGGGCCGTCCGGCAAGCCTGCCGCGCGCAAACCGCGCAAGCCCGGACCGCGCAAGGCCTGATGCGGGTGGTCGGCGGCACATTGCGCGGCCGTTCGATCGCGGCCCCGCGGCCCGGCGCGATGGCGATCCGGCCGACGACCGACCGCGCGCGCGAAACCGTCTTCAACATGATCGCGCATCGCTGGCCGAACCGGCTGGACGGCGCGCGCGTGCTCGATCTCTTCGCCGGCACGGGCGCGCTCGGCTTTGAGGCGCTGTCGCGCGGCGCGTCATTTGCCCTGTTCATCGAGGCGTCCGTCGACGGTCGCGGGCTGATCCGCAAGACCATGCATGACCTGCACCTTCAGGGCCGCGCCAAGCTGTTCCGGCGTGATGCGACCCGCCTGGGGCCGATTGGCACGATGGCGCCCTTCGACGTGGTCTTTGCCGACCCGCCCTACGGCAAGGGCCTGGGCGAACAGGCTTTGCAATCGGCGCTGGACGGCGGCTGGCTGATGCCGGACGCGCTCATCCTCCTTGAAGAGACGGCCAGCGCCCCCATTGTCTTGCCCAAGCGGTTTGTTAGGCTTGAGCAACGCAAAATGGGCGATACCGTCATGCATTTCATCGCACTGGAGGCTGCCGACGCGTGAGCCAGCTGGCGCCAGACACCCCGACCGTGGCCGAACCGGCGGCGCCAAGGCCGACCGTGGCGATCGCCTTTGGCGGTGGCGGCGCGCGTGGATACGCGCACATCCACATCATCGAAGTGCTCAACGACATGGGCATACGCCCGGTCGCGATCACCGGCGCGTCGATCGGCGCGATCATGGGCGCGGCCATGGCCTCGGGCATGACGGGCCGGCAGATGCGCGACTACACGCTCAGCCTTGCCGGCAACCGCGCCGACGTGATGGGGCGCTTCTGGCAGTCGCGGCCGACGCAACTGCGCCATTTCGTCGATGGCGGCTTCCGGTTCGGCCAGTTCAACATCGAGCGGATCCTGCGCACCTTCCTGCCGCCGCAGATCAAGCGCGACTTCGCCGACCTGGACATTCCGCTCGCCATCGTCGCCACCGATTTCTACGGGCACCGCCAGACCGTGTTCACCGAGGGCGATCTGGTCACCGCGATGGCCGCATCGGCCGCGATCCCGGCCGTGTTCAAGGCCGTCCGGCGCGACGGGCGCATCTATGTCGATGGCGGCATCTTCAACCCGGTTCCCTACGATCATCTTGTCGGCAAGGCGGACATCGTCATCGGCGTCGACGTCGTCGGCGCGCCGCTGGGCGATCCCAACAAGCCGCCGACAACCATCGACTCGCTGTTTGGCACATCGCAACTGATGAACCAGTCGATGATCCAGTTGAAGCTGATGGTCGAGCCGCCCGATGTGTTCGTGCGTCCGTCTGTCTCCCAGTTCCGCGTGCTCGACTTCCTCAAGGCGCAGCAGATTCTCGACGCGACCAGCGCCGTGCGCGACGAGTTCCGCACCAAGCTGGAAGCCGCGCTCGCCGCCCACGCGATGGACCCGGTCGGCGTCGAACGGCGGTTGGGTTAGCCCAGCGCCGCGCCCTTGGCGCTGGTGAACGGCGATTGCGCGGTCGGCGGCGGGCCGATCGGGGTATGGTCGTCGTCGCGATGCTCGATCCGGTCGATGACGCGGAAGCAGACGATCACCGATGCGATGCCGAACACGACCGCGCCCAGCGCCCAGCCGGCCAGAATGCCGATCGCGCCGTAGAGCTGCGCGCCGGCCCAGACGAACGGAATGACCCCCAGCGTCGACCGGCCCCAGTTGAACAGCGTCGAATAGAGCGCAAAGCCGAGATTGTTGAACGCGGCATTGGCAACGAACAGCCCGCCATTGAACAAGAAGCTCAGCGCCGCATAGACGCAGAAGAACACGATCAACTCGCGCGCAAGCCCCGTTGCGCCGAACAGATCGGCGATCTGGCCCGAAAAGAGCGCCATCAGGCCGCACACCACCACAACGTAGATCATCGTGAAGATCAGCGCGTCGCGCATCGTCTCGCGGATGCGCGGATAGAGCTTGCCGCCAAGGTTCTGCGCAAGGATCGGCCCGACCGC
>CAZSFA010000193.1:0-5033 GCA_964606055.1 uncultured Oceaniradius sp. | reverse complement strand
CGGGCACGCCGTATTTGTCGGCGAATTCCACCGTCCCGGCAAAGGGGCGCTCGGCATAGGTGGTGCTGTCGCCCAGCGTCTCGGCGAGGTAATCGGCGAGGCCGCCGGGGAATTTGAACACCGCCTCCTGCGGGGTCTCGCCATCGCTGATCGCGGTCTTCCAGCGGATTTCCACGCCCGAGAAGAGATACGCCTTGGAGCGGGCCATCTTGAAGAGCCGCGCGGGCTTGAGGCTGAGCGCGCCGAAAATCTCGGGGTCGGGGTGGAAGGTGACGGCGGTGCCGCGCCGGTTGGGCGCCGCGCCCACCTTTTCCAGCGGGCCCTGCGGCAGCCCGCGCGAGAACGCCATGCGGTAAAGCTCGCGGTTGCGCGCCACCTCGACGCTCAGGTGATCCGAGAGCGCGTTCACCACCGAGGAGCCGACGCCGTGCAGACCGCCCGAGGTCTGGTAGCTGTCGCCGGAAAACTTGCCGCCCGCGTTGAGCGTGCAGAAGATGATTTCGAGCGCGGTCTTGCTCGGGTCCTTGGGGTGCGGATCTACGGGGATGCCGCGCCCGTTGTCGCGCACGCTGACATGGCCGTTCTCGTGCAGTTCAATCTCGATCCAGGTGGCGTGGCCGGCCACAGCTTCGTCCATCGAGTTGTCGACAATCTCGGCCACCATGTGGTGCAGCGCGCGGTCATCCTTGCCGCCGATATACATGCCGGGGCGCAGGCGGACATGCTCCATGTCCTCGAGCACCTGGATCGAGGAGGCGTCATAGTCGGATTTCGGGGTGGAGGAGAGAAGATCGTTCATGCCGCTGCTCTTTGTTTTATGGCTTGGGCGGCAGTATGGCAGAGCGCAGGGGGCGGGGGAAGTGGGGGTCGCCCCAAGAAAAACGCCACCGCACGCGAGGTGCGGTGGCGAAGGACGTCAGGCGATGCGGGAGGCCCGCATCGTCCGAGTGTCGGGATCAGGGAGCGCCGACGTCAGCCGTCGCGTCAGAGCCGCCGACGAAGGTGGCCGTGATCGCGCTGGTGTTGATCGAACCTGCCGCGACCGAACCGATCGAGGTGGCTTCGACATTGGCGTTGGCAACGCCCATGCTGATCGACCCGTTGATGTCCGCGAGGTTCACAGCGGTATCGACGGCACCGATGCCGGCACCGGTGGTGTTGCTGGCGATGCCGGTGAACGCGGTGTTCGCGGTGTTCGACGCGATGTCGACGCTGGCCAGCGCGCCGGTCTCGGTGAGGTTCGAGGTGCTGTCGTTGATCGCACCGGCCGCAACCGACGACACGTCGCCGAAGCTCTGGGTCACGGCACCGGTCGCGGTGGAGGACGCCGTGGTGACGGTGCTGGTGGTGTTCGTGATCGAGTTCGACACGGTGTTGTCGATCGCGTTCACGGCATCGCTGGTCGAGCCGCCAACGCCGTCCGAGGTCTCGCTCAGCGTCGAGTTGTCGATGGCGTTGGAAACCGTCGCGTCGATGCTCGACGTGCTGGTGGTGGTCGAGTTGCTCGCCGTGTTGCCGGCTTGCGAGGCCGCACCGCCGGTGATGTCGATCGAGCCGTCGATCGAGGCAAGGTTGACCGAGGCCGAGATGAAGTCGGACGAGGTCGTGCTCAGCACCTGGTCGACCAGGTTGTCGAAGGACGCAGCCACCTGCGCCGAAGCTGCCGAGGCGGCGAAAAGGCCGGCTGCGGTCAGCGGAAGGATCATCTTGGTTTTCATATCAAACTCCAAGTTCCGTTATCCGGGTTTCCGTCGTTCCGGACATGGGGTTCAGGTGCGACGGCACCGATACCGGCTCGGGGCCCGGTATATTGCGAGCCGGTCCCGGATGACACAACGTTAACAGTTTTCCGGGGCCGGGCGAAATTATTTATCGCGGTCTGTATCGCAGGGCATGACGCATGCCGCGCGTTGACAGTGCGTCCGATGAAACCGGGCTGACGCCCGGCTGCCGGGGATGCGGCACGCGCCGCGGGGTACTCGAAACGTGCCGGGTCATGCCTATTGGGCAGGAACCGGCCCGATCCGCCACCGCACGATTGTGCGATGGCGGACCAGCCTCGGATGGCGGAAGAATATCCATACCACCCGAACATCACCATTACGGGGTCGGTGCGTTCACGTTGGTCGTGGCGTCGGAGCCGCCAACGAAGGTCGCCGTGATGTCGCTGGTGTTGATCGAACCTGCCGCGACCGAACCGATCGAGGTTGCGCCGACATTGGCGTTGGTCAGAGCCATCGAGATCGAGCCGTCGATGCCGCCCAGGTTGACCGCCGTGCTGACAGAGCCGATGCCGCCGCCGGTGGTGTTGCTGGCAACGCCGCTGAATGCGGTGTTGATGGCGTTGGTGTTGATGTCAACGCTGGCCAGCGAGCCGGTCTCGGTGATGGTCGCGGTGCTGTCGTTGATCGCACCGGCCGCAACCGACGACACGTCGCCGAAGTTCTGGGTGACCGCGGCGAAAGCTTCGCTCGATGCCTCGGTCGTCGAGTCGGTCGTGTTCGTGATCGCGTTCGTCACGCTGTTGTCGATCGCGTTCACTGCATCGCTGGTCGAGCCGGTCGCATCCGACGTCTCGAGAAGGGTCGAGTTGTCGATGGCGTTGGACACGGTCTCGTCGATGCTCGACGTGCTGCTCGTGCTCGAGTCGCTTGCCGTGTCGCCGGGGGTGTTGTCCGAACCGGCGGTGATGTCGATCGAGCCGTTGATGGCGGCGAGGTTCACCGAGGCCGAGATGAAATCGGTATCGGTTGCGCCAAGCACCTGGTCAACCAGGTTGTCGAAGGACGCAGCAACCTGCGCCGAAGCTGCCGAGGCGGCGAAAAGGCCGGCTGCGGTCAGCGGAAGGATCATCTTGATTTTCATATCAAACTCCAAGTTCCATTGCCCGGTTTCCGTCGTTCCGGGCTCGAGTTTTTGGTGCGACGGCACCGATACCGGCCGTGCGTCCGGTATTCCTTGCGCCGGTCCCGGATGCCGTTACGTTAGCATCCTTTCGGGACCCTGCGAATTCCTTTCCCCTGTCGGCGACGTATGACATGAAACCATACCTCACGATGACGGCGACGGTCCCGGGCCACCGCCCGGCGGGATCGTCGGATTGCGCTTGAAGCGGAACAGGCGGTTGTCGTTCTCCGCCGTGCCGCTCTCGAAATTCGCGCCCCCCTCGTCCGGCTTGATGTCGGACTGCGCGTTGTCGATCTCCACGACGGCGGCTTGTGCGAGCGCGTCCTCCGTGGCCTCTTCCGCGGCTTCCTCGGTCGAGGCGGCGACATCGCGGGGCGTGCCGTTGCCGGTGCCGGTCTGGCCGGCATAGGCATCCTCGGTGATGGCCGCGGTCGCGGCGGCGGCCTGCGCGGCGACCGCCTGCTTGTACTCTTCCAGCTGCTCGCCCGCGGTCTTGGCCCCGGATATTCGGCCATAGCGCGGATCGATCTGCATCGAGCATTCTGCGTGCTTCTGCGGCGGCATCAGCTGGATCAGCAACTCGTAGGTCGCAAGCTGCAGCATGGTGCGCAGCGCGTCGTTCAGCGCCTCGCGCCGCATCCCGCCGAGATCGGCATCGACCAGGTTGCCATCGGTGAAGGCCGAGCCGAACAGCCCCGCCTCGTCCGCGACCACCTGCTTGCGCAGCGCGATGTTGGCGACGATCTGACCGGTCGCGAGATTCGTCATGGCAAGATCGAGCCCGACGAGGATGCGGTTCTGGCGATAGCGCGCGCCGACACCGGCGACATTCACGAAAGCCCCGCCACCGGGGATGAAATCGAGGCTGTTGACGCTGCCGGTGATCGCGAAATGCGCGGGCATCTGCGTTTGCAGGTTGCGCAGACCCCAGTTCGCCTCGAGCGCGGTGCTGCCCACGTCGCGGCGGTTGATCACCTTGACCCCGGTCTTGAACAGCGCCGATTGCACGATGTCGCCCGCCGATTGCGTGACGAACTTGCCCGCGCCCTCGCCGTTATAGGCCTCGCGACCGGTGCCGTCGGGGATGTTCCCCACTGCGAAACCGAGCCGCTTGTCCACCTTGCCGTCAAGACAGGCGAGCGCCCCGTCGAACGGGGTCACCACGTCCACGACCGCAGGTCCTTCGACCAGGGCGAGATCCTGACTGGGCGCCGCACAGCCAACGAGCACGCCGCACAGTCCGGTCGCGGCCAGAAGCCGGCTGACAGGGTGCTGTCGCCTCATCAGCAGCCACCCGGACCGACCGTGACCGTGCTGGAGCCGGCACTGCCGCCGCCACCGGCCGAGATGTCGAAGCCGCCAGCGGGCTGGTTCACGCTGGTCGTGATGGTGCCGTCGAGGCAGCCCTGGTTCTCCGATGCGTTGGCGACGTTGATCGAGCTGTTTCCCGACCCCGTGGTCGAGATGTTGGTGGTGGATTCGTTGATCGAGCCCACCACGCTCGAGCTTGTGCCGCTGTTCTCGGCGGTGCGGTTCTCGACATCCACCACCGCGCCTTCGGCGGCGTTGATCGAGTTCGACACGCTGTGATCGTTGTTGTTCGTGGTGTTGTTGGTCGTGTTGATGATCGTCCGCTGCGGCTGATAGTAATCGTTCCGCAGCTTTTCCTGCTCGACGAGGAAGTTGAGACGCACGTTCCGCTCCGTCGGAGACGGAAGCCCGTAGGAGGAATTCCAGCTGCCTGCGGCAGAGATGTTGTTGCTCTGCGCGATCACCTGCGACGCGAGACACGCCACAACGCTGGCGCATATCATTGCAGTTCTCATATCGTTTCCTTCGAACGTTTCAGTCTTGGCAGCGAAAACTTCGTAGGTTCTTAGTTGCCGGCACCACCGCCACTGCCGCCGCCGCCACCGCCGCCGCCGGCGGAGCCGCTGCCGCCAGTGCCGCCGCCCGACGCGCCGCCGCTACCCGAACCGGAACCGCTGCCCGAACCGGAGCCGGAGCCGCTACCCGAACCGGAGCCGCTGCCCGAGCCGGAGCCAGAACCGCTACCCGAGCCAGAGCCGCTGCCCGAGCCCGAACCTGAGCCGCTGCCCGAACCGGAGCCGCTACCCGAGCCAGAG
>CAZSFA010000192.1:0-5137 GCA_964606055.1 uncultured Oceaniradius sp. | reverse complement strand
CGGGCGAACCGCCCGATCCGGCCAATCCGCCGCCAGGCTGCGCCTTTCACAGCCGCTGCCCGCAGGCGATGGATGTTTGCAGTAAGGAGCGCCCGGAACTCGCCCAGGGTACGGACCCCGTTTCTGGAAATCGCACCGCCTGTCACCTTTACGCGCCCTGAGCGTTGCGGCGCGCCCGGTCACAGATCGACCATGCGACGCTTAAGGCGGCTCAGTGATCCATTCCGACGATGACGTGCTCGACCTCGGCCACCGAACTCTTCTTGGGATCGATGTCATCGGCGACGATGGTGCCGCGCCGCATCACCACGATCCGGTCGACGACCTGAAACACGTGGTGGATGTTGTGGGCGATGAAGATGCAGGAATGGCCGGAGTCGCGGGCGTTGCGCACGAACTGCAGCACCCCTTGGGTTTCGGCAACGCCCAGATTGTTGGTCGGCTCGTCGAGGATGATCAGGTCGCTGTGAAAGTGCATCGCCCGGGCGATCGCCACCGCCTGACGCTCGCCGCCGGACAGTGAACTGATCGGCGTGGTTGCCGGGATGTCCTTGGTGATGCCGACCTGCTTGAGCAGCGTGTCGGCCACCTCCTCCATCCGGTCCATGTCGAGCCGGCCGAACGGCCAATGCCCCTTGGTCGGTTCGCGGCCCAGAAATAGGTTCCGCGCGATGGACAGTTGCGTCACAAGCGCCGAATCCTGGTAGATCGTCTCGATGCGGTTGTCGATCGCGTCGGTGGTCGAGTTGATCTCGACCTTTCTGCCGCGGATGTAGATATCGCCTGACGTTCTTGGCACGGCGCCTGAAAGGACCTTGATCAGCGTCGACTTGCCCGCGCCGTTGTCGCCGAGAAGGCCGACGACCTCACCCTCGTGGACGCTCAGGTTGACGTTATCGAGTGCATGCACCTTGCCGTAGTACTTGGAGATGTTCTCCATCCGGATCAGTTGTTCGGCCATGGCGTCACCCATCGGTGTGGTTGCGGCGATCGAGCCAGGAATGCAACGCCATCATACCCAGAATGATCGC
Source organism: uncultured Oceaniradius sp. (assembly GCA_964606055.1). Taxonomy (GTDB): domain Bacteria; phylum Pseudomonadota; class Alphaproteobacteria; order Rhizobiales; family Rhizobiaceae; genus Roseitalea. The sequence goes on along the minus strand of CAZSFA010000192.1, from coordinate 4,106 downwards.
GCCGATGAAGATGTTGTAGGCCAGCCCCGGCACGCCGATCATGATGATGCCGTTGCGCATCAGCCGAAGGATCAGGACGCCCAGAACAGTGCCGATGATCGTGCCGCGCCCGCCCATCAGCGCGGTGCCGCCGATCACCACCATCGCGATCACCTCAAGCTCGTAGCCGGTGCCGCTGTTGGGGTTGGCGGCCGAGGTGCGGATCGATGAGATCACCCCGGCGAGCCCGGACATGGCCGAGCAGAAGATGAACAGATAGACCTTGACCGCGTTGACCTTGATGCCGCGCGCCCGCGCCGCGTTGCGGTTGCCGCCGGTGGCCTGAATCCAGTTGCCGGCCTTGGTGCCGTCAAGAATGTAGGCGAGCAGAATCGCAAAGGCCACGAACCAAACCAGCGACATGAACAACCGCATTTCGCCGATGTAGAAGTCGCCGACCAGGACTTGCGCGATCCATTGCTCGCCCGCGTCCCACGTGCGCTGCGGGAACCCGTTGGTGATGTAGAGAGCGGTGCCGCGCGCCACCAGCAACATGCCAAGCGTGACCAGGAATGACGGGATCTTCAACCGCGTGACGAACATGCCGTTGACCAGACCGATGAAGCAGGCGATCGACATGGCGATCAGGAACGCCAGCGGCAGGTTGACGCCGCTTTCGTTGAACAGCGTCCACATGATCACCGGCGTCAGCCCGAACAGCGAGCCGACCGAAAGATCGAACTCGCCGGCCGTCATCAGCAGCGTCATGGCAAGCGCGATCAGGCCAAGCTCGACCGTGAAGGCGAGCGTGTTGGAGATGTTGAGGATCGAAACGAAGTTCGGGTTGATGGAGGTGAAGACCGCGATCATCAGCACCAGCAGGACAGCCGGGCCGGTTTCCGGTCGCGACAGCAGCCGCTTGGTCAACGTCGGACGTTGCAAGGTACGCTTCCCATTGGATTTGGACAGGTCGCGGATCGATCCGCACAAAGGATCACGGCGGCCCCTTGGGAGCCGCCGTGCATGGTTCAGTTCAGTTTCCGCTCAGCACATCGTCATAGATCTGGGCGGTATCGGCTTCGTAGAGCGCGCCGGTGATGACGTCGAAGCCGGGCGGAATGCCGCTGGCGGACATCGCCGCGATCGACAGCGCGATGTAGCTGGTGGCCTGCGGATCCTGCCATTGGGCGGCATTGACATAGCCTTCCAGCACCGACTGCGTCGTATCGAGCGAGTTGCCCCAGCCGACGACCGGAATCTCGCCCGGCTCGACACCGACCTGATTGAAGACGCGCTTGACCGAGCCCGTGACCAGATCGCCGAGCCCGATGATCGCATCCACGCGATCGCGGTTGGCGGTCAGGTAGTCGGACATGCGTGTGATGATCTCGGCCTGATCGAGGGTGGAGTCCGTCACTTCCCAGGTGATGCCGAGCGGCTCGAAGACGCTGGCAATGCCTTCCTCTTCCTGGACGGCGTAGGTCGCGCCGGGCACCTCGACCGGCATCCAGACGAAGTCGCCGGCTTCGACATGGCCATTGTCGACCATGTACTGCGCCCAGGAACGGCCATAGACGACCAGGTCGCCGCCGACATAGGCATCGAAGCTGGCCGACGGGTCGGGCGTGTTCATGTTGATGATCGGAATACCGGCGGCGTTGGCCTCGGCGGCCACCTCGACCAGGCTGCCCGGATCAGGGCTCGAGGTCACGATGCCGTCCGCGCCTGACGCGATGGCCGCACGCACGGCCTCCTGGTGGGCCGGCACATCGCCGCTGTGGAACGATGTGTTGACCCGGTTGCCGGTGTCCTCGCCCCACTGCCTGGCGCCGTCGAGGAAATAGGTCCACACCGGATCGGCGGGCGATCCGTGCGAGACCCAGTAGAATACCTTCTCGGCATGGGCAGCGCCGGCCGTTATGGTGGCGAGCGCGAGCGCAGCACCCATAACCCTGAGTGTCTTGAACATACTTGCTTCCTCCCTGAAGACCCGATCGGGCCGGCGGATCGTGTTGCAAAGGAACCCCGCCGCTGCTCCCGTGGGCGAGTATGAAAAAGACCGACGGGGAAAGCAACTTTGAAAATTTCAGTTCATGGCGCGCCGGCCAACCCGCGGTGCCTTTGCTGGATGTCGCCGGCGCGGGTCATGCGAATGGACCCGATTGTCGTCGCGGTCAGCGATTGCCCGGCTTGTCGATGTCGAGGTCGAAACGCTCGGGCAGGTTCAGGCCCGCATCCAGATGGTGCTGGACGGCGCGGACAGATACGCCGTCGCGATAAAGCCAGGGATCGCCGGTGTCGCGCTGCCACGCTTCGGTCTTTGCGCGCAGTTCATGAAGGGTGTGCCGGTGGTCCGGGTGCCCTGCCAGATTGTCCACCTCGAACGGATCGTTGGCCAGATCATAGAGTTCTTCGGGCGGGCGGCGGATGTAGTCCTTGAGCGGCCGCCTGCCGATCGTCACCGGATTGGCGTTGCGAATGCCCTCCCAGGACAGCGAACCGTAGATGTCGCCGGAGAAGGGGAAATCGAGCTGCCAGGCGACGTTGCGATGGTACTTGAAGCGCGGCGTGCGCGCGAAGCGTGTCGGCCAGTAGTTCGTGATCTCGTGGAAGGTGTGCGAACCAAAGACGATCTGCCAGTCATCCATCAGTGTCTCGGCTTCCATGATCGGCAACAGCGACCGCCCGCGACGGCGGCCCGCATCCGTCCGCGCGCCTGCCCAATCCAAAAGCGTGGGCAGGATGTCGATGAATGAAACGAGATTGGGATTGGCGATGCCCGCGTGTGCGCCAGGCACGCGCATGATCAACGGCAGATGGACGCCGGCGTCATAAAGCGTGGTCTTGGAGTTGAGGAACGGTGCGCCATTGTCGCTCAGGAACATGACGAGCGTGTCCTCGCCGCAGCCGGCCTCCTCCAGAGCGGCGAGAACCCGGCCAACACCGCGATCGAGCCTGTGCACCGAGCGGTAGTATTCGGCCAGTTCCAGCCGCACCTCCGGCAGGTCGCTGAGGAACGGGGGTACGGACACCTCGCCGGGCGCGAACGTCCGTTCGTCCGCCTCGCCGTCGAAATCGGCATTGCCGAAGCCCGATCGGGTCATGTCGCGATGCGGATCGATGAAGCCCACGGTCAGGAAGAAGGGCTTGTCCTCCGCACGCGCCTTTTGGAGAAACGCGCGCGCACGCCCCGCCACCCAGTTCATGTCGCGTGTGCCGCTCTCCTCGCGCACCGACCAGGGATAAGCGTGACGCGGCCCGACATGCACCTTGCCGATGATCCCGGTCAGATAACCCAGTTCGCCCAACAGCGCCGGCGCCGTCTCGACATCGTCGAACGTCATGAAGTGATGATGATCATGGTGCAGGCCGTACTGCCCGTTTTCATGGGTGTGCAGGCCGGTATAGACGACCGAACGGCTGGCCGAGCAGGATGCGGTCGAGGTGAAGGCCATGTCGAAACGCGTCCCCTGCCCCGCGAGCGCGTCGATGTTGGGCGTATGGATCGCAGGCTCGCCGTAGCAGCCGGTCATGCGCCCCAAATCGTCGGCGATCATCAGGAGGATGTTGCGTTTCATGCCGGCCTTTCCGGTTGAGGAGGTCCATTCCGCGCAAGCCGGCACGGACCGAAACGGGCGGTGCGGCGCGCGATGGGCCCGCGGCGTTGCACCATGACTTGCACACTGGTCACATGGCGCTGGCCCTCAGCGGCCTGCCTTGTGCGTCAAACAGGTGAACCGCGTCAGGCTGGGGGGTGAGGAAGACGGTGTCGCCCTCGCCCACCCGCTGCGAGCCGGGCAGGCGCACATTGACCATGCCGGCCCGCTCGGTCTGCACATGCGCGAAGGTGTCAGAACCCAGCGCTTCGGTCAGCCGGACTTCGCCGGGCCAGTCACCGCTTTGGGGCGAAAGGTCGATGTGTTCGGGACGAATGCCGAAGACGGTCGCATCGTGCGTGGCCGCCACCTCGCCACGGATGAAGTTCATGCGCGGCGAACCGATGAAGCCGGCGACAAACTGCGAAGCGGGATTGTGGTAGAGTTCCATGGGTGTGCCGACCTGCTCGACATTGCCGGCATTGAGGACGACGATCCGGTCGGCAAGAGTCATCGCCTCGACCTGGTCGT
>CAZSFA010000191.1:0-5145 GCA_964606055.1 uncultured Oceaniradius sp. | reverse complement strand
GGCGTCATCCTGCAGACCATTCAGGAGACGGCCGACGCCCATGACCGGCTGTTCCCGCTGTCGCTGGCCGCGCGCGGCTCCGCCCAGATCGGCGGCAACTTGTCGACCAATGCCGGCGGCACCGGTGCGCTCGCCTATGGCGTGGCGCGCGATCTGTGTCTGGGCCTTGAGGTCGTCCTGCCCGATGGCCAGGTGCTCGACGGGCTCAGCAAGCTGAAGAAGGACAACACCGGCTACGATTTGCGCGATCTGTTCATCGGCGCCGAGGGGACGCTCGGCATCATCACCGCCGCGACGCTCAAGCTGCACCCCAAGCCGAAGGGACGGGCGGCAGCCTTCCTTGCCGTGCAATCACCGGCCGACGCGCTGGCTTTCTACCGCCGGGCGCGGGGCGCGCTCGGCCCGTCGCTGACCGCGTTCGAGCTGATGGCGCGGATGCCGGTCGATTTCACGATCCGCCATGTTCCCGGCGTGCGCGACCCGCTCGGTGCGCCCCACCCCTTCTACGTGCTGATGGAGGTGATCTCGGGCCGCAGCGAACAGGACGCGCGCGGCGAACTGGACGCGGTCGTCGAGGCCGGCTTCGGCGCCGGCCTGATCGTTGACGGCGTGATCGCCCAAAGCGAGCGTCAGCGCCTTGATCTGTGGGCGTTGCGCGAAGGCATGTCCGAAAGCCAGATTCCCGAAGGCGGCTCGATCAAACACGACATTTCCGTGCCTGTCGGCGCCATCCCCGCCTTCATGGTCGAGGCCGAGGCGGCGATCGGCGCCATCGTGCCCGATGCGCGGCTGTGCCCGTTCGGCCACATGGGCGATGGCAACCTGCACTACAACGTCTCCCAGCCCGTCGGCTGGCGGAAGGCCGATTTCCTGGCGATGACCGCGCAGATCACACCTGCCGTGCACACCATCGTGCGCGCGCATGGCGGTTCGATTTCCGCCGAGCACGGCATCGGGCAGATGAAGCGCGATGAACTGGCAGAGACCAAGTCGCCGGTCGCGCTCGACATGATGCGGCGCATCAAGGCCGCGCTCGACCCGGCCGGAATCATGAACCCCGGCAAGGTGCTCTGAACCCTGGTGCCCGTCAGCGCTTGAGGAAACGCGCGAAGGCTGCCTGTGCCTCGGCCGAACCGAGCCGTTCGGCAAAGTGCCGCGCTTCGTCGTCGATGCGCGCGCGCACCGCCTGACGGTCGCCGACAAGCAACGTCTTGGCCGTGCGCAACGCCTGCGGCGGCTTGGCGGCAAGGCGTTCGGCCGTCGCCATCACCTGGTCTTCCAGCACATCCTCGGGCACGACGCGCCAGATCAGCCCTGCGGCCAGCGCGGCCTGCGCCGGCAGGTCCTCGCCCAGCGCCAGCAGCGCAAAGGCGCGTTGACGGCCCATCATCGCCGGGCCGAGCAGGCTTGATCCGCCCTCGGGCACAAGGCCCAGGTCGACGAACGGCGTCCGGAACACCGCGCGCGGCGTGGCAAGCGTCAGATCGCAATGAAGGTGCATGGTCGTGCCGATGCCCACCGCCATGCCGTCGACGCCGGAGACGATGGGCTTTTCGAGCCGCGTCAGCGCGTCCAGGAAGCCGAGGACCTCGTCGCCGAGCGCTGGGCCCGAAGCTGCCGTGGCTGCTGCGAAATCGGCAATGTCATTGCCCGCCGAAAAGACGCCTTCGCCGCCGAGCACCACATGCACGGCGACCGCATCGTCGGTTTCGCCGGCCTCCAGCGCAGCGGTCATCGCCGCATACATCGCCCGCGTGATGGCGTTCTTCTTGGCCAGCCGGTCGAACCGGATGATCTGCGTGGAGCCTTGCCGGGTGACGGCGATGTCGCTGTTCACGCCCATCTCAGTGCACCAGTGCCCTGGCGGCTTGGGAAAGGCTCGGCGCGCCCTGTTCGACGCGGGAGCGCAGCGCGCCGGTCTCGCCGATCAGGTTCTCGCAGAAGAACCGCGCCAGCGCGGCGCGCTCACCGGCGCGCGTTGCGCCATCGAGCGCGCCGGTCAGAAGGCAGGCGCCGCCAGCAACCAGCCCGAACAGGTGCTGGTAGGGCGTCGCCCCGGCCAGCACCTCTTGGATGTCGCCTCCGGCCTGCCTGTCGCGCAGCCATGCGGTTGCCGCGCGCAGATCCGCCAGCGATTGCGCGAAGTGATCGGCGGCCGCGCCGAAGCGCGCATCATTGACGGCGCGAAGCCGCTCCAGAACCGCGTCCAGTTCGCCAAGGTAAGCTTCGACGCACGCACCGTCGGACAGCGGAAGCTTGCGCTGCACCAGATCGATCGCCTGGATGCCGTTGGTGCCCTCATATATGCGGGCGATGCGCGCGTCGCGCATGTAGACGGCCGCGCCCGTCTCCTCGATGAACCCCATGCCGCCATGCACCTGAACGCCGAGAGAAGCGACATGCGAGCCGATATCGGTCGAAAACGCCTTGGCGATCGGCGTCAGAAGGCTCGCGCGCTCGTGCCAGAACCGCCGGTCGGCGTCGCTGCCAAGTTTCGAGCGGTCAATGGCGTCTGCGCAGGCATAGCAGATGCCGCGTGCCGCGCCGGTCAGCGCCTTCATCGTCAGAAGATCGCGCTGCACGTCCGGGTGATGGACGATCGGGCTCATGCCGTCGCCGTCCCAGCCCGGCGCGCGGCCCTGCCGCCGTTCATTGGCGTAGGCGCGGGCCGCCTGAAACGCCGCCTCGGCAAGACCCACGCCCTGAATGCCCACGGCAAGCCGCGCATTGTTCATCATCGTGAACATGCAGTTCAGGCCACGATTTTCCTCGCCGACCAGCCAGCCGATCGCGCCCGGTTCATCGCCATGTTTGCCGTCGCCGAAGATCATCGTGCAGGTGGGCGAGGCATGAATGCCCAGCTTGTGCTCGATGCCGTTGCAGAACACATCGTTGCGCGCGCCCGGCGACCCGTCGTCGTTCACGAGGAATTTCGGCACGACGAAGAGCGAGATTCCGCGTGTGCCCGCCGGCGCGTCGGGCAGTCGCGCCAGCACCAGATGCACGATGTTGTCGGTCAGGTCGTGCTCGCCATAGGTGATGTAGATCTTCTGGCCGAAGATCCGGTAGCGGCCGTCGCCGGCCGGTTCGGCGCGCGCCTTCAGCGCGGAGAGGTCCGAGCCCGCCTGCGGCTCGGTCAGGTTCATCGTGCCCATCCATTGGCCGGAGACGAGCTTGTCCAGATAGGTCGCCTTGACCGCGTCAGAGCCGTGCGCCTCGATCGCCTCGATCGCGCCCATCGTCAGCGTCGGCCCAAGGCCGTAGGCGATCGAACCCGCGCACCACATCTCCATGCAGGCCATCGCCATCGTCATCGGCAGGCCCTGGCCACCATGCGCTTCCGGCCCGGCGATGGCGTTCCAGCCGGCCGCGATCCAGTCTGCGTACAGTTCCTTGTAGCCGGGCGGCATCGTCACCTCGCCGCCCGAAAACGGCGTGCCGTGCCGGTCGCCGGGCAGATGCAGCGGCGCGATACGCTCGGCGGCGAACCTGCCCGCTTCCTCGATGATCGCCTCGACCAGATCGGCGCTCAGATCGCCCGCGTCGCCGGCCGCGATCCGCTCGCCCAGTCCTGAAACGGCAAACAGCGCGTGGTTGATGTCGTCGACCGGCGCTCGGTACATGGCAAACTCCTCATCGGCAGGGCAGGCTTGTCGGGTTGGGCCACGCGCACGTGGCTAGATACTTTTTACGTAAACGTCAAACAGGCGCCTGTGGACCCGTCCGACGAATGCCGCACGGGCGCCCATTGCACTGGCGCCGGGCGCCATTACATCTCCCACAATCGCCAACGCTGCAAGGACCGCACAGGCCATGTCGATATCACGGTTGATGCCCAAGAGGTGGCGACGATCAACACCGGTCATCCCCGTTGTCAGGCTGCGCGGCATGATTGCCGCCAGCGGCACGGCATTCAACCCGGTGCTGTCGCTGGCCGCCGTCGCTCCGGCGCTGGAGCGGGCGTTCTCGAACAAGCGCGCGCCGGCGGTGGCGATCAGCGTCAACTCGCCCGGTGGCTCGCCGGTTCAGTCGCGGCTGATCCACAAGCGCATCCGCGACCTTGCCGAGGAAAAAGACAAGCCGGTTCTGGTGTTTGCCGAGGATGTGGCCGCGTCCGGCGGCTACATGATCGCCACCGCGGGCGACGAGATCATTGCCGATCCGTCCTCGATCATCGGCTCGATCGGTGTCATTTCGGCGGGCTTCGGCTTTGTCGATGCGATCAGGAAGCTGGGCATCGAGCGCCGCGTCTACACGGCCGGCCAGAACAAGTCGACGCTCGACGCCTTCCAGCCCGAGAAGGCCGAGGACGTCGAGCGCCTCAAGGCGCTGCAACTTGAGGTGCATCAGGTCTTCATCGATCTGGTCAAGGCCCGGCGCGGCGACAAGCTTGCCGACGATCCGGACCTGTTCACCGGCCGGTTCTGGGCCGGCGAAAAGGCGCGCGAACTGGGCCTGATCGACGCGGTCGGCGACATGCGCAGCTTCATCCATGCCCGTTACGGCAAGAAGGCCGAACTGCGCCTGGTCACCATGCCGCGCGGCCTGTTCGGCCGACCGCAGCCCGGCGTCATCGACCGCATGAGCGGGTTCGATCCGACGTCGCTGTCCGGCCATGCGGTGTCCGGTCTCTTGTCGGCCCTTGAGGAACGTGCTCTTTGGAACCGCTACGGCCTGTGACCCCGGAGAGATAGATCATGCCGCAATTGCTGCTTCTTGCCGCTGTCGCCCTGGTCGGGTTCCTGGGCTATCGCGCCTTCGTCCGTGAGGCGGCGCGGGTCTCGGCCAAGGTGCGCCGCGAGGAACGCGAGGCGCAGAACAAGGCGATCGGCACGCTGATCAAGGATCCCAAGACGGGCGAATACCGCCCCGCGCGCGAAGACGACTAGCCCGACACCCCGTCCTTGACGGCCCAGAGCAGGAACTCGCGATTGCCGTCACCGCCGGTGATCGGCGAAGCGATGACGGCGCGCACCCTCCAGCCGTCCTGATCGTTCACCCAGTTATCAAGCGCCACGGCGGCGGCATCGGCATCGGCCGGCGCGACCAGCCCGCCCTTGCCGATCCGGTCGCGGCCGACCTCGAACTGTGGCTTGACGAGCGCGATCAGATGCGCGCCCGGCGCCGCCAGTGCGAGCGCCGGCG
>CAZSFA010000190.1:0-5153 GCA_964606055.1 uncultured Oceaniradius sp. | reverse complement strand
CCGTGGGACTCTTTGGCACGGCGGTTCAACTTGCCAACTCTTGCCAGTTGTACAACTGTTGTACACAGTATCGGCGGTCGCCAATGCAGGCGGGCCATCCCGGGCAACCGATCAAACGGCAATCTCAGGAGTAAAAGTCCCATGACGCATCGACGTATCAGTTCCGGCCTCGGCCTTGTGCTGGCAACGAGCCTCGCAACCCTTCCGATGGCCCATGCCCAGGATGTCTTGAACCGCGGCAACGGCGCCGAGCCGCAAACGCTGGACCCGCAGCGGACCACCGGCGTGCCGGAGAGCAACATTCTGCGCGACCTGTTTGAAGGGCTCGTCACCAATGCGCCCGACGGCACGACGGTCCCGGGCGCAGCGGAAAGCTGGTCAATCAGCGACGACGGGTTGGTGATCACCTTCGACATGCGCGACGATGCCCGCTGGTCGAACGGCGAGCAGGTCACGGCCGACGATTTCGTCTTCACCTTCCAGCGCCTCGTCGATCCCGAGATCGCCTCGCGCTTTGCCTGGCTGGCACAGCCGATCGTCAACGCCGACGACATCACTGCCGGCGACATGCCGGTCGACGAGTTGGGCGTTGTCGCCGTCGACGCCGACACGCTGCAGATCACGCTCAAGGCGCCGACGCCCTATATCGTCGACGCGCTCAAGCACTCCTCGTTCTCGCCGGTGCATCGCGCCTCGCTGGAAGAGCATGGCAACCAGTTCACCCGGCCGGGCAATCTGGTCTCCAACGGCGCCTACATGCTCGACGAGTGGACGCCGCAGAGCCATGTCCGGCTGGTCGCCAATCCCGAGTTCCACGATGCCGAAAGCGTCGCCATTCCGGCGATCATGTACTATCCGACCACCGATCGCGCGCAGGAAGTCAGCCGCTTCCGGGCCGGCGAACTGGACTGGACCTACGAGTTGCCGCTCGACCAGATCCAGCCGCTCGAGCAGTCCATGCCCGAGGCCTACTCCAACCACCTTTATTTCGGCACCTACTATCTGACGCTTCAGGTGCAGAACCCGCCATTCGACGACGCCCGCGTGCGCCGCGCTTTGGCTCTGACGATCGATCGGGGCGTGATCACCGCACAGATCACCACCGGTGGCGAGCAGCCGGCCTACTCCTGGGTGCCGCCGGGCGCCAATGACGGGGCGATTCCCTACGACCTGCAGACGGTCGACTTCAAGGGCACGCCGATGGCGGACCGGATCGCCGAAGCGCAAAGCCTGATCGAAGAGGCGGGCTATTCGGCCGCCAACCCGCTGCAGCTCGAGTTCCTGTTCAACACCAACGACACGCACCGCCGCATCGGCGTGGCACTGGGCGCGATGTGGCAGGAAGCCTTTGGCGACGCGGTCGCGCTGAGCCTGCGCAATGTCGAGTGGCAGGTGTATCTGGACACAACGGCGCGCGGCGAGCACACGATGGCGCGGGCCGGCTGGATCGGCGCGACCTACTCGGACGCCTCCTACTTCCTTGAGAAGTTCAAGGGCGACGCGGGCGAAGCCAACAGCTCCAAATGGGTCAACGCCGAGTATGACGCGTTCCTGGAGCAGGCGCTGGCCGAGACCAATCCGCAGGTGCGGCAGGACCTGCTCGAGCAGGCCGAGGCCGTGATGCTGGTCGACCTGCCGATCATCCCGATCTACCACTACACGCGCGCCCGACTGATCAATCCCGAGCTTGAGGGCTTCGAGCGCAACCCCCAGGATGTGACGCTCTCGCGCTACCTGTCCTTTGCGGGCCAGTAACACCCACGAGCCCCCGCCGCGCACAGCGGCGGGGCTGTCCCCGCGCCGCCGCCCCCCACGCGGCTTAAATGCCTTGACCGTCGCTGCCGCTCCGGCTGGCGCAACATGATGGATCGTTGATGCTCCGTTACCTGCTGCGGCGTCTGGCCTGGTTCATCCCGACCCTGTTCATCATCATCACGCTGGCGTTCTTCATGATGCGCATGGTGCCGGGCAGCCCGCTCGCCACCGAAGAGAACATGCCCGCCCAGATCAGGGCCAATCTCGAAGCGGCCTACTACCTCGACCGCCCGTTGTGGGAGCAGTATCTGCGCTATCTGCAAAACGTGGTGCGCGGCGATTTCGGCCCCTCGTTTCAGTACACCGACTATTCGGTCACCGATCTGATCTGGCTCGGCTTTCCCGCTTCGCTGCAACTGGGCGGCATCGCGATCGCGCTGGCGACCGTGCTGGGCGTCGCCGTCGGTTCGCTCGCCGCGCTGCGCCAGAACAGCTGGGTCGACCACTCGATGATGGCCGGTGCGATGACCGGCATCACCATTCCCAACTTCGTCATGGCGCCGCTGCTGACGCTGGTCTTTGCCGTCATGCTGGGCTGGCTGCCTGCCGGCGGTTGGGGGCGCGGAGCGTGGGAGAACAAGGTCCTGCCGATCGTCGCGCTGGCGCTGCCGCAAATCGCCTACATCGCGCGGCTGACGCGCGGCTCGATGATCGAGGTCTTGCGCTCGAACTATGTGCGCACCGCCAAGGCCAAGGGCCTGCAACAGCGGCTGATCATCTACCGCCATGCGATCCGTGGCGCCATGCTGCCCGTGGTCTCCTATCTCGGTCCCGCGATCGCCGGCATCATCACCGGTTCGGTGGTGATCGAGCGCATTTTCGGCATTCCGGGGATCGGGCGCTATTTCGTCGAGGGCGCGCTCAACCGCGACTACACGCTGGTGATGGGCGTCGTGATCTTCTACGCGGTGATCATCATCGTGCTCAATCTGCTGGTCGACCTGCTGTATGCGGTGCTCGATCCCAAGGTCCGCCTGACGTGAGGCTCCGATGACCGAGATCGTCACATCGACCGACACCGAAACCGCGTTCGATGCCGAGGGACGCTCGCTGTGGCAGGATGCCATGCGCCGGCTGGTGCAGAACAAGATGGCGGTGTTCAGCATCATCACGCTGATCATCATCACCGCCCTGTGTTTCCTTGGTCCCTACCTGTCGCCGCATTCGATGACCCGCGTCTACTGGGACCGCATCTCCGTTCCGCCCGACTTTGCCAACGGCCATTGGTTCGGCACCGACGGCAATGGTCGCGACCTGTTCGTGCGGGTGCTCGTCGGCGGGCAGATCTCGCTGATGGTGGGGCTGGTGGCGACCCTCGTCAGCCTCGTCATCGGCGTCACCTATGGCGCGGTGGCCGGCTACTTCGGCGGCCGGACCGACAACATCATGATGCGGATCGTCGACATCCTCTACTCGGTTCCCTTCATCTTCTTCGTCATCATCCTGTTCGTCTTTTTCGAGCGCAACTTCCTGATGATCTTCGTGGCGATCGGCGCGGTGGTCTGGCTGGACATGGCGCGCATCGTGCGCGGTCAGGCGATCAGCCTGAAGAACAAGGAGTTCGTCGAGGCCGCCCGCGCGCTCGGCGTGCCGGGCTGGAAGATCGTGACGCGCCACATCATCCCCAACCTGCTGGGCCCGGTCGTCGTGTTCGTCACGCTGACCGTTCCGCAGGTGATCCTGTTTGAGAGTTTCCTGTCGTTCATCGGGCTTGGCATCCAGGAGCCGATGACCAGCTGGGGTGTGCTGATCAACGAAGGCGCGGCGGGCATGACGGTCGCGCCCTGGGCGCTGATCTTCCCGGCCGCGTTCCTGGCGGTGACGCTGTTCTGTTTCAACTATCTCGGCGATGGATTGCGCGATGCACTCGACCCCCAGGACCGCTGATCGGACCGCGGCGGCGCCTCCGCCCGGTATCGATGGCACCCAGACGCCGATCCTCGAAATCGCCGATCTTTCGGTGCGGTTCCAGACGCCAGAAGGGCCGGTCGCCGCCGTCAACGATGTCAGCCTGACGATCGGCGCCGGCGAAACGGTCGGCATTGTCGGCGAGAGCGGATCGGGCAAGACGCAGATGTTTCTGGGCGTCATGGGGCTTCTGGCATCGAACGGCGCGGCCAGCGGGTCGGTGCGCTTTCGCGGCGAGGAAATCCTCAACCTGCCGGCGGCCGAACTCAACGCGGTTCGCGGCGGGCACATGGCGATGATCTTCCAGGATCCGATGACATCGTTGAACCCGTTCCTGACCGTCCGGCGGCAACTGACCGAGGTTCTGGTCCGCCACAAGCACATGAGCGAGGCCGATGCGCTCAAGCGCGCGGTCCACATGCTCGATCTGGTGCGCATCCCGCAGGCCGCCAGCCGCATCGGCATGTTTCCGCACGAGTTCTCCGGCGGAATGCGCCAGCGGGTGATGATCGCGATGGCGCTTTTGTGCCAGCCCGATCTTCTGATCGCCGATGAACCGACCACCGCGCTCGACGTGACGGTGCAGGCGGCCATTCTGGAACTGATGGGCGATCTGAAACGCGAGTTCTCGACATCGATCGTCATGATCACCCATGACCTGGGCGTCATCGCCGGCCTGTCGGATCGGGTGATGGTGATGTATGGCGGACGCATCGTCGAACAGGCGCCGGTCGACGACATCTTCTACGACCCGCAGCATCCCTACACGGCCGGGCTTCTGGCGGCGATGCCGCGTCTGGATGCGGGGCGCGACACGCCGCTGAACACCATTCCCGGCCAGCCGCCCAACCTGCAGCATCTGCCGCACGATCGCTGCGCCTATGCCGCGCGCTGCGCCCATGCGTTCGAGCGCTGCCGGCAGGAGCGGCCGTCGCTTCACCCGATCGCGCCCGATCGCGCCAAGGCCTGCCATCTGGAGCAATTGCCGTGACGCTGGCCAACACATCCGAGCCGATCCTGTCGGTCCGCGACCTGTCGGTGCATTTCTCCGTCAAGCGCGGCCTGTTCCAGCCGGGCGGCGTGCTCAAGGCCGTTGACGGCATCAGCTTCGATCTGCGCGCCGGCGAGACGCTTGGCGTGGTCGGTGAATCGGGATGCGGCAAGTCCACGCTCGGCCGGGCGATCCTGCAACTCATCTCGGCGCGCACCGGCCAGGTGCTGTGGCTGGGCCGCGACCTGCGCGCGATGGAAGGCGCCGAACTGCGCGCGCGCCGCGAGGAGATGCAGATCATCTTCCAGGACCCGGTCGCCTCGCTCAACCCGCGCATGACGATCGGCGACATCATCGGCGAGCCGCTGATGACCCACCATCCACACATGTCCAGGGCCGAGCGCCGCACCAAGACCGAAGAGCAGCTGTCGCTGGTGGG
>CAZSFA010000189.1:0-5253 GCA_964606055.1 uncultured Oceaniradius sp. | reverse complement strand
CGTCAACAGCGGGAATTGCGCCCAAGAACACGACTCGCCTCCGATCAATGCACGCGCATCAGTTGAAGTTTTCCGTTTGACGCGCAACAGGTTGCAATAACTGTGTTTTTCCTGCAACACCCATCGAAAATCAGGCCCTGGGGGCAGATTACGCCTCCTGGTTGGTTTTCGATTTCGGGAGTATGGATAGAAGTGGGCGCGGGAATTCGCATTTGCGACCAATCGGGGGACGATGAAGCGATGACAAACAAGAGCATTCTCGCCGCAGCGGCGATGTCACTGCTGGGCTGCACCGCGGCATTCGCCGACGATGAAACCGCGATGATAACGGCCCAGTCCTGGAGTGGTCTGCATATCGGGGTTGGCGTCGGTTTCGGCGGCAACACGACCTATTCCGGGGCAGAACTTGGAACCGATGGCCCGGGCATCGGCATCGGCCCGGTCGACGTCTTCAGCATCGGCGCAGGCCTGGATTTCGGCGGCGCGGGCGCGCTGGCCACGATCGAGGCCGGCTATGACTTCCAGTTGACCGACCGATTCGTGCTCGGCATTGCCGGCGACTACACCTGGTCGGCGATTGACACCGACGCGACGTTGTTCGGCGACGTCTGCTACGAGTTCCCGCTCTCCGGAACCGACGGCAATGACGACGACTGCAGCAACAATGTCGTCAGCGACAGCCCGAGCATCGAATACCGTTTGCGCCCGGAAAACAGCTGGAGCGTCATCGGGCGCGCCGGCTACGTCGCCAACGCCAACACCATGATCTACGGCCTGGGCGGATTCACCCGGACCACCATGAAGGCCGATGTCGATCTGAGCTTCAACACCGATGTCACCGGCCCGGTGAACGAGGAGCTTGCAAGCTACTCCTATGAGCGCGATGCTGCGACCTTCGGCATGGGCATCGAGACCTTCCTGCGGCCCGGCGTCACGGCCAAGCTCGAATACCGGCACACCGCTTGGGACAATGAGGAAGTGTTTCCGATCGGCGGCGACACATCGTTCCGCTTCTTCGATGAAGCCACGATCCAGACCATGCGGGCGGGCCTTTCTTACCGCTTCGGCGCGGGCGGCGACGGTGCCCGGATGCCCAAGGGCATGGCGATCGACTGGACCGGCCTGCGCGCAGGCGTGACCGGCGGCATGGGCAACGTCGAGACCAACGGCCAGGCAGAAATCTTCGACTACAGCCCCGGCGGGCTCTTCTCGACAGGACCGTTCGACCTCTACTCCATCGGCGCCGCGCTCGATTTCGGCGGCGACGGCCTGATCGGATCGTTCGAGGTGGGCTACGATTACCAGATCGGCAGCCAGTTCGTCGTCGGCATCCAGGCGGACTACACCTTCTCGGGCATGGAAACCGAGGCGTCGATCTTCGGAGATGTCTGCTATGAAAACCCGAACGGTCCCGACTCCTGCGACATCAACACGCCCGACGAGACGGCAGACCTGACCTACACGCTCAAGACCGGCGACAGCTGGTCGATCATGGGCCGTGCCGGCTGGCTCGCCAACCCGGACACGCTGATCTACGGCCTTGGCGGCTTCACCCGCACGAAGATGAGCGGATCGGTCGCCATCAACTCGATGATGGTGCCAGCCTCGGACTCAGAGCTGCTCAGCTACTCCTATGACCGCGACGGCTGGACGATCGGCGGCGGCATCGAAACCATGCTCTCGCCGCAGCTTTCGGCCAAGCTGGAATACCGCAACACGATGTGGACCGAGGACGGCGGCTTCGATTTGGGCGGTCCGGACGCGGGCATCAACCTCAGCGAGGACACGATGGTGCAGACATTCCGCACCGGCCTGTCCTGGCGTTTCAACTGACCCAAGACCAGCCCGAAGCTTATGAAAGCGCCCGCCATCTGGCGGGCGTTTTGCTTTTGGACAACATCCTGCACGCCAATCCGCGACAAGCCCCTTCGCCAAAGGCCGGAGACGGCGCCCGCAAAAAAAACGCCATCGGCATTGATGGCCGTCAATACGTGCAGCATCCCGATGCGGTAGACGACACATTGTATCCGGAGACGGTCCAGCACGATCGGGCAATCGTCATGAACACGGCACGAGCGGCGTGATGTCCGCGCCAGCCTCCACTGCATCGGGCGCGCCGGCGGGCGCCGCGAGCCGGAAATGCCCACGTTGACCCAAGGATCGCAACCGATTCTGAGCGTTCTCCTTGCTGCGCTCTGGCTGGCCGCGACCGGGCTGCTCCTGACCGCGTCCACGGTCGATGCCGCCCTGCTGCGCGGCCTTGGACAGATCGCCGGACTGGGCTTCATCCTCGCCCTCATCGCGCTTCTTTGGAAACCAGTCGGGCAAAGGGCCGATTGGCCGGCGATCCAGCCGATCATCGGCCACCCGAAGGGCTTCCTGCCAACGGTGTTTGTCGTTCTGGTCGCCTTCCTGCTGCTGTTTGCCGCCGGGCCGGTGGTTCACCCGTGGCTCGCCGTCGTCACCGGCCTGACGATCATCGCCGTGTTGATCATGATCCGCCGGCGCGCGCAGTTGACGCGGCGTCTGTGGATGCTGGGGCTCATCGCGGGTGCGACCTGCCTGCTGCTGTCGTGGATGGGGGGCCGGCTCGATGCGTTTCAGGCCTTCCATTTGGCCTGCATCCCCTTCCTGTTCATCGCCGGCTGCCTCTTGGTCGCGCAAACCGGACTTGCCCGCGTTCACAGCGCCGATGGCAATTGGGGCCTGGCGCTGCGCGCCTTTGCCGGCGCGTCGGCTCTGGCTGTTCCCGTCGCACTGCTCAACGTCGGCTACGGGGCTCACCCCGGCGATGTCTGGGTCGACCGCGCCTGGGAGCCGCTCGTCGCCCTTGTTCCCGGCATTGCCGAGGAGACCTGGGCGCGCCTGTTCCTGTTGACACTCGTCTACGCGCTGTTGCGGCCATACGCACAGCGTCATCCCGCGCGAGCCGTCGCCGCGGCCGTCCTGATCGCCGGCTGCGTGCACGCCCTTGCGCATTTGCCCGGCGCGATGGTGTTCAGCCCCGCCGCCGCGCCCACGCTGATCAATGCTGTCGTGTTCGGGGTGCCGATGGGCCTGCTGTTTGTGCGGTATGGCTTTGAGGCGGCCGTCGGATATCATTTCCTGATCGACTTCGTGCGGTTTGCCGTGGCTTACCTGTACGGCTGAGGACCCCGGCCGCTTCGACCTGACCGGAGCGCGTTCGCGCCGCCCGCTTGCCGGTCATTTGCACATGGGCTAGCCTTCTTGCATTGGGAAAAGAGGGGGAAGCCGATGGGATATCGACGCCTTTTCGCCCCGGCATCGGGATGGGCCTTGATGGCAATGGCAGCGACCGGGCATGCCCAGGCGCCGCCGCCCGAAACCGACCTGTTGACGCTCGCCAAGGGCGCGGTGCTGGTCTCGGCATCGGTCGATCCGGCCGCCGCGCTGGCGCTGACCGATGGCGATCCCGCCAGCAACTGGAACACCTCCACCGCAAAGAACGCGCCGCCCTACACCTTCGTGTTCGAGCTGGTCGCACCGGCCGTGATCGCCGAAATCGGCATCCACGGCGCCGGCGAACGGCCCGGCGGCGTGGCCGGCGGTTCGGCCGGCCCGGTCGGCATCGAGGGGTCGGCCGAAGGCCCCGAAGCCGGCTACGTGCCGATGGCGAGCCTTCAGGCCGGACCCGACGGACCGACCCTTGCGCAAAGCGCCATCGACACGCCGGTGCGCTGGCTGCGCTTCACCGTCAATGGTCCGCAGACGCCCGACGCGTCTTGGATCTATTTCACCGAAGTCATCGCCCATGGCATGGTCGAGGCGCCGCAGGCGGCCGACCGGTTCACCGGCATCTTCCAGAGCGGCCGCGCCGATTTCATCGAACTGGCGCAGGACGGCACCGCCCTGAGCGGCTGCTATGTCGAAAACAGCGGCCTGTCGACCGGCACGCTTTCGGGCTCGGTCGAGGACGGCGTGGCGCTGCTCAACTGGACCTCGGATCAGGGCATTGTCGGCACCGCGCTCGCCACGATCGACAGCGGGGGCTCGCTCGCCGGCGTCCGCTACCGCCAGCGCAGCCGCAGTGCGTGGGGCGGCCCACCGGCGCCGGACGGCACCACCACGCCGTGCAGCGCGGTCGCGCCGGCCGACCCGATCATCACCGCGCTCGAGCAAACCGGCGAGGCGCGCATCTACGGCATCCATTTCGACCATGACAGCGCCACGCCCAAAGCCTCCGCGCGGGGCGCGCTCGAACGGCTGGCCACGGCGCTCGCCTCCGAGCCGGCGATGAACGTCATCATTGAAGGCCACACCGATGCCGATGGCGAGGACGCCTACAATCTCGACCTGTCAGGCCGCCGGGCACAGACCGTCGTCGCCTGGCTGGTCGAACACGGCATTGGCGCGGAGCGATTGACACCCCAGGGCAAGGGCGAAGCCGAACCCGTCGCCAGCAACGCCACCGCCGACGGCAAGGCGCTCAACCGGCGGGTCGACGTGGTTTTGCGCTGACGCGCGCCGGCCCCGGGGCGGCAACCGGTTCGACGACCCGTCGCAACACGGCACTAGAACCGGTTGGAGATCCAACGGCACTGGTAGGGCTGGAAGGTGATGTCGCCTGCATGCGGGCGCACCGGCTCGCCGGACAACAGGTCGACCCACTCATGGCCGCCGATCAGGTTGATCGAAACGACCGGAATCGTCACCGCCTCGGCGCTGACATTGTGGATGGCGAAGATCGACTGGTCACGGTCCAGCGACTGCCGCCAGAACCCGAACAGCTTGTCGCCGAACGGCAGCGTGAACTGCGTCGCATTGGGATGAAACGCCGGCTGCACGCAGCGGATGCGGATGCGTTCGGACATCCGCCGCAGGACGCGCGCATGCTCGTTGTCGTCATGGTCGAGCAGCCGCCGCAGCGCCGCGTAATCCCAGCGATGGCGGTTGAGCGCCCGGTTGATGCCGGTCTTCTCGAAGGCGGCATGATCGTTGTGGGTTGCCAGCAGCGAATGGATGTAGAAGGCGGGAATGCCCTCGAGCGCCATCTGGATGGTCTGGCTGCACAGGAAGCGCTCCTGCTGCCAGTCGTCCTCACCGGCGAACGTGCCCTTCATCGCGTCATAGAAGGTGATGTTGAGTTCATAGGGCCGGCGTGAACCGTCCGGCATGGCACGCATCGACACGCGACCACCGAAGGCTTCCACCGTCTGCGTCATCCGCCCCAGATCGTCCTCCTGGATCAGTCCCTCCCCGCCACGCACGCCAATGCCGTCATGGGAGGCGGTG
>CAZSFA010000188.1:0-5253 GCA_964606055.1 uncultured Oceaniradius sp. | reverse complement strand
TGTTGCTGTCGGGCGGCGCCGAGCCGACCGAAGCCCAGGTCGAGGTGATGCTGTCGAGCGCGATCGAAACCTGCGAAAGCTATTTCCAGGCGTTTCAGTCGGTCGTCTGGTCGGGCGTCAACGCGCGGCAGGCGCTCGAACACGCCATGTTCGAGACCGTGGGCGAAGCCTGATCATGGCCGACGGCGACGCGACGGCGGAGACGATCGGTTTCGACGACTTCCTCAAGGTTGACATCCGCACCGGTACGATCGTCGAGGCGGCGCCGTTTCCCGAGGCACGCAAGCCCGCGATCCGCATGCGCATCGACTTCGGCGAGGAGATCGGCATCAAGAAATCCTCGGCGCAGATCACCGTCCACTATCGGCCCGAGGACTTGGTCGGTCGGCAGGTGATGGCGGTGGTCAACTTCCCGCCGCGCCAGATCGGGCCGATGCGCTCGGAGGTGCTGACGCTCGGCTTTTACGATGAGGATGGCGCGATCGTGCTGGCCGCCATCGACAAGCCGGTCCCGAACGGCCAGCGTCTGCTGTAGGTCCTGTCCTCCGCTCGAGGGGATGGGAACACTGCCTAAACCGGCATGCGCAGGCTCACGCGCAGTCCGCCCATTGGCGAGTCGCCCAGCGTGATGTCGCCGCCGTGCTTGCGTGCGATGTCGCGGGCGATCGCAAGGCCGAGCCCGGTGCCGCTGTTGTCGAGATTGCGCGCGTCGTCGATGCGGTAGAACGGTTTGAAGACCTCCTCGCGCAGGTCTGCGGCAATGCCCGGCCCGTCGTCATCCAACGTCATGGTCAGCCAGCCCTTCGACACCCGCGCGACGATCTCAAGGCGCTGGCCGTGCCGGAAGGCGTTGCTGGCCAGATTGCCGACAAGGCGTCGGAAGGCGAGCGGGCGCACCACGATGTCACGCCGGCCGAGCACGTTGACGCGCACCTTGCGGGCATGGACACGGCCCTGGGCGACGGTCTCCTCGAGCACCGCGCCCAGATCGAGCTGGCCGGTCTCTTCCTCGATGTCGCTTTTTGCGAACTGCAGATAACCCTCCAGCATCGACTGCATGTCCTCGATGTCCTTTTCGAGCGCGGCGATGTCGTCGGGCGTCGTGGTCATCGCCAGTTGCAGTTTGAAGCGCGTCAGGATGGTGCGCAGATCGTGGCTGACGCCGGTCAGCATCTCCGTGCGCTGCTCGATCTGTTTTTCGATGCGTTCGCGCATCTGGATAAAAGCAAGGCCGGCCTGCCGCACCTCGATCGCGCCGCGCGGGTGGAAGCCCTCGGGCATGGCGTGACCCTTGCCGAACCGGTCGGCGGCTTCGGCCAGATGCTGGATCGGTCGGATCTGGTTGCGCAGGAACAAGATGGCGATGAACAGCAGCACCAGCGACGTGCCGACCATCCACAGAAGGAAGATGTGCGTGTTGGACGCGTAGGCCTGGCTGCGCCGGGCAAACACGCGCAGCACGTAGTCGTCGAGCCGTATGCGGATTTCGACCAGGTTGGAATCGCCCACCGTGTCGATCCAGAACGGCCTGCCGATCTGCTGGATGATCTCTTCGCTCAGGATGTTGTCGAGGATCGAGAAAAACGGTTTTGGCGCCGGCGCCGGCAGTGGGTCGGGCGGCAGGATGGCGATGTTGAGCGCCAGTCGGTCGCGCGCGATGCGGATGACCTCGCTGTGGGTTTCGTCCTGCGGATAGGTGTCGATGATGTCGATCACCGCGGCGATGTCGCGGGTGACGGCGGTCGACAGGCGTTGCGTGACGGTCTGCCAATGGCGCTCCATGAAGACGAACGCGATCACCGATTGCAACAGCACCATCGGCGCGATGATGATGATCAGCGAGCGCGCATAGAGCCCGCGCGGGATGGTGAGCGTGATGTTGGACGCCCACTGACGCGCCTTCAGCGAGACCAGCCGGAGCGTGCGCCAGATCCGGCGGCGGGCGCTGCGCGGCCGGGCGGTGGCCAGTGTGGGACCGTCTTCTCGTGCCAGCGTCATCAATCGCGGTCCGGGTTCCGTCTTGGCGTTCCGGTCCCGCGATGGCGGCCGGGACGGGCGCGCACGCGCCTATTCGATCGACAGACGGTAGCCTATTCCGCGTACGGTTTGAAGGTAACGCGGGTTGGCCGGGTCGGCTTCCAGCTTGCGGCGCAGCCGGTTGATCTGCACGTCGATCGTGCGCTCGCCGACATCGCCCGACCCCTCGACGAGATCGTGCCGGGCGATCGTCTCGCCCGGTGCGACGGCGAAACGGGCCAGGATGTCGCGTTCGCGGTCGGTCAGGCGGACAACATCGCCATTGCGCTTCAACTCGCGCTCGCCGATGCTGAAGATGAACGGGCCGAACACGAGCTGGCTGATCCTGGCCGGGTCTTCGGGCGCGCGCCGGCGCACGATGTTGCCGATGCGCAGCAGCAGTTCGCGCGGATCGAACGGTTTGGACAGATAATCGTCCGCCCCCGCGCCAAGCCCCTCGATGCGCTGTTCGGTGTCGCTGAGCGCGGTCAGCATCAGGATCGGGACGTCGCGGTTGTCATCGCGCATCGATTGGGCCAGCGCGACGCCGCTCTCGCCGGGCATCATCACGTCGAGGATCAGGAGATCGAACGCCATGCCGTCCATCTTGCGGCGGGCGTCGGCCGCGTCATGGGCGGCGGTGACGCGATAGCCCTGCTGGGAGAGGTATTGCGTCAGAAGAGTGCGGATGCGGGTGTCGTCGTCGATGATCAGGATGTGGACGGCATCATCGGACGGCAGTCCTTGCAGCGAGGCCGCGGCACCTGACGCCGATGCCTCGTTGCTTTGTTCGCGCGGTGCGGATTGTGTCTGCATCGGTTGTGTTCCCTGGCTTGCGCGGTCGCCCATCATGCCGGCCTTGCGGGTTGCCCCGTCTGGCCAATGCCGCGCGTCGACCGGTCCAGAACATCGATCTGCGCGCGCCCCGCATCGTCCGTCATGGCCAGCAGAAACGCGGCAACGCCGTTCGCATCCTGCCCGGACTGATGCAATGCGGCCCGGATGCGGCGAGACTGTGGCTGGCGCAGCCGGGCGATGAGGGCGGCGCCGCGCGCGGTCAGATGCAACTCGCGCCGGCGCCGGTCGCCATGGCCGGCGTCCTGACGGGCATAGCCCTCGTCGACGAGCTGTCGCAGCACCCGCGCCAGGCTCTGCTTGGTGATGCCGAGGAAATCGAGCAGTTCGGCGACCGTCAGGCCCGGTTTGCGGTCGATGAAGTGCAGCACGCGATGATGCGCGCGCCCGAAGCCGAGATCATCAAGGATCGCGTCGGGATCGGCGGTGAAGTCGCGATAGGCAAAAAACAACAGCTCGATCAACCGGTCGATCTCATTGGCCGATGCGTCTCCGGGGTCCGCCGGGTCGGTCGGGCGTTCGCGTGCGTGCATGGTGTGGCTCGCCGATCCTCGCATTTATGTCAGTATTATTGACATATTTTTGGCTGCTCTGTAAACCTAGCGATCACCGTCGAGACAGGCGGGAGGCAAACACAGGCGGGAATGACCATGGCATCTGTCCCATACGACCAACTCGAAGGCGAAATCTGGATGAACGGGGCATTCGTGCCGTGGGCGGACGCCAAGGTGCATCTTCTGACCCACGCGCTGCATTATGGCAGCGCGGTGTTCGAGGGCGCGCGCGCCTATGGCGGGCAGATTTTCAAGCTGACAGAGCACAATGAGCGCCTGCATGTGTCGGCGCAGATCCTTGGCTACAAGATTCCGTGGGCGGTGGCGGACATCGATGCCGCGTGCAACGCGCTTTTGGCACGGCAGGGCCTCAAGGATGCCTATGTGCGCGCGATCGCCTGGCGCGGGTCGGAGATGATGGGCATTTCGGCGCAGGCGACGACGATCAATCTGGGGATCGCCATCTGGCAATGGCCGAGCTACTTCGCGCCCGAGGCCAAGCTCAAGGGTTTGCGGCTGGACATGGCGGAGTATCGCCGGCCCGATCCGCGGACCGCGCCGTCCAAGTCCAAGGCGGCCGGGCTCTACATGATCTGCACGATTTCCAAGCATGCCGCCGAGGACAAGGGTTTTGCCGACGCGCTGATGCTGGACTGGCGCGGCCAGGTGGCCGAGGCGACCGGCGCCAATGTGTTCTTTGTCAAGGACGGCGCGCTGCACACGCCGACGCCGGACTGCTTTCTGGACGGCATCACCCGCCGGTCGGTGATCG
This sequence comes from uncultured Oceaniradius sp., assembly GCA_964606055.1. Lineage (GTDB taxonomy): Bacteria > Pseudomonadota > Alphaproteobacteria > Rhizobiales > Rhizobiaceae > Roseitalea. Next base: position 1,056 of record CAZSFA010000188.1, on the reverse strand, counting down.
ATCTGGCGAAGGCGCGCGGCATCGAGGTCATCGAACGTGCGATCATGCCCGAGGAGATGGCCGGCTTCGAGCAATGCTTCCTGACCGGAACCGCCGCCGAGGTGACGCCTGTCGCCGAGATCGGGCCGTATCGGTTCGCCGTTGGCGAGATGACCAAGACACTGATGGCCGACTTCGAGGCGCTCGTGCATCCGGCGCAGGCCGTCGCCGCCGAATAGGACAGGGCCGGTGTGCCGGCCTGTTGATCTGAACATATGAAATCCGTGCCGTGGCATGCCCCAGTGTGCCACGGCCCGCCCGCCGTTGGACAAGCCGTCGGCGTTTGCGTCTCAGGAGCTCCCATGCCCGGTCAATTGCAGGCGGTGATCGTGCCGGTCACGCCGTTCCAGCAAAACTGCACGATCCTGTCGGATGCTGCCTCCAAGCGTGCCGTGGTGATCGATCCGGGCGGCGATGTCGACCAGATTGTCGAAGCGCTCGACACGAACGGGCTTGAGGCCGAGGCGGTCTGGCTGACGCACGGGCACATTGATCATGCGGGCGGTGCGATGGATCTCAAAGACCGGCTCGGCGTGGAGATCATCGGCCCGCACAAGGACGACCTGACGCTGCTCTCCGGGCTCGAGGATCAGGCCCGGATGTTCGGGCTCGACACCAAGGTCCGCAATGTCACGCCTGACCGATGGCTTGCCGAGGGCGACACGCTCGATCTGTCGGGGCACATCTTCGAAGTGCTGCACTGCCCCGGCCACGCGCCGGGCCATGTTGTGTTCTTCAACCGCCAGGCGCGCTTTGCCCATGTCGGCGATGTGCTGTTCAACGGCTCGATCGGCCGGACCGATCTGCCCGGCGGCGATCATGCGGCGCTGATCGCCTCGATCAAGGACAAGCTCCTGCCGCTGGGCGATGATGTCGGCTTCATCTGCGGTCACGGGCCGGGAAGCCGCCTCGGCGACGAGCGCCGAGGCAATCCGTTCCTCGTTTGACGGCTCGTTCCAATCGGATCACTTCGGCACGCAGAAGTGGTCCTTGCCGTCATAGCCGCGATAGGTGCCG
>CAZSFA010000187.1:0-5302 GCA_964606055.1 uncultured Oceaniradius sp. | reverse complement strand
GCCAAGCCGAACGTTGCAGGCAAATCCGAGCGTTCGACCACCGGCGAAGTGGCCTGAGTTGCGAGGGCTCGACCTGTCCGCGCCTGGCGCAGGCATTTGATGCGGATTGCATGCGGTTGGGCGTTGACGCACAATGGCGGTGGTGCGCAAGCGCCGTCCGCCTTCTGTCAATGCGAGCCCACCCATGAGCGCCCCCGAAGCCGCCACACCGACACTCATCGCCGACGCCGACACCGTCGCCCATGGTGCGAACATGACCCGCAATCCGGGAACCGCGCTTACGCCTGAGTTGTTCGAGGGCCACGCTGTCAACCGTTCGGCGGCCGAGCGCCGGGCGGATACGCTGACAAAGCGCCGGTCGATCAAGAAGGACCACCAGGCCGCCTGGCTGGTCAATGCAATCGGATGCATCGATCTGACGACACTGGCCGGCGACGACACGGCGGGCCGGGTTCATCGCCTGTGCGCCAAAGCGCGACAGCCGCTCGCGCCACGGATCGTCGATGCGCTGGGCATCGGCGACATGGCGCTGACGACGGGCGCGGTCTGCGTCTACCCCACCATGGTGGGCCATGCGGTCGACGCGCTCGCCGGCACCGGCATTCCTGTCGCATCGGTCGCAACCGGGTTTCCCGCCGGGCTGATGCCGCTCAAACTGCGGCTCGAGGAGATCGGCTATGCCGTCGATGAAGGCGCGCATGAGATCGACATCGTCATCACCCGCGAGCACGTTCTGAACCGCGACTGGTCGGCGCTTCATGATGAGGTGCGGGCCATGCGCGAGGCGTGCGGGCCGGCGCATCTGAAGGCGATTCTGGCGACGGGCGATCTGGAAACGCTGCGCAACGTTTATGCTGCGTCGATGGTGGCCATGCAGGCCGGCGCCGATTTCATCAAGACATCCACCGGCAAGGAGGGCGTCAATGCCACCCTGCCGGTCAGCCTTGTCATGGTGCGCGCCATCCGCGACTACCGGCTGGCGACGGGTCACACCGTCGGCTTCAAACCGGCAGGCGGCATGAAGACGGCCAAGGATGCCCTGAACTGGCAGGTGCTGATGAAGGAAGAGTTGGGCAATGACTGGCTGCGGCCCGACCTGTTTCGCCTGGGGGCCTCATCGATGCTCGGCGATATCGAGCGGCAGCTCGAACACCATGTCACCGGCCGCTATGCGGCCGCGCATCGCCACGCGCTTTCCTAGGGACCAAAGAGACTATGAGCCAGATCGCTGACCTGATCGAAACCATGGATTACGGCGTTGCGCCGGAAAGCCCGGCCATTGTCGATGACTGGCTGGCCGAACATGCGGGCGGCTTTGGCCATTTCGTCGCCGGGCGCTTCACGCCCGCCGGCAAGACGTTCGAGGTCACCAATCCGGCGACGGGGCTGCCGATCGCCAAGGTCACGCAAGGAACGGCGGAAGACGTTGATCTTGCGGTCAAATCCGCCCGGTCCGCCCACTCCAAATGGGCCGCCTTGTCCGGCCATCAACGCGCGCGCTGGCTCTATGCGCTGGCGCGCCGCATCCAGCAACATGCCCGCTTTCTTGCCGTTCTGGAATCGATCGACAACGGCAAGCCCATTCGCGAGGCGCGCGACATCGATGTGCCGTTGGTTGCGCGGCACTTCTACCACCATGCCGGATGGGCCGAGCTGGTCGACACCGAGTTTGCCGACACCCGACCCATCGGCGTCTGCGGTCAGATCATTCCGTGGAACTTTCCGCTGCTGATGCTGGCCTGGAAGATCGCGCCAGCGCTGGCGGCGGGCAACACCGTGGTGCTCAAGCCGGCCGAGTACACGCCGCTGACGGCGCTCGCCTTTGCGAGGATCTGCGACGAGATCGGCCTGCCCAAGGGCGTCGTCAATATCGTTACCGGCGACGGGGCGACCGGCGAGGCGATCGTCACCCATCCAGACATCGACAAGATTGCCTTTACAGGCTCGACGGAAGTGGGCAGTCTGATCCGCCGGCAGACGGCCGGAACGGGCAAATCACTGACGCTCGAACTTGGCGGCAAGTCGCCCTTCGTCGTGTTCGCCGACGCCGACCTTGATGCAGCGGTCGAGGGCGTCGTCGATGCGATCTGGTTCAACCAGGGCCAGGTGTGTTGCGCGGGCGCGCGGATCCTTGTTGCCGAAGCCGTTGCCGAGCGTTTTGCCGCGTTGTTGCGCGACAGGATGGGAAAGCTGCGGGTGGGCGACCCGCTCGACAAGTCGACCGATGTCGGCGCGATCGTGCATCCGGTGCAACTGGCACGCATTCGCGACCTCGTCGCAAAGGGCGAAGCGGAAGGCGCTGCCCTCTACCAGACCGAGGCCCCGGACGGCTGCTACTATCCACCGACGCTGGCGACCGGCGTCGAACCGGCATCGACCCTTGCGACCGAGGAAATCTTCGGCCCCGTTGCGACGCTCACCAAGTTCCGCACGCCCAAGGACGCCATCGCGCTCGCCAACAACACGCGATACGGCCTTGCAGCCTCGATCTGGTCGGAGAACGTCAATCTGTGTCTTGGCATCGCGTCGGAGATCAAGGCGGGCGTTGTGTGGATCAACTGCACCAATGTGTTCGATGCGGGAGCGGGTTTCGGCGGCTACCGCGAAAGCGGGTTTGGCCGCGAAGGCGGGCGCGAAGGCATGATGGCCTATCTGACCGCGCCCGCGCCCAAGCCCGGGCGCAACGATGACGCGCCGGCGCCGATCCCGCCGCAGCCGGGACTGGGCGGCGCGGTCGTCGGCATCGATCGCACCGCCAAACTCTATATCGGCGGAAAGCAGAAGCGGCCCGATGGCGGTTACTCCTATCCGGTCACGGCGCCAAAGGGCGACGCCATCGGGCTGGCCGGGCACGGCAACCGCAAGGATGTTCGCGATGCGGTGGAGGCCGCGCACAAGGCCGGCGCCTGGGGCGCGGCGACCGGGCACAACCGGGCGCAGGTGCTCTACTACATCGCCGAGAACCTGGCCGCGCGCGCCAACGAGTTCGCCAATCGGCTCAAGAGCTTCGGCGCCCCGGCCGGCAAAGCCAACCAGGAGGTCGACACTGCCGTCCAGCGATGCTTCTGGTACGCCGCGCAGGCCGACAAGTTCGACGGCGCCGTCCATCAGACCAAGTCGGCCCATGTGACGCTGGCCATGCACGAGCCGTGGGGCGTGATGGGGATCGCCTGCCCAACCCGGTTTCCGCTGCTTGGCTTTGTGTCATTGGTGCTGCCGGCGATCGCGATGGGCAATCGCGTGGTCGCCGTGCCATCCCAGACCCAGCCCCTTGCGGCGACCGACCTCTACCAGGTGTTCGACACCTCCGACCTGCCCGGCGGCGTCGTCAACATCGTCACCGGCGAACGCGATGTTCTCGCCCGGACGCTGGCCGATCACGATGGCGTCGATGCGATATGGTACCTGGGCTCGACCGATGGCTGCAAGGATGTCGAAACCCGCTCGGCGGGCAACATCAAGGCGACATGGACCGAAAATGGCGCGGCCCGCGACTGGTTGAAGCCGGAAGGCTACGGCCGCGCGTTCCTGCATCGGTCCACGCAGGTCAAGAACATCTGGGTTCCCTACGGCGAGTGATTGCCGGCTCAAAGCAATGAACATCGGCTTTCGCACGGCCAACCAATGTGGTTGGGTGGCTGGTGTTTGATTGATGGAACCGGGGACCGAACATGCGCCTATGGATCAAGAATCCGCTCGCCATTCTGGCCGACGCCGCCGGGGGCGGCATCGTTGTCGAGGGTGGGCGGATCGTCGAACTGGTGCCTTCGGGACAGGAACCGTCGGTGCCCGTCGACGAGACGTTCGACGCGAGTTCGCATGTCGTTCTGCCGGGTCTGATCAACACCCACCACCACTTCTTCCAGACGCTCAGCCGCGCCCATCCGGCCGCCTACAATGCCGAACTCTTCCCCTGGCTTTCAGCGCTCTACCCGATCTGGAGCGCGCTTGATCGCGACATGTTCCGGCTGGGCGCCCGACTGGCGCTCGCAGAACTGTTGTTGTCGGGCTGCACCACCGCCATGGACCACAACTACATGGTCTTTGCCGGCCTTGAGGATGCGACCGACATCGAGGTCGAGGAAGCGCGCGCACTCGGCATCCGCGCCACCATCACGCGCGGATCGCTGTCACTATCGCAAAAGGACGGCGCAATGCCGGCCGACAACATCGTTCAGGATGCCGACACCGTGCTCGCCGACAGTGAGCGCGTCCTCAACGCCTTCCATGACACGTCCGACGGGGCGATGATCCAGATCGCGCTCGCACCGTGCGCGCCGTTCAATGTCAGCCGCGAGATCATGCGCGAAAGCGCGATCCTTGCCGACAAGCACGATTGCCGCCTGCACACCCATCTGGCCGAAACCAAGGACGAGGAAGCCTATTGCATCGAGACGTTCGGGTACCGGCCGATCGACTGGCTGGAGGACTGCAACTGGCTGCAAGACCGCGTCTGGCTGGCGCATGGCATCCATTTCACCGATGCCGATGTGCACAAGCTGGGTGCGCACGGCGTGGGCGTGTGCCATTGCGCCACCTCCAATGCGGTGCTCGCATCGGGCTTTTGCCGGACGCTGGAGCTGGAAGCGGCCGGCAGCCCGGTCGGGCTGGGTGTCGACGGCTCGGCATCCAATGATGCCTCGAACCTGATCGAGGAGGTTCGCCACGCGCTGATGGTCAATCGTCTGGGATACGAATCGGCACAAAGGGTCACGCATCGCGACGCCCTGCGCTGGGCAACGACCGGCTCCGCGCGTTGCCTGGGCCGCAGCGATATCGGTGAAATCGCGGTCGGCAAGCAGGCGGATCTGGCGATGTTCCGCCTTGATGAACTTCGCTACTCAGGGGCGCACGACCCGATCGCGGCGCTCGTGCATTGCGGCGCCAGCCGTGCCGACCGGGTCATGGTCGCGGGACAGTGGCGGGTCATCGACGGACAGATCCCGGGTCTGGACGCGAACGCGCTGATCGCCGAGCACTCCAGCGCCGCGCGCAAGTTCAGCGCCATGGCATAGCGACAGCGCCGCCAGGCGTCTTCCATCCCGTTTTCTGTGCAGATGACGGTTCACAGGCAGCAGGGCCGACGCCCGATCGCTCGTGCGCCGACCCTGCCTCCACCGCAATGCCCGCGGGTGGACCGATATCAGTTGCCGCCTTTGCAGTTCGGGCCATCAACCCGCCCCGCATCGGCGCACAATCAGTTGTTGTTGACGACGCCGATCATCCAGTCGGTGAACTGGCCGACGCGGGTGTAGGCCGAGAACTTGGCATCGCGCGCGCAGCCCTGCCCGTCGGCGGCGGC
>CAZSFA010000186.1:0-5307 GCA_964606055.1 uncultured Oceaniradius sp. | reverse complement strand
CTCGAGGAAAACCCCGAGCAGAAGGTGACAGCGGTGATGATGGCCTATGAGCGGCCGCCCTTCGCCGTCATCGGACTGCGCAGCCAGGGGATCACCGAGGACCCCAAATCGCTCGAAGGCAAGACGTTGGGCGCGCCGCCGCCGGACGCGGCCTTCGCCCAGTGGCCGGCCTTCATCGAGGCGGCGGGTATCGACACCTCCAACATCACGATCGAGAATGTCGGCTTCCCGGTGCGCGAACCCATGCTCGCACAGGGCCAGGTGGACGCGATCTTCGGCTTCTCGTTCTCCTCGGTCATCAACCTGAAGGCACAGGGCATATCGGACGACGATATCGTGCCGATCATGATGGGTGAGAACGGCCTCGACCTCTACGGCAACGTGGTCATGGTCAACCCGGCATTTGCCGAAGAAAACCCCGAAGCCGTCAAGGGCTTCCTGCGCGCGCTGATCAAGGGTTACCAGGACACGGTCGCCGACCCCGAAAGCGCGATGGACCATGTCCTCCAGCGCAACGGCGTGCTCAACCGCGATGTCGAGATCGACCGCATCAACATGGCCATCGAGCAGTCGATCCGGACGCCGGCTGTCATCGAGAACGGCTTTGGCGATGTCGACATGGCAAAGCTCGGCGAGACCATGCAATGGCTGCGGCTGTCGATGGATGTGCAGAACCCGCCCGCGCCCGAAGACGTGTTCGACCCGTCTTTCCTGCCGCCGGTCGAAGAGCGCATGCTGCCCTGACTTCGGGCGCACAAAGGCACCGATACGGGCGCCGGATGTGGACATCATCCACATCCGGCGCTTGACTGTTACGGCTTCAGCCTGCCCAATCGGCGTTGCAACGCCATCAGCCAGCGAGGATCACGCGTGAGCAACAGGCTCGTCACGATCGACGATGTGGACATGCGCTATGGCGGCCCGGGCGGTACGCTGGCCGTCTCCGGGCTGACGCTGCATGTCGAAAAGAGCGAGTTCACGGCGGTTGTCGGCCCGTCCGGCTGCGGCAAGTCCACGCTGATGAAACTGGTCACCGGCCTGCACATCCCGCAACAGGGCGTCATCACCGTCGCCGGCAAGGAAGTGACCGAACCGGTGTCGATCGTCGGCATGGCCTTTCAGAACCCGACGCTGTTGCCCTGGCGGACGACGCTCGACAACATCCTGCTGCCGCTCGAAATCGTCCAGCGCCACCGCCGCCGGCTGCGTGCCAACAAGGCCGAATATGTCGAAAAAGCCGAGCATCTGCTTGAAACGGTGGGGCTGAAGGGCTTTGGCGACAAGTACCCCTGGCAATTGTCAGGCGGCATGCAGCAGCGCGCCAATCTGTGCCGGGCGCTGATCCACGAACCGGACCTGTTGATGCTCGACGAGCCGTTCGGTGCGCTGGACGCCTTCACCCGCGAGGAGTTGTGGTGCGTCATCCGCGACCTGCATCACGAGACCGACGTCACCATCCAACTCGTCACGCACGATCTGCGCGAGGCGGTGTTCCTGGCCGACCGCATCTTCGTGATGAGCGCACGGCCCGGGCGCATCATCGAGACCCGGCATATCGAGTTCGAGCGCCCGCGTGATCTCGAAGTGATGTACACGCCCGAGTTCACCGACATCGTCCACGATCTCCGCGGGTTGATCGCCGCCGCCCGGACCGAACAATTGGAGGCCGCCGAATGAGCGCGCCGACGGAAAGCGCAAAGACCGGCACCGATGCGGCCAGCACCGCACCGCCCGCGGCCGCGCCAAAACCGTTCCCCTGGATCAAGGCGGCGCCGTGGCTCTACACGATCGCGCTGTTCGTGATCTGGGAGGGCAGTGTTCGCCTGTTTGCGGTGCCGCAATATGTCCTGCCGGCACCGACCGTCATCACGGGCGCGATCATCGAGTACTGGCCGACGATCTGGACCAACTCGCTGCAGACGCTCTACACGACGCTCGTCGGCTTCGCGCTGGCCGTGGCCGGCGGGTTGGCGCTCGGGCTTCTGGTCGGCTGGTCGCGCTTCATCTATGCCGGCCTCTACCCGCTGATGATCGGCTTCAACGCCATTCCCAAGGTCGCGGTCGTGCCGATCCTCGTGATCTGGTTCGGCATCGGCGATGTGCCGGCGATCCTGACCGCGTTCCTCATCGCGTTCTTCCCGATCGTGGTCAACGTTGCGACCGGGCTGGCCACCATCGAACCCGAGATGGAGGATGTGCTGCGCGCGCTCGGCGCCAAGAAGCTCGACGTCATGCTCAAGGTCGGCATTCCGCGCTCGATGCCGTATTTCTTCGGGTCGCTGAAGATCGCCATCACGCTGGCCTTTGTCGGCTCGGTGATCTCGGAGACCATCGCCGCCAATGCGGGCCTGGGCCACATGATGCTGGCCGCCCAAAGCCAGTTCAACGTACCACTGGTCTTCGCCGGGCTGATCATGCTGGCGATCGAGGGCATTGCGATGTACGCGCTGATGGCGTGGCTCGAACAACGCACCACGGGTTGGGCGCACCGCTCGGGCATGGCGCAGGGGAACTAGCGGCGCCGCCTAACGAGCCGTCAACGTCCGGCCAACGGCGTCGGCCCAGCCAGCCAGCTTGTGCGTTCGCGTCGCCTCATCCATCTGCGGCACAAAGCGCGTGTCGCGCGCCCAGGTCGCGGCGAACTCGTCGCGATCGGGCCAGATGCCAGCGCGATGACCGGCGAGCCAGGCAACGCCGAGCGCCGTCGTCTCCAGCATCGCCGGGCGGTCAACGGGCGCATCGAGCAGGTCGGCCAGCCGCTGCATCGTCCAGTCCGAGGCAACCATCCCGCCATCGACCCGCAAGGTTGTGTCGGCCGCACCCGAATCGGGCCAGTCGCCATGCATGGCGTCCAGCAGGTCGCGCGTCTGGTAGCAGACCGCCTCCAGCGTGGCGCGGGCGATCTCGGCAGGGCCGGTTGCGCGGGTCAGGCCGAACATCGCGCCACGCGCCTGGGCGTCCCAATGGGGCGCGCCCAGACCGACAAAAGCCGGCACCAGATAGACATCCTGTTCGGGATCGGCTTGCGCCGCAAGCTCCCCGCTTTGCGCCGCATGGTCGATCAGCTTCATCTCGTCGCGCAACCACTGCACGGTCGCGCCGGCCATGAAGATCGAGCCTTCCAGCGCATAGGTCGTCTCGCCGTCGAGCCGGTAGGCGATCGTCGTCAGGAGCCGGTTCTTCGACGGCACGATGTCCGCGCCCGTGTTCAAAAGCGCGAAACAACCCGTGCCATAGGTGGATTTGAACATGCCCGGCGCAAAGCACGCATTGCCGATCGTCGCCGCCTGCTGGTCGCCGGCCACGCCATGGATCGGGATCGCGGCGCCGAACAGATCGGTTTCGGTCGTGCCGAAATCGGCGGCGGTGTCCAGCACCTCGGGCAGCAGCGCGGCCGGAATGCCCAAAATGGCGAGCAGCTCGTCATCCCACCGGTTGCGCGCAATGTCGTAGATCAGCGTCCGCGCCGCGTTGGTCGCATCGGTCACATGCCGCGCCCCGCCCGTCAGCCGCCAGATCAGATAGGTGTCGATGGTGCCGAAGGCGATTTGTCCGGCCTCGGCGCGCGTGCGCAGCCCGTCGACGGTGTCCAGCATCCATTTGATCTTGGTGCCCGAGAAGTACGGGTCGAGCAGCAGTCCGGTCCGCTGCGTGAACAGCGGCTCATGGCCGGCCGCCTTCAACTCGTCGCAGATGGAGGCCGTGCGCCGGTCCTGCCAAACGATGGCGCGGCCCACCGGTGCACCGGTTTGCCGGTCCCACATGGCGACCGTCTCGCGCTGATTGGTGATGCCGATCGCTGCGATGTCGGACGGCGCGATGCCGGCCTTTGCGATCGCACCGCGCACCGTGCCGACCACGCTGCGCCAGATGTCGTCGAGTTCGTGCTCGACCCAGCCCGAATGGGGAAAATGCTGCGGAAACTCCTGCTGGTCGATCCCGGCAATCGACTGATCCTTGGCAAACACGATCGCCCGCGACGATGTCGTGCCCTGATCGATGGCGAGCACATAGTCACCCATCGCTGTCCCTCCCCGGTTGTTGTAACTGGCTGCCCTGCGATCAGGCGGCCTGCCTGCGCCACTCCTCGGCCATGAATGCGTCCAGCGCGGCGCGCTCAGCCTCGTCGGTCACGTGCAGGCCCATCTTGGTGCGGCGCCACAACACGTCATCGGCCTGACGCGCCCACTCCTGCCGCATCAGGAAGCGCACTTCCGCCTCGCTGACAAGCCCGCCGAACATGCGACCCAGGTCCTCGGGCCGCGCCGCCTGCCCCAGAATCGCGCGCGCATCGGTTCCGTAGAGCCGCACGAGACGCCGGGCCGTCGCGGCATCGAGAAAGGCAAAATCCGCCGACAGGGCCGACACCTGCGCCTCGTAACCGTCGACGGCGAAGTCGCCGCCGGGCAGCGGCTTGCCGCCCGTCCATGCCGGTTTGCGCGCACCCAGAACCTCCTCGACGCGTTCCACCACACTTTCGGCAAGCCGGCGATAGGTGGTGATCTTGCCGCCAAAGATGTTGACCAGCTTGGGTTCGTCCGCACCGCCCTCGGTCTTCAGCACATAGTCGCGCGTGGCTTCCTGCGCCTTGGACGCGCCATCGTCATAGAGCGGCCGCACGCCCGAATAGGTCCACACGATGTCATCGCGGGTGACCGGCTCGCGGAAGTACTCGGACGCTCCCGCGCACAGATAATCGATCTCCTCATCGGTGATCACCACGTCGGACGGATCGCCGCGATAGTCGCGATCGGTCGTGCCGATCAGCGTGAAATCACCCTCATAGGGGATGGCGAACATGATCCGGCCATCGGCGTTCTGGAAGAAATAGGCCCGTTCATGGGCAAACTTGCCGCGCACCACGATGTGGCTGCCCTGCACCAGCCGCACATTGGCCGCGTTTGCGCCCATCGTGCCGGCAAGAACCGCGTCCACCCAAGGCCCCGCGGCGTTGATGACCAGCCGGGCGCTGAGCGTGCGCTCGCCGTCGACGCCCGACAGGCCGACCCGCCACAAACCGTCCTTGCGCGTCAACCCGGTCACCTTGGTGCGCACATGGATGTCGGCGCCATGGGCGGCCGCATCGCGCGCATTGAGCACGACCAGCCGCGCATCGTTCACCCAGCAGTCAGAATACTCGAACGCAGTGCCGAAACCGGGCTTGAGCGGCGCGCCCGCCTCGTCGCTGGCAAGATCGAGCACACGGGTCGGCGGCAGCTTCTTGCGCCCACCGATATGATCGTAAAGGAACAGGCCCAGCCGCAGCAGCCATTTGGGGCGCATGCCCTTGTTGTGCGGCAGCACGAA
>CAZSFA010000185.1:0-5316 GCA_964606055.1 uncultured Oceaniradius sp. | reverse complement strand
GGCCATGAACAACGCCATCAAGACAGCACTTGCGACGGGAATGGGGATTCTGATCGCTTCGACGGCATTGGCTGCCGATGCCGACTACAGCTTTGATCCGACAACGCCCGGTGGCTTCTACGGCTCGGTGTTTGGCGGCTTGGCAATCCCGAACGATGCCGAGGGTGAGCAGGATCCCAGCGTCGACCCCGATTATGTCAACGGCGTGCTCGATCTCGAAAACGGGCTCTCATTGACCGGTGAACTCGGATACGATTTCGGCAACGGTCTGCGGGTCGAAGCCCAACTGGGTTACCTGAACATGGGAACCGGCCTTCTGAGCTTTCCCGATGCGGCTGCGAATGCACCGTTCGACGTTGCTGAAACCGACGGCACGGCGTCGATCATCTACGGCATGGCCAACGCTTGGTATGACGTCGATCTGGGCGCGTTCTCGCCATTCGCCGGCGGCGGCATCGGGTATGCGAGCGCGAACATCGACATGACCTTCGATCTTGGCGGCAACAACGGCATTGACGACAGGGGTGGCGCGTTTGCCTGGCAGATCGGTGGCGGTGCAGCTGTGGACTTGAGCGAACAGGTCAGCGTCGTCGGCAGGTATCGCTACTTTGCAACGAGCGATTTCTCGCTGACTGACAATGAAGGTACGGATCAGTCTTGGAGCATTTCGACCCACATCATCGACCTGGGGCTGAAGTTCAACTTCTGATTCTGACCCGGTTCGACGGCTCTTTGGCAGGAGCGCTCGCCCTCCGGCGCGCGCCTCTCTTTTCGGTATTGTGCGGCCGCAATCCAGCCTTGGTTGTCGCTCAAACACAATCTTAAGCCTGCTCTGTTATCCAACGCCCATTTCATGCCGTTGCATCGGGGCTGCCGCGTTGCGTTTTTCCGCCGCCCACACCATTGAAAGCGTTCTGCCGGCCGGCCTTACGGCGCGGCTCGGTCCGTTGGCGCGCGCGGTCGATGCGATGTTGTCCGGCGACGACGATGCCAGCCAGGCGCAACGCGCCAGTCTGATCGTCTTCTGCATCCGCGTGGCCAGCGCCGCGCTCGCCTTTTTCACACAGGTGGTTCTGGCCCGGCTGATGGGCACGTTCGAATATGGCGTGTTCGTGCTGGTCTGGGTCGCGATGGTGATCATCGGTAATCTGTCGTGCCTGGGCTTCCAGACGGCCGTTATCCGGTTTCTGCCGCAGTACCGCGAGAAGGGCGACCTCGACCATCTGCGTGGTCTGGTCCATTCGGGCCGGCTGTTCGTGCTGGCCACCTCGACGATCGTTGCCGCGCTGACCATCGTCCTGGTGCTGACGGCGTCCGATTGGATGCAGACGTACTACGTGGTGCCGTTCCTCGTCGGGGCTCTGGCCCTGCCGATGATCGCCCTGGGCGACACGCTGGACGGGACAGCGCGCGCCAATGGCTGGCCGGTGCGGGCCATTGCGCCGACCTACATCGTGCGCCCGGTTCTGATCCTGGTCTTTCTGACGCTGGCCTGGGTTGCCGGCTTCCCGATCAACGGCGTGACAGGGCTGATCTGCGCCGTTGCGGCGGCCTATGTGACAACGCTCGGGCAGTTGGGCGTGGTGCGTGTTTCGCTCCGCCGCCGCTTTCCGGCAGGTCCACGACGAACGGCATTTCCGGTCTGGATCGCGGTCGCTCTGCCGATCTTCCTGGTCGAAGGCTTCTTCTTTCTCCTGATCAACGCCGATGTCCTCATGGTCGGTGCGCTGATGCAGCCCGGCGACGTGGCGGTCTATTTCGCAACCGTCAAAACGCTGGCGCTCATTCACTTCGTCTACTTCGCGGTCAAAGCCGGTGTCGCGCACCGGTTTGCCGCTCATATCGATGCCCGGGACAAGTCGGCTCTCCGGGCGCTGGCGCGGGCCACCGTGAACTGGACCTTCTGGCCATCGCTGGTGATGGCCGGCATTGTGTTGGCGCTCGGCCCGTTCCTGCTGGCGCTGTTCGGCGCGGATTTTGCGCAGGGCTATCCGTTGCTGTTCATCCTTGCGGGCGCGATCATCCTGCGCTCGGCGATCGGCCCGGCCGAGAGCCTGTTGACCATGTCGGGTCACCACGGCATTTGCGCGGCCGTTTTCGGTGGCGTTCTGGCCGTCAATATCGCGCTCAATGCACTCCTCATACCGCAGTTCGGCCTGTATGGTGCAGCCAGCGCGACGCTGCTTGCGACGCTGGCAGAGACATTCGCGCTGTTTCAGCTGGTGCGCTGGCGCATCGGCGTATCCATGTTCGTCCTGTCTCCGCAGCCACAAGAGGCCCGCACCTGATGTCGGCAATTCCGGTCTTTGAAGAGGATGTCGCCGATGGCCCGCCCGTCCCGATGCTGGGTGTCGCCGATGCGCGCCCGCCCGTGCCCGAGAGCCGGCTGACGCGCGGCAACCGAAAGCTCATCGTCTACCCGGCCGGTGCCGGATTTGAACTGCTCGAGGACATCGACCCGGTTACGCGCTTTGCGATCGAACCCAACATCTTCTTTGCGCCGCGCTTTTGCGTTCCGGCCATGCCGCGGCTGGACGACCGCAAGGTCTATCTGATGGTGATGCAGGATCGCGACGATGACACCGCCGATACGCGCCTGATCATGCCCTACACGGTGGAGAAACCCGGGTTCCGGATCGGCCCGGACCTGATCCGGGTTTGGGCCAATCCCTTCGGACCATACGGCGTGCCGTTGATCGAACGCCGCGAAAGCGCACAGATCATCGACGACCTGATGCAGACGCTGGCCATGCCGTCGGTTCCGCTGCCCAAGGTGATGGCGTTTCCCGATGTCTTCGTCGACAGTCCGGTGGTTTCTCTCGTGCGGTCGGTCGCTTTGGGCAACGGTCTGCCGATTGCCATGACCAAGCCGGTGGAGCGGCCCTGGCTGGATGCGACGCGCGACGCCGACGACTTCTTCAAGCAAACCATGAGCGGACATCACCGGCGCAACTTCGGCCGGCTTTGGCGCAAGCTGTCCGAACAGGGTCCGCTGGTGCATGATGTCGCGCGTCAGCCCGATGCGGTGCGGTTGGCCATGGAGGAGTTCCTGTTGCTCGAGCATGGCGGATGGAAAGGGCAGCAACGCAGTTCGCTCGCCTCCGATCGCTATCGCGCAGCGTTCGCGCGGGAGGCGGTCAATGGACTGGCGACACAGGACAAATGCCGCGTTCACATGCTCAAGCTGGGCGATCGCATCATCGCATCGCTGATTGTGCTTGTGGATGCGGGGCGGGCCTGGACGTGGAAGACCGCATTCGATGAAGCGCTGTCGGCGCACTCGCCGGGCACACTCCTGATGATGCGCACGACCGAGGCGCTGATGGACGATCCCAACATCGACAGCGCCGACAGTTGCGCGCCGCCGGATCATCCGGTCATGAGCCGGCTCTGGCCGGATCGCCGTGAACTGGTCACGCTGATCGTCGGTCTTGATCGGCAGCGCGATCGCGAGGTGCGTCAAGCGGCCGCGCAGATCGAGCTCTACCGATCCACGCGCACCACGGCCAAACAGGTCCGCAGCCGGCTCAACAAGCTGATTTCCCGTCGCTGAACCGGCGGCTCATCCTTCGGGCTTGCGGAAGTGCCGGCGGATGACCTTGCCCGACTCGGTCAGCGGTATCTCGTCGACGAATGTGATCCTGCGCGGGTATTGATGCGCCGACAGCCGGGTCCTGACGAAGTCGATGATGCTGCGCGTTCTGGCCGCGTCCTCCTCCAAGCCGGGTCTGAGCTGGACAAAGGCCGACACGATTTCGGTGCGCAGCGGGTCGGGTTCGCCGATGACAGCCGCAAGGGCCACGTCGTCGTGTGCCATCAGGCAGTCTTCGATCTCGGCGGGGCCGATGCGATAGCCCGCCGATGTGATGAGGTCGTCGGCCCGGCCGATGAAATGCACATAACCATCGGAATCGCGCCGTGCGCGATCTCCGGTCATCAGCCATCGACCCGCGAACCGTTCCGTGGTCGCGGCATCATCGTTCCAGTAGCCGAGGAACATCACCGGGCTGTCGTCGGCAATCGCCACCTCGCCTGGCTCGTCGGTATCGGCCGGTGTGCCGTCGGCGCGCAAGATGGAAACCTGGTGACCGGCAACGGGTTTTCCCATCGCGCCGGGCCGTCCGATGCCAAGGGTGGCGCAGTTGGCCAACACCGCATTGCATTCGGTCTGGCCGTAGAACTCGTTGACGGGCACGCCAAAGGTGCGTTGCGCGGCGGCAAGCGTCTGCGCGCCAAGCGCCTCGCCCGCAGTTCCGATCGCGCGCAGTTTCAGACGCTGGCGTGCCGCCGCAACGTCGGCGCCCTGCATCATCCGCAGCGCCGTCGCCGGCATGAAGGCGTTGGTGACGCCGGCGCGTTCCATGACGGAGACGGCCCAGGCCGCATCGAACTTTGGCCCCCGGGCGGCGACGACCGGCACGCCGGAACACAGCGCCGGCAAGAGCGCGTTGAGCAGCCCGCCCGCCCAGGCCCAATCGGACGGCGTCCACATGACCGCGCCGTCATCCAAACTCAGGTTCTGCGCCATTTCGATGCCGGGCAGGTGTCCCAGAAGCACGCGATGGCCGTGAAGGGCGCCCTTGGGCTGGCCGGTCGTGCCCGAGGTGAACAGCATCATCGACGGGTCGTCGGGCGTGGTCGAAGCTGCGATGAAATCCGGTTCGCCGCGCGCGATCAGGGCAACCAGGTCGCGGTCCGCCCCTCGGCGGCCATTAGCGGCGATCGTCGCGATCTGCCGGCCGCCGCGGTCGATGTGGCCGCGTGCGCGTTCGAGCGCCTCTTCGGATCCGATCATCGCGCGCGCGCCGGACACGTCGAGCCGATGGGCAATCGCCCTGGGGCCGAACTGGGTCGCCAGCGGCACCGCGATGGCGCCGAGCTTGTAGATCGCCAGATGGGCCATGACGGCCTGCGCCGATTGCGGGATCATGACCGCGATGCGGTCGCCGCGCGCCAGTCCGATTTGCGACAGGCTGGACGCCAGCCGCGTCGATTGATCGGCCAGCGCGCCGAAGCCGAGCGTTTGCACCTCCTCGTCCGTCGCATCGATGATCGCGGGCGCGTCCGGGTTTCGCGCGGCGATTGCGTCCGAGCAGGCGACACCGATGTTGAAGTGCGGCGGGATCGCCCAGCGGAAGCGGGCCAGAAGATCATCGTATGAGGCGGGATCGTGCGGAAGCATGGGACCGGACAGGCGCGGCCGTCGATATTGGGCCCGCGTTGGCCAGCCGTGGTGCCCCCTTCCGGGATCGAACCGGAACTCCCGAAGGAACCGGATTTTGAATCCGGCGCGTCTACCAATTCCGCCAAGGGGGC
>CAZSFA010000184.1:0-5385 GCA_964606055.1 uncultured Oceaniradius sp. | reverse complement strand
GGTCAGCGGCACCATCGTGTCGCCATGGCCGCCCAGAACGAACGCGGTCACGTCCTCGACCGAGACCTCGAACTCCTCGGCCAGGAAGTAGCGGAAGCGCGCCGAGTCCAGAACGCCCGCCATGCCGCAGACCTTGGCCTTGGGCAGGCCGGAGAACTTCTGCAGCGCCCAGACCATCGCATCGAGCGGGTTGGTGATGCAGATGACGAACGCGTCGGGCGCATACTTCTTGATGCCGGCACCGACCTGCTCCATCACCTTGAGGTTGATGCCGATCAGGTCGTCGCGGCTCATGCCCGGCTTGCGCGGCACGCCGGCGGTGACGATGCACACATCGGCGCCCGCGATCGCCTCATAGTCGTTGGCGCCGACCAGCCTGGCGTCGAACCCGTCGACCGGCGAGGACTGCGCGATGTCGAGCCCCTTGCCCTGCGGTATGCCCTCGGCGATGTCGAACAGGACGACATCGCCCAGTTCCTTCAGGCCGATCATGTGAGCGAGCGTTCCGCCGATCATTCCCGATCCGATCAGCGCGATCTTGTTGCGTGCCATGCCAGATTTCCGTTTGGTTCCCCGGTGAACAATGTGATGCGCCGGCCGCCCGCGCGTCGGCTCCGCTGGTGTGCGGCACTGTCGGGTGTACCACCTGCCCCGAAAAATCAACCAAAACTTTCGTCACCAGCAATATCAATCGGTTAGCATCCAATCAATTGACGTAAACGTCAACAAAATTGGCGCACCGACCGGGCGGAACCGCAGACTGCGCGCGGACGAACGGGCTCTACGGCGCCGCATTGCCGCCGAGCGCGGCGATCCGCTTTTGCAGGTATCGGCGCAAGGGCGGCTCCACCGTCAGCGACAGCGCCTTGTCGAACGCGGCCCGCGCGGCATCGGTTTCGCCGAGATCGGCGAGCAGCTTTCCGCGCGCGGCCCAGTACGGCTGGAACGCCTGCGTCGCCTTGCCTTCGAGCCGCGACAGCGCATCAAGGCCCGCCGCCGCGCCGTGCCGTTCGCCCAGCACGATGGCGCGCGCCACCGATGCGCCCAGCGACGGGCTCAGCGCGTTGAGCGCATAATAGAGCTTGTCGAGCGCCAGCCAGTCGATCCGGCCCGTCTTGGCGCGATCCAGATGCAGGCCCTGGATCGCCGCCTCCACCTGAAAGCGGCCCGGCGCTTGCAGCGCCCGCGCCCGGGCGAGCGCTTTCTGGCCGTAGACGATCAGCCTTGCGTCCCAGAGCCGGTGATCCTGGTCCTCGAGCGGCACAAGCATGTCGTCATGGATTCGCGCATTGCGGCGGGCGTGGCCGAAGGCGATCAGCGCGGCGAGACCATGCGCCTCCGCGTCCGCCGGCAACAGCTGCCGCAGCAGATCGGCCAGATACAGCGCCTCCCGGCCAAGCGCATCGCCGGGCGCCAGCCAGTCGAGCGCATGCGCGCCGTAGACCGCTTCGCGCAGCGCGCCGAGCCGGTCGGGCAGATCGGTCTCGTCGGGCAGGTGGAAGGGAATGCGCGCATCGCGGATCTTGCGCTTGGCGCGCACCAGCCGCTGCGCCATCGCCGAGGGCGGGACCACGAAGGCGCGGGCAATGTCGGCGGCCTCGACGCCGAGCACGGTCTGCAGCATCAGCGGCGTGTGCATGTCGGCCGGCAGGGCCGGATGCGAGCACACCATCATCAGCGACAGCCGCTCGTCCGGCAGCGCGTCATCGGTGCGTTCGGGTTCAGGCGTGTCAGGCACCGCATCGGTCTCGGGAAAGCGCATCAGACGCCGCTGCGCATCGGTCAGCCGGTTGCGTGCCGCCGTCAGAAGCCAGGCTTCGGGATTGGCCGGCACGCCGGCCTCCGGCCAATTGGTGAGCGCCCGCGCGAACGCCTCGGCGAGCGCGTCTTCGGCGCCTGCGATGTCGCCGCTGCGCTTGGCGAGGATGGCAACGAGCTTGCCATAGGATGCCCGCGCCGCCGCATCGACGGCGCGGGCCGCATCGGTCATCCGCCACCCATGGCCGAGGCGCGGATCTCGACCTTGCCGGTCTTGGCCGCGGGGCATTTCTCGGCCCAGGCCATGGCGGCGTCCAGATCGGGCACGTCGATGACGAAGAAGCCGCCCAGCGTCTCCTTGGTGTCGGCGAACGGGCCGTCCTGCACCGTCTTGCCGCCGCCCTTCAGGCTGAGCGTGGTGGCGGTGTCGACCGGTTGCAGCCAGTCGGTGTCGACGAAGACGCCGGCCTCCTTGAGCGCGCCGATATAGGCGCCGTAGACCTCCTGCATCGCCGCCCAGTCGTCCTGGGTCATGTCGGCGAAATCGGCGGGATCGGAGTAAAGAAGGAAGGTATAGCGCATCGGTGTGTCTCCTTTTTGCTTGGGTTATGCAGCGGTATCGAGATTGGCAAGGCCACGCTCGAAGGTCGGGCCGACCATGCGGTCCATGAACAGGCCCATCACCCGGCCGATCGGGTTCATGCCCATGTCGGCGTCCATCGACCAGGTGACATGCGTGCGGCCGTCACGCTGTTGGGCGCGGATGGTCTGTTTGGGCTTGCCCATCGCGCCAAGATCGATGTCGAAATGCACCGCATCGCCGGTCACGGCCGAAACGGTCTGGCTGCCCTTGCCGTCCTTGCCGGCGAAGTGAAAGCCCGAGCCGACACCGCTCGCCGGGCCGAACAAGGTGATCGACAGGTCGGGATCGGTGGTCTTGTAGGGGTTGAAGCGTTGATAGCCTTCGCCGGAGGCGGCCAGCGCCAGGACGGTCTGCGCGTCCGCCGCAATCAGCGCCTGGCGTTCGACATTGACATGGCGTGGCAGCAGGAGCGTGCCGGCGGCAAGAACGGCCACCACGGCGGCCGAGCCTGCAAGGAACTGCATGAGGGTCATGGTCGGGTCCTTTCATCGGGTCGAGAGCACCGCGCTCTCACCCCCATGACGAACCGGACCCGGCCCGATCGACACGGGCCGAAACTTTTTTTCGGTTTTTTTCCCGGCGCGGACCGGACTCAGCCACCGGTCCCGTTGAAAGAGGCCGCGATGGCGCGAAATGCCGCCACCGTCTCATGGTCGCGATCGTCGAAACCGGGATCGGCGCTTGTCTTGACGATCACGACATCGCGCGCGGGATCGACATAGATGTACTGGCCCCAGATGCCGATGGCGAGATAGTCGCCCTGCGGTTCCTCGGGCACCCACCAGTGATAGCCATAGCCGAACGTCCAGAACGAGGCCGGATTGTCGCCCGGCTGAAGATGCGGCGCGCTCGGCGTTACCGAAGCGGCGACCCAGTCGGCCGGCACGATCTGTTCGCCGTCGCGTGCGCCGCCCTCAAGGTAGAGCCGGCCAAAGCGCGCGTAGTCGCGCAGCCGCGCATTCAGGCAGCAGAAAGTCAGCACCGGCCCTTCACGGCCGGTGTTCCAGAAAGCATCGGCCTCGGCCCCCATCGGCCCCCAAAGACGCTCGGCCAGATAGTCCTGCGCGGACACGCCCGTCGCCGCCTCCAGCACCAGTCCGAGCGCGATACTGTCCGACGAGATGTAGTTGTTGTAGGTGCCCGGCTCGCGGTCGCGCTCAAGTGCGCCGAGCGTTTCTTCCATCGGCGTGCCCATGGCGAGACCGATGAAGAGCTGGTTCACGTCCGAGAACGTGTCGTCATAGTTCTCATCGAACGCCACCCCGGACGACATGGTGATGACGTCGCGGATCGAGACCCCGCCATAACCGGACCGGGCAAGCTCGGGGACATGGCTGTCGATCGTATCGTTGAGGCTGGCGATGTGGCCGTCCTCGATCGCGATGCCGATCAGCGCCGACAGCACCGATTTGGCCATCGACCATGAGGTGAACGGCGATGCCGCGTCCGCCCCCAGCCGATATTGCTCATGCGTGATCGCGCCGTCCTTCACGACGAGCAGCCCCGTCGTCACCGTCTCATCGAGGAAGGCAGCCAGCCCGCGTTCCCGCCCTTCCAACACATAGTGCTGCGGCAGCGGGTGCGGGCGTTCATCGAACGCCCACACATCGCCCGCGCGAGCAACCTCCCGATAGGGAAACACGGCATCCATGGCGCGGAAGTTCTCGACGCGATTGGCCTCGGCAAACAGCGTCATGCCGGCCCAATAGGGCGTTGTGCGCAGCCACAGGAATGCCGCCACCACAACGATGGCAAGCGTCGAAAGGGCGATCAGTCCGATGCGGACGAAGCGGCGCAGGGCAGACACGATGGGCTTCCGATCAGGCGGGTTGCGAACCCGCTTGCGTTGCCCGCCGGCCTCGGCGTAGCACAACGACCAATTCGCCAACCGCACGCGGAACTTCGTGAACGACACACCGCTGGCCTTCACCGTCACCGAAGCGCGCGAGGTCGCGCGCCGGCCGCGCTTCTGGATCGTGCTGGCCTGTGTTGCGGCCGTTCTGGCGCTGACCGGCCCGTTCGGCACCTATGACACGCTGGGCCTTGCCGCGCGCGCCGCCTATTGGGGCGCGGCGACCGTCGGCTGCTTCTGGCTGGGCATGGTGACTTCGCTGATGACCGCGACCCAGGCCGAGGACTGGCGCGTGCCCGCGCCACTGGCCCAGATCATCGGCGGTATCGTGGCCGGCATACCCGTCGCGGCCGCAGTTGCGCTCCTGAACGTCATCGCGTTCGGCGATCCGTTCACCGCCGGCTTCGGCCGTGTCCTGCCCTATGCCGCCACAATCGCGGTGATCGTCGGCGTCATCTATGAGATGGTCGAACGGCGCGAGGCGGCCACGGCGGAGGCCCGGCATTCGGGCAATGGATCGACGCCGCAGACCGGTGACACAGCCGTGGCGGTGCTGTTCGACAGGCTGCCGCCCGCCATCGGCCGCGACATCGTGCACCTTCAGGCCCAGGATCACTACGTCGCCGTGCGCACCTTGAAGGGCGAAGCGCTGGTGTTGATCTCGATGGCCGATGCGACCGAAGCGCTGGGCGCGCGCGGCATGCGCGTGCACCGGTCATGGTGGGTGTCCCGCGCCCACATGCGGGACCTGACCTACCGCAACGGCGCGCCCCGACTGGTCACCAGCCTTGGCGACGAAATCCCGGTGGGACGAAGCCACCGCCGGGCCGTCCGCGTGGCGGTGCGCGGCCGATGAAAGGGTGATCGACGGCGCGGACCGCCCGCCCGTCAGTTGTTCAGGATCTGGCTCAGGAACAGCTTGGTGCGCTCCGATTGCGGATCGTTGAAGAACGGTTCGGGCTCGTTCTGCTCGACGATCTGCCCTTCGTCCATGAAGATCACGCGGTTGGCGACCTGCCGGGCAAAGCCCATCTCGTGGGTGACGACGAGCCTGGTCATGCCCTCCTCGGCGAGTTCGATCATCGTGTCGAGCACTTCCTTGGTCATCTCCGGATCAAGCGCCGATGTCGGC
>CAZSFA010000183.1:0-5475 GCA_964606055.1 uncultured Oceaniradius sp. | reverse complement strand
CACGCAGCGCCTTCATCGCGTTGGCGCGGTTCTGGTGCTGCGACTTCTCCGATGAGGTGACAACGATGCCCGTCGGCATGTGCGTGATGCGGACCGCCGAATCGGTGGTGTTGACGTGCTGGCCGCCCGCGCCGGACGAACGGTACGTGTCCACGCGGATATCCTTGTCGGCGATGTCGATCTCGATGTTGTCGTCGATCACCGGATAAACGCCGACCGAGGAGAACGAGGTGTGGCGGCGGGCGTTCGAATCGTAGGGGCTGATCCGCACCAGCCGGTGCACGCCGGTCTCCGACTTCAGCCAGCCATGGGCATTGTGGCCCTTGACCAGCAACGTCGCCGACTTGATGCCCGCCTCCTCGCCCGACGAGTATTCCTGCAACTCGACCTTGAAGCCGTGCTGCTCGGCCCACCGGGTGTACATGCGCAAGAGCATGTTGGCCCAATCCTGGCTTTCGGTGCCGCCGGCGCCCGAGTGAATCTCGACAAATGTGTCGTTGGGGTCCATCTCGCCCGACAGCAGCGCCTCGATCTGGCGCTTGTCGATCTGGCCCTCCAGATCGCGAATGGCCGCCTCGGCCTCGGCAACCGTGTCGGCGTCGCCCTCTTCCTCGCCAAGCGCGATCAGTTCGATGTTGTCGTCGAGCGCCTGGTCGAAACCCCTGATCGCGCCGACCATTTCCTCCAGCCGCTGGCGCTCCTGCATCAGCTTCTGAGCCTGAGCCGGGTCGTTCCAAAGGTCGGGGTTTTCGGCCTCGGCGTTCAGATAATCGAGGCGTTTGAGGGAAGCATCCCAGTCAAAGATGCCTCCTCAGCAGGGCTATGGCCTGCCTGATGCTGTCGGTCAGTGTCGCGATTTCGGCGCGCA
This sequence comes from uncultured Oceaniradius sp., assembly GCA_964606055.1. Lineage (GTDB taxonomy): Bacteria > Pseudomonadota > Alphaproteobacteria > Rhizobiales > Rhizobiaceae > Roseitalea. The sequence goes on along the minus strand of CAZSFA010000183.1, from coordinate 4,607 downwards.
TGCTCTCATATCCGATAAGTCTGGTGATCTGGAACCGGCGCGTGCATCGCGCCGGACGGCAGATTTAGGCGGCGGTGCGGACGCTGTAAAGGCGGCTGGCGCCCGCTCAGAACAGCCCGCCCGACCCCTGCTGGACCGCCTCCTGCGTGCCCGGCGAGATGCGGCGCTGACGCTCGATCTGCTGGACCTGGATGGCGACCTGCTCGGCGCCGATGACGAAGTAGCTGTCGGCGGGGCCGGTACCCGGTTTGAAGGCTTCGACAATGATGTCGCCGCTGCCATTGGCGCGCATGCCGGTTGTGCGGTCGATCTCGATCAGCGTCATGCCATTGGGCAACTGGAAGTCCATCAGCGGGCGCTCTTCGAGGACCGATGCCATGAACTCCTTGAAGACCGGCGCGGCAAGCCCGCCGCCGGTCGAGCCGCGGCCCATCTCTGTCGGCTGGTCGAACCCGATGTAGACGCCGGTCACCAGGGTCGGCGTGTAGCCGACGAACCAGGCATCCTTGTAATCATTGGTCGTGCCGGTCTTGCCGGCGATCGGGCGGGCCAGTTCCCGCAGCGAGGTTGCGGTGCCGCGCTGGACGACGCCCTCCATCATCGAGGTGATCTGATAGGCGGTCATCGGATCGAGGACGATCTCGCGGGTATCGACCAGTTGCGGCTCGTCCTGGCCAAGCCATTGCGTCGCATCGCAGCTTTCGCACTCGCGGCTGTCCTGCTTGTAGATGGTGCGCCCGTAACGGTCCTGAATGCGGTCGATCAGCGAGGGCTGGATCTGGCGGCCGCCATTGGCGAACACCGCATAGGCCGAGACCATGCGCAGAACCGTGGTCTCGCCCGATCCCAGCGACATCGCAAGCACCGGCGAAAGATCGTCGTAAAGTCCGAACTGCTCGGCATACTCGGAGACCAGGTTCATGCCCATGTCCTGGGCAAGGCGCACCGTCATCAGGTTGCGCGATTTCTCGATGCCGAGCCGCAGCGTGGAGGGGCCGGCGACGGTACCGTCGAAGTTCTTGGGCTCCCACACCTCGCCGCCGGCAACCAGCTGGATCGGTGCGTCCATGATCACCGAGGCCGGCGTGTAGCCATTATCAAGCGCTGCCGCATAGACGAACGGCTTGAACGACGAGCCGGGCTGGCGGAACGCTTGCGTCGCACGGTTGAACTGGCTGTCGTAGAACGAAAAGCCGCCCGCCATCGCCAGAACGCGGCCGGTGTTGGGGTCCATCGCGACAAGCGCGCCGGAAACGGCCGGGACCTGGCGCAGCAGATAGCGGCTGCCGTCCTCGCCGGCGGAGCGCACATAGATCACGTCGCCGGGCGTGACGACCTCTTGCAGTCCGCTGGCCTGGCGCGCGCCATTGTCGCCGCGCAGCCGGAAGGCCCACTGGATGTCATCGATCGCCACAAAGCCCTCGTCGCGGTCGGCGCTGACGCCGCCGCCCAGAACCCGCTCGGGCCGCAGTCCGACGCGCAAGCCGTCGGCGCCGGTGGCCAGCACCACCGCGATGTCCCATTCGGGCACGTCGCTCAGGCGGTCGAACTCGGCCAGCGCCGGCCCCCAGTCGCCGGCGGGATCGATCCGGCCGATCGCGCCGCGCCAGCCCCAGTCCTGATCGAAATCGATCAGCGCGTTCTGCAACGCCACGCGGGCCTGGTTCTGGATCTGCGGGTCGAGCGTCGTGCGCACCGAAAGCCCGCCCTCAGTGAGCGCATCCTCGCCGTAACGCTCGACAATCAGCTTGCGCACCTCCTCGGTAAAATACTCCGAGGCAAAGACGTATTCGCCCGAACGGCGGAAGTTGACGCCCAGATCCTTCGCCTTGTTGGCCGCAGCCTCTTCGCCGGTGATGTAGCCGTTCTCGACCATGCGATCGAGGATCCAGTTGCGGCGATCGAGCGCCGCTTCCGTATCGTTGAACGGATGATAGTTTGACGGCGCCTTGGGCAGCGCGGCCAGATAGGCCGCTTCATGCAGGTCCAGCTCGTTGACGGCCTTGCCGAAATAGGTGAGCGCGGCGGCCGCGATGCCGTGCGAGCCCGATCCGAAGAAGATCTCGTTGAGGTAGAGTTCGAGGATGCGATCCTTGGAATAGGCCTGCTCGATCCGGAAGGCGAGGATCGCCTCTTGGACTTTCCGGTCGACGGTGCGTGCCGAGGTCAGAAGGAAGTTTTTGGCGACCTGCTGGGTGATGGTCGAGCCGCCCAGAAGGCGCCGGTTCTGACCCTGCAGAACGATCTCGACATTGGTCACCATCGCGCGGGCCAGCGCCAGGAAATCGACGCCCGAATGGCTGTAAAAGTTCTTGTCCTCGGCCGAAAGGAAGGCTGCCTTGACCATGTCCGGCACCGCCTGGATGGGCAGGAACAGGCGGCGTTCGCGGGCATATTCGCCCATCAGCCGGCCATCCACGGAGTGGACGCGCGTCGTCACCGGCGGCTCGTACTGCGCCAGCACCTCATAGTCGGGCAGGTCCTCGGTGACACTGCCGAAATAGACCGCAATGCCCGCTGCCACGATCACGAACCCGACCGCGCCCAAACCGAACAGATAACCCAGAAGCCGAAGCATTCTTGTCCCTTGCCTTCCCCGACGTTTCGTCTTCATTGCCCAGCCGAACGCTGCCGCGTCAAGCGGTGGGGCCACAATGCGACATCAAGATGGCGTCAGGGGTCAGCCGCCCTGCTCTGCCACCAGCCGCCGGCCCGACAGTTCGGCATACTCCATCACGGCCGCGGCAAGCTCGGCGGCCAGTTCGGCGCGCCAGTCGGCCTGATTGAGCAGCACCTCGTCGTCCTTGTTGGACAGATAGCCAAGTTCGATCAGCACCGAGGGCACGTCGGGCGCCTTGAGCACGCGGAACCCCGCATAACGGTGCGGATTGCGAATCATCCGGGACGAGTTGGAGATGTGCGACACCAGCAGCCGCGCGAACTGCACCGAAAAGCCCAACGTCTCCTGCCGCGCCAGATCGACCAGGATGTCGGTGACCGGGCTGCGCTCGTCCTTTTGCTGGGTGATGCCGGCGATCTGGTCCGACAGGTTCTCCGAACGCGCGATTTCGGCGGCAACATCGTCCGATGCCTTGTCGGAAATCGTGTAGACCGTCGCGCCGCGCACATAGGACTGGCGCACCGAATCGGCATGCAGCGACACAAGCAGCGACGCATTGTGCTGGCGCGCGAACCGCACGCGGTCATTGAGCGGCACGAACACATCGGTCTGGCGCGTCATCAGAACGCGAATGCCCTCGATCCGCTCCAGTTCCTCGCGCATCTGATGGGCGAACTTGAGCACGACATCCTTCTCGCGCGTGCCCTTGACGCCGACCGCGCCCGAATCGATGCCGCCATGTCCAGGGTCGAGAACAACTGTGAACGCGCCCGTCTCGCGCGTGCGCGATACCGGTTCAGCGCCAAGCCTGTCCGACTTGTCCGAACGGCGGACGATCGAACTGGTCTGCATGGTGTCGACCATTGCCTGTCGGAAGGCCGCCTCGGGGGTTCGCTTGACGTCGAGAACCACCTGATAGAGCCCACCATTGGGCCCGGTCTCGAGCCGGGCCACCTCGAACGGGGCGGCCATGTCGAAAATCATGCGCGACGACGTCGTGCTCATATCGCCATAGCGAACGTTCACGAAAAGACCGCCGAGCGTGTCGTCCGTCAGCTCAAAGCCGTAGCCGATGCGCTCGAAATCGAGCACCAGACGCCACGGATGGTCCAGAAGCTGGTGCGTGACCGCGACCTGACGGTCGAACCGGAGGATCAGGCGGCCGGCATCGTCATCGCCCACAGCGCTCACATCGATCGCGACCGGGGCGTCGAACGCCGCCTGCGCCGGCGTCGCCGCGAACGAAAGCGCCATGACCATGCTCAAGCCAAGCACGATCGTGCACAAGGTCGACCAAGCCGACCGCAAACAGCCCGTCATTTGCCGCAACGCGGCCATGCCGTCCACCTCACCCGATACCACCTGCGACGTAACATAGTCGCCGTCTGGTTAACCAGTTCTTTACCTCGTCGTCGCAGGCGAAGACGGGCACCGGTCCGGCCGACGCCCGGTCATGCCGGTTCACAGGGCCAATGGCCGGCAGGATAAAAGCGCTTGCGCAAGGCCTTGCAAATACCTACGTTCCGGCCGTGGTTCGTCGCGCGGACAAGCGAGTCGGCCACCATAAGGATTACCGACGCGCGCCCAATCGCAGCGCCGAGGTCGTTACGGAAGCCGCAACGCTGTTTCCGGCCCTGCCATGCAGGGTTCTCACCACGGCTCGCCCCAGCGGGCCCTATGATAGCAATCGCCGTTCGGCCATGTTGATGGAACATTTGATCCTCTTCATCCCTGACCCCGCCAAGCGGCCGTGCGCCGCGGCGCAGCGGTCAGCGCCATGGTCCCGCAGACGGCACAACAACCACCCGGACGGTCAATGGCGTCGAGGGGCTTTGACGCTTCTCGCCGCAGGGCGTGTGGAGCGGCCAATGGCCGCCGATGGACATCGATCCTTGCGCGCGACCGCGTCCGGCGGAACCAGAACACATGTCAAACAAAATGATAATCGATTCCTCCCACCCGGAGGAAACCCGCGTCGTCGTCGTCA
>CAZSFA010000182.1:0-5479 GCA_964606055.1 uncultured Oceaniradius sp. | reverse complement strand
GAGCTGATCGAAAACGCGATCAACGGCATGTTGACCTCGCTCGATCCGCATTCGTCGTTTCTGAATGCCGATGACGCCCAGGACATGCGTAATCAGACACGCGGCGAGTTCGGCGGCCTTGGCATCGAGGTCACCATGGAGGACGAACTGGTCAAGGTGATCTCGCCGATGTACGGCACGCCGGCCGAGGCAGCCGGCGTCCTGGCCGGCGACTTCATCGTCGAGATCGACGGCGATGAAGTGCGCGGGCTGACGCTTCAGGAGGCTGTCGACAAGATGCGCGGGCCGGTGAACACGCCGATCCTGCTGACCATCTTCCGCGAGGGCGTGGACGATCTGATCGAGATCGAGATCGTGCGCGACATCATCACCGTGCAGGCGGTCAAGTACCGGGCCGAGGGCGATGTGGGCTATCTGCGCGTGATCAACTTCACCGAGCAGACCTATGACGATCTGCGCGAGGGCCTTGACCGTCTTACCGACGAGATCGGCGAGGACAGTCTCAAGGGCGTGGTGCTCGACCTGCGGCTCAATCCGGGCGGCCTGCTCGATCAGGCAATCAACGTGTCCGACGCGTTCCTCGATCAGGGATTGATCGTTTCAACGCGCGGGCGCGACGAGCGCGACAGCCGGCGGTTCTCGGCGCGGCGCGGCGACATCATCGACGGCATGCCGATTGTCGTCCTCATCAATGGCGGGTCCGCATCGGCGTCCGAGATCGTGGCCGGCGCGCTGCAGGATCACCGCCGGGCGACGGTCGTGGGAACGCAGTCTTTCGGCAAGGGATCGGTGCAGACGATCATTCCGTTGGGTGACGCGGGCGCGCTTCGCCTGACGACGGCTCTCTATTACACGCCGGCCGGCGTCTCCATCCAGGGCAAGGGCATCACGCCGGACATTGAAATCCAGCAGACGCTGCCCGAGGAGTTCCAGGACCGCGCCGAGGATCTGGCGCGCGGCGAATCGGATCTGCGCGGCCATATCGAGGGTGAGGAAGAGGACGAAGGCGGCTCGGGTTCGATCGCCTATGTGCCCCAGGACGCCGAGGAAGACGATCAGTTGCAATACGCGCTGTCGCTTCTGCGTGGCGAAGAAGCCCATGCCGCGTTTCCCGCCGATCCGTCGACGGCGCTGCCGAACTGATCGGCGCTGGCGGATTGCCAAATCACAATGCGAAAGGCCATCGTTCCGCGGTGGCCTTTTTGATTCGCCACCCCCTGGCCGCCGGTGCCGCAGTTCGGCCTGACTGACGGAACAAGCTGTCTGCCAAGCGGGCGGATACACAAACCATGGTGGTGAGCCCATGACCGACCTCAACGCCCCGCTTGGCCGCGACCGACCGGCCCGGCGCCCGGCCGGAAAGCGCGGCCCGGCCTTTGGCGGCAGCGGTCGCGCGACGGTGATTGGTTCGGTTTTCGTGCTGGCGATGCTCGCCGGCAATGCGGTGCTGGTGTTGACGGCCGACCGCGATGCGCAGACTGCCGTTCTGACGCTGCCCGACGTTTCAGCCGTTGCTCAGCGCGCGGACGATGCGCTCACCACCGGCGCGGTGCACGGCAGCGCCGAAAGCCGCACGGAAAACGGCGTTCAGATCGTTTACGGCGATGTCGACCGCCAGAGCCTCGCACCGCCTGCCGCCGACCAGACGACGGCCCCTGCCGAGGGACTGGTGTCGACCGGCGGTCCCAAGGTGATCACGGTGCGCGACCCGGCCGTGATCGGGCTGGGCCAGCCAACGCAGGTCGCCCATCTGCCCGAGGATGCGGCGCTGGAAGACACTGCGTTCGGCCCGCTGCCGGTGCGCGCCGAAGATGGCCGCCGGCCAATGGACATCTACGCCCGGCCGTGGTCGGGCGCCGGCGGCAAGCGGATCGCCATCGTCATTGGCGGGCTCGGCCTGTCGCAGACCGGAACGCAGCGCGCCATTGACTCGCTGCCGCCGGAGATCACGCTGGGTTTTGCGCCCACGGGCAATTCCCTTGAACGCTGGATGAAGGCGGCGAGGCGCGAGGGCCACGAACTGCTGTTGCAGGTGCCCATGGAGCCCTTCGGCTATCCACAAGTCGATCCCGGCCCGCGCACCCTGCTGGTGGAGGCGCCCGCGGCGGACAATCTTGAAAACCTGCATTGGGCGATGGGCCGGATCACCAACTACACCGGCGTCGCCAATTACATGGGCGGGCGGTTCGTGGCCGACGATGCGTCCATGGCGCCTGTTCTGGGCGACCTTGCCCTTCGCGGCCTTCTTCTGTTCGGCGACGGTTCGGTCGGCAGCGACCGGCTTGCGCAGGCGGCCCGGTCGCGCGGCGTGCCCTACATCGAAGCCGACCGGGTGATCGATACCGCGCAGGACAGCGCGGCGATCCTCAAGGCGCTCGAAGGGCTGGAGGCGCTGGCCGGGGCACGCGGCTATGCGGTCGGCAGCGGTTCGGCGTTCGAGGCGACCGTGACAACGGTTGCCCAATGGGCCAATGAAGCCAAGAAACGGGGCATCGAGATCGTCGGCGTCGCGGCGCTGGCGAGCGGCGGGCGGTAGGCGCGGAGACATCATGACAACACCGAACGCTGGCGGCGGCGCCGATCCCGCAAGCCTGCCATACCGGCCATGTGTCGGGATCATGGTGCTCAACCGGCACGGCATGGTCTGGACGGGACGTCGTCTGAAGGAAGGCAACACCGAGTATGCCGGCGATCCGATGCTGTGGCAGATGCCGCAGGGCGGCATCGATCGAGGCGAGGATCCGCTGCCGGCCGCGCTCCGCGAACTCTACGAGGAAACCGGCATGCGATCGGTCGAACTGATCGAGGCCGCGCCGGAACGCATCCGCTACGACTTGCCCGCGCACATCATCGGTACCGGACTGAAGGGGAAGTACCGCGGCCAGGACATGCAGTGGTTCGCGTTCCGCTTTGTCGGCGATGACAGCGAGATCCGCATCAACCCGCCGCCGGACGGGCACAAGGCGGAGTTCGATCGGTGGCGGTGGGTCGAGATGGCGTCCCTGCCCGACCAGATCGTCGCGTTCAAGCGGGGCCTTTATCGTGAGGTCGTTTCCGTGTTCGGGCACCTGGCCGGCAAGCCGGCGTAGCGACGCAAGAACGCCCGGTCAGCCCATCTTGTCGAGCTTGCGCTGCATCTCGGCGATCTGTTCGCGCATCGATTGCAGATCGTCGGGGTTTTCGTCTTCGCCGTTTGCGGCGTTGCCTTCGGCCGCCTTGCCGGCCTGCATCTCGGTCATCGCCGTGAACGGATTGAACACCTTCATCGCCTCCTGGAACATCGTCATGTTCCGCTCGGTCTGCTCGCGCATCATCTTCTGCGAGGATGCCATGACGTCCATCGGCGACTTGCCGATCATCTCGGTCATCTGCTCGCGAATGCGCTCCTGTTCCTTGGAAAAGGCCGCCATGGAGTGCTCGAGGTAGCTCGGCACCACCATCTGCATCTGGTCGCCGTAAAACGAGATCAACTGGCGCAGCACCGATACCGGCAGCATCGACTGGCCGGACTTGGCCTCCTGCTCGAAGATGATCTGCGTCAGAACTGCATGGGTGATGTCCTCGCCCGACTTGGCGTCCTGCACGGTGAAGTCGATATCTTCCTTGACCATGGTAGCGAGGTCGTCGAGCGTGACATAGGTGCTGGTGCCCGTGTTGTAGAGACGGCGGTTGGCATACTTCTTGATAATCGTCGTGCCGTCATTGCTGGCCATGATGACCTCCCCTTGGGCGGTGGTACCGGCTGCGCGAAACCACTTTGTCGGTCCGCGAAACAGTAGCGTGGCATTTGATCGAGTTCAAAGCGTTTCTTGCATCGCACCATATCGATTGCGCAAGTGCGTTGGCCCTATCCCTTTAACCAATAGGCACCGATACCGATCTATGGCAGACAACTCCGGTCGGTGAGCCCCATCGCCGGCCGGCCAGAACGCCGCATCCGTCAGGGAGACCCACTATGCAGCCTATCGTCATTGCCAGCGCCGCGCGCACGCCCGTTGGATCTTTCAATGGCTCCTTCGCCACCGTCCCGGCTCATGAACTGGGCGCGACCGCCATCAAGGGCGCGCTGGAGCGTGCGGGCGTCGAGCCGGCAGAGGTCGACGAAGTGATCATGGGCCAGATCCTTGCGGCGGGCCAGGGCCAGAATCCGGCCCGTCAGGCGGCCATGGCTGCCGGCTGCCCGCAGGAGACGACGGCATGGGGTCTCAATCAGCTTTGCGGTTCGGGGCTGCGTGCCGTTGCGATCGGCATGCAGCAGATCGTCAGCGGCGATGCCGACATCATCGTCGCCGGCGGACAGGAATCGATGTCGATGGCGCCGCACACCGCGCACCTGCGCGGCGGTGTGAAGATGGGCGACTTCAAGATGATCGACACGATGATGAAGGACGCCCTGACCGATGCGTTTTACGGCTACCCGATGGGCAACACGGCCGAGAACGTGGCGCGGCAGTGGCAGTTGACCCGCGAGCAGCAGGACGCGTTCGCAGTCGCCTCGCAGAACAAGGCCGAAGCCGCCCAGAAGGCGGGTAAGTTCAAGGACGAGATCGTGCCGTTCACCGTCAAGCACCGCAAGGGCGACAAGGTGATCGAGGACGATGAGTACATCAAGCACGGCGTGACGTTGGACAGCATCGCCAAGCTGCGCCCGGTCTTCGACAAGGAAGGCACGGTGACCGCCGCGAACGCATCGGGCATCAATGATGGCGGCGCGGCGACGGTGTTGATGAGCGAAGCGGAGGCGGAAAAGCGCGGCGTGACGCCGATGGCGCGCATCGTTTCCTGGGCGACCGCGGGCGTTGACCCGCAGATCATGGGAACCGGCCCGATCCCTGCCTCGCGCAAGGCGCTCGAAAAGGCCGGCTGGAAGGTCGAAGACCTCGATCTGGTCGAAGCCAACGAAGCCTTTGCGGCGCAGGCATGCGCGGTCAACAAGGACATGGGCTGGAGCGAGGACATCGTCAACGTCAATGGCGGGGCGATCGCGATCGGCCACCCGGTCGGTGCTTCGGGCGCCCGGGTGCTGAACACGCTGCTGTTTGAGATGGCCCGCCGCGACGCGAAGAAAGGCCTGGCCACGCTGTGCATCGGCGGCGGCATGGGTGTCGCGCTCTGCGTCGAGCGTGGCTGACCCTTGTTCTGATCGCGAACGGCGAGCGGTGAATGGCGCGTTGGGCGCTGTTCGTCGCGCCGTTTGCAACTTGACCATTCACCAATCCAGGGAGGACGAACAATGAGCAGAGTTGCGCTCGTAACCGGGGGATCGCGCGGGATCGGCGAGGCGATTTCCAAGGCGCTCAAGGATGCCGGTTATACGGTTGCGGCGACTTATGCCGGCAACGACGAGAAGGCCAAGGCCTTCACCGAGGCCACCGGCATCAAGACCTACAAGTGGGACGTGGCCGACTACGCCGCCTCCAAGGCCGGGATCGACAAGATCACCGAGGAAATCGGCCCGATCGACACCGTGGTCGCCAAC
>CAZSFA010000181.1:0-5484 GCA_964606055.1 uncultured Oceaniradius sp. | reverse complement strand
ATGAACTCGCTCAACCCGGTCATGCGGGTCGGCGGACAGATGGTCGACGCGGTCAAATCGCACCTGCCAAACGAATCCAAGTCTGCGATTCATGATCGATGCATCAATGCGTTGAAGTCCGTCGATCTGGATGGCGGCACGTTCAGTCTCTACCCCCACGAACTCAGTGGCGGCATGAAGCAACGCGTCTGCATCGCAATCGGTATCCTGCTGCAGCCCAACGTGATCATCGCCGACGAACCGACCAGCGCTCTCGACGTCGTCACGCAGCGCCAGGTCATGGAGACGATCGACCGTGTGCGCGAGCAGATCAATGCCGCAGTCATCCTGATCGGCCATGACATGGGGTTGATGGCGCAGTTCGTGGACAGGGTTGCGGTGATGTATGCGGGGCGACTGGTCGAGGTCAGCACGGTGCGCGAGATGTTCACCGACCCCAAGCATCCCTATGCCCATGCGCTGATCAACAGTCTGCCCAACCTGGAGAACAAGGGCGTCTTCCAGGGCATTCCGGGGCTGGCGCCTTCGCTTTTGCGTTTGCCGTCGGGCTGCGCGTTTCACCCGCGCTGCAACAGGGCGTTTGCCTCATGCAGTGAGAAGAGACCGGTCACCAGCCTGTTGCGCGACGGGCGCACCGTGACGTGCCATCTGTTTGATGAGGAGGCGCACGATGTCCAACCTTCTTGAGCTGAAGGGCGTCAGCAAGACCTATTCGCGCGGACTGATCAACGCCAAGGCGACCAAGGCGCTGCGCGACATTTCGCTGACGCTGAAGGAGGATGAGCCGACCATCCTGACGGTCGCCGGCGAGAGCGGCAGCGGCAAGACGACGCTCGCCATGCTGCTTCTGGGCTTCATCGAGCCGACCGAGGGTCAGATCCTCTACAAGGGCAAGGACATCACGACCCTGCAGGGGCAGGCGCGTATCGACTATCGCCGCGAGGTGCAGGCGGTCTTTCAGGACCCGTTTGCGGTCTTCAATCCTTTCTACACCGTCGACCATCTTCTGACGGTGCCGATCAAACGCTTCAAGCTCGCCGATACGCCGGCGGCGGCGCGCGATCGGATGAACGAGGCGCTGACCGCGGTGGGACTGCGGCCCGAGGATGTTCTTGGCCGCTTCCCGCACCAGTTGTCGGGCGGCCAACGCCAGCGCATCAACATCGCACGCGCGCTGTTGCTGCGCCCGCGCATTCTGGTGGCGGACGAACCGGTGTCGATGATCGATGCTTCGCTGCGCGCCTCCATTCTTGAGACGCTGCGCAACCTGCAACGCGACTACGGCGTGTCGATCATCTACATCACGCATGATCTGACGACCGCCTACCACATCGCCAAGTCGATCGTGGTCCTCTATCGCGGCGCGGTCATGGAGGCGGGCGGCATCGACGAGGTGATCAAGGATCCGCAGCATCCCTATACGCGGCTCTTGATCGACTCGATCCCATGGCCCGACCTTGAACAGACGTGGGGCGCGCAACCGATCATCGCCCGTGAAGCCAATGGCGGCGATCAGGGATGCCCGTTCCTTGGGCGGTGCCCGTCGGCCATGGACGCCTGCAAGGCGGTGCCGCCGCTCTATCGGCTGGGCGAGCAGCAGACGGCGTCCTGCCATCTGCACGCCGAGCAGCCCAAGGTGCCTTCGCAGCACCTGTCCGACCTCCTGCCAGCCTGACGGAAAGACCCATGATCGAGATTGCCGAGTTCATCATGCCCGAACCCACGCCCGTGTGGCGGCTGGCGCGACAGGCCGGGGTCGACATCGCCGTTGGCGGATTGCCGTTCGACGATCTGCGGCCCGGCGAGGGTCTGTGCGACTACGAGCCGATGCGGCGGATGAAGGAGCGCTACGAGGAGGCGGGCTTCGAACTCGCCGTGATCGAGGCGCGTCCGCCGCTGAACCTTGCCAAGCGCGGCCTTCCGGGTCGGGACGCGGAAATCGAAACCGTGTTCACCCTGCTTGAAAGCATGGGCCGGCTGGGCATTCCGGTCTGGTGCTATGAGTGGATGGCCGACTTCAACTGGTTGCGCACCGACCTTGCAATGCCCTCCCGCGGCGGTTCGGTGGTGACCAGCTTCGATCGGACGGCGCTGCCCGACGAGCCGACCGAGTTGGGTCCGGTCACCGAGGAAGAGCTTTGGGAGAACCTCAAATACTTCCTCGATCGCGTGTTGCCGGTCGCCGAAAAGCACAACGTGAAGCTGGCCATGCACCCCGACGATCCGCCGCTGTCGCCGATCCGCGGCGTCGGCCGCATCATGCGCAGCATCGACAACTTCCAGCGCCTGATCGATCTTCACCCGAGCCCGATGAACGGCATCACGCTGTGTCAGGGCAATTTCACGCTGATGACCGACGATCTGCCCGCCGCGATCCGCCAGTTCGGCGACAAGATCTTCTTTGTCCACTTCCGCGACGTCGAGGGCGAGCCGGCACGGTTCCACGAGACATGGCACGATGCGGGCAAGACCGACATGCTGGCCTGCATGAAGGCCTATCGCGACATCGGCTTTGACGGCGTGTTGCGTCCCGACCATGTGCCCACTGTCGAGGGCGACAGCAATGACAACGCGGGCTACTCGGCCTTCGGCCGGCTTTACGCCATCGGTTACATTCGCGGCCTGCGCGAGGCCGTCTACGCACACTAGGAACCAGACATGAAAATCGCAGTCACAGGCGGCAGCGGCGGCATCGGCCGGGCCATCTCCAAGCTGGCGCTGGAGCGCGGCCACTCCGTGGTCAGCATCGACAACGCGCCGTCATCGGGGCCGGGCGTGCCGTTTTCCGGCGACGACATCCGCTACCTGGTGGCCGACGCGACCGATTACGGCCAGATGATCGATGCCTTCGAGGGCTGCGACGCGGTGGTGCACATGGCCGCCATCCCGTCGGCGGGACGGACGCCGGACCACGTCACCCACAACACCAATGTGGTGGCCAGCTACAATGCGCTGCGCGCGGCGTCGGTGCTCGGCATTCGCCGCATCTGCCAGGCGTCCAGCGTCAACGCGATCGGCCAGGCGTTCAGCCGCAATCCGCGTTTTGACTATTTCCCGCTTGATGAAGAGCACCCCAATTACTCGGAGGAGCCTTACAGCCTGTCGAAATGGATCTGCGAGCAGCAGGCCGACAGTTTCGCGCGGCGCTATGAGGACGCCAGCATTGCGTCGATGCGCTTCCATTGGGTGGTCTCCGAGCGCGCGACCGCCGCCGCCAACTTCAACCCGAAGACCGAGATTCCGGGCAAGCATCTGTGGGCGTACACCCTGTTCGAGGCGGCGGCCGACGCCTGCCTTCTCAGCCTCGAGGTCGATTGGAGGGGCAGCGAAGCGTTCTACATCACCGGGCCTGACACGACGAGCGACACGCCAAGCCAGGAGCTTGCCGCCACCTACTTCCCCGATGTGCCGATCACCGGCGATCTGAGCGGCTATCGCAGCTTCCACTCAACGGCCAAGGCCGGGCGCATGTTGGGCTGGACGCATCCGACGGACCGGTCTCTGGACGTGGACTGACCGCCGCCGCGCTTGGCCGGTGCTTGCGCCGCATTGGCCACCGGTAAGGCGACGGCGACGACTGACCGGTCGCTGCGTCCCGCCTGTGCTTTTCCGCGATATGTGAAAGTCGCCACCCCATTGTTGCGGGCTGCGATGCTGTGCTGCTAGGACTTGGCGCGGGGCATGCTGCGCCAACGCCGATCACGCCGGCATCTGTCGGACAAGAACAGGCCGAACGCGCATCGCCGCAGCAAGGGGAGGAGCTTCATGGCAGCCATTGCCGCGCTGGCGCGCGCGATCAGCAGCCTCAATCAGCTGATCGGCAACGTCTTCTCGTGGCTGGCCTTGGCGATCGTTCTGGTCTGTTTCACCGTCGTCGTTCAACGCTATGTCTTCTCGATCAGCTTCGTCTGGATGCAGGATCTGTACATCTGGCTGAACGGCGCGATGTTCACCGCCGTCGCCGGATATGCGCTGCTGCGCAACGATCACGTCCGCGTCGACATCTTCTACCGGCCGGCGAGCACCCGGTGGAAGGCGATCGTCGACATGGTGGGCGTGTTCGCCTTCCTGTTGCCGTTTGCCGCCGTCGTCACCCTCTACAGCTGGAACTTCGTGACCCGCTCGTGGCGGTTCGCGGAAGGCTCGGGCAATGTCGGCGGCATGCCGGGGCTTTATGTCCTCAAAACCTTCATCATCGTCTTCGCCCTGGTGATCACCCTTCAGGGGATCGCAATGGTGCTGCGCTCGATCCTGGTCTTCGCGGGCGAAGAGAACCGGCTGCCGCGCCCGCTGCGCTATGAGAGCGCCGATCACGCGCCCGGGGAGACCGTTTCCTGATGGATCCGATCCTGCTCGGCGAGATCATGGCCGCGCTGATGTTCTTCGGCATCATCGGCTTCCTGCTTCTGGGCTTTCCCGTCGCCTTCACGCTGGCCGGCGTCTCTTTGATGTTCGGCCTTGTCGGCATGTGGCTTGGCGTGTTCGACCCGTCCAACTTCGGCAGCCTTGCCAACCGCTACATCGGTTTCATGACCAATGAGGTGCTGGTGGCGGTGCCGCTGTTCATCTTCATGGGCGTGGTGCTGGAGCGCTCGGGAATCGCCGAACAGTTGCTGCTGACCATGGGCAAGTTGTTCGGCAACCTGCGCGGCGGGCTGGGCCTGTCGGTCGTGATCGTCGGCGCGCTTCTGGCCGCCTCGACCGGTGTCGTCGGCGCGACCGTCGTGACGATGGGCCTGATCTCGCTGCCGGCCATGCTGCGCGCCGGCTACGACGCGCGCCTTGCCAGCGGCGTCATCTGCGCCTCGGGCACGCTGGGCCAGATCATCCCGCCGTCGACGGTGCTGATCTTCATGGGCGACATGCTGTCGGGCATCAACGCGCAGGTGCAGATGGAAAAGGGCAACTTCGCCCCGACGCCGGTTTCGGTGGGCGACCTGTTCGCCGGAGCGCTCCTGCCCGGTCTGCTGCTGGTTGGCCTTTATGCCGGGTGGACGATCGTCAAGGCGTTCATCGATCCCGAATCCTGTCCGGCGACCCCCGTGCCGCCCGACGAGCGCGGCCAGTTGTTGCGCGAGGTCGGCGTCGCGCTGTTGCCGCCGCTGTTGCTGATCATCTCGGTTCTGGGCTCGATCCTCGGCGGCGTCGCAACGCCCACCGAAGCGGCGTCGGTCGGCGCGGTTGGCGCGATGCTGCTGGCAAGCCTGCGTTGGCGCCTGTCCTTTTCGGTGCTGCGCGAAACGGTTCAGGCAACCGCGACGATCACCTGCATGGTGTTCATCATCCTGTTTGGCGCGTCGGTATTCTCGATCGTGTTCCGGCTGATGGGCGGCGACAATCTGGTGCACGAGTTCCTGTCGGCACTGCCCGGCGGCACGCTGACCGCGGTTGCGGTCGTGATGCTGATCATGTTCCTGCTCGGCTTCATCCTCGACACGTTCGAGATCATCTTCATCGTGATCCCGATCACCGCGCCTGTGCTGC
>CAZSFA010000180.1:0-5531 GCA_964606055.1 uncultured Oceaniradius sp. | reverse complement strand
TCCGGCACGCCGCCCAGCGCCGATTGAAGCGCGACAAACAGTTCCGGCGCCGACGTGCCGAACGCCACGATGGTCAACCCGATGATCAGCGCCGGAATGCCCAGGTTTTCCGCCAGACCGGCAGCGCCCTTGACCAGGTAATCGCCGGCGAAAACCAACAGCACCAGGCCGAAGGCGAGCATAACAACGTCAAATAGCATGTGGGATGGCGGGCCTTGGATCGCAGGAAACGCCTATATAGCCATTCTGCCTGTCGATTAAAGACAGCCGCGCACCGAAAGCGTGCCGGCGGCTCACGGACGTGGTGCGCAGGGCACAACCGGCCGCACCGTCATCGGCGCTGCGATGCCGAGAAATCGCCGCAATCGGGCCACCGAAAATCCGCAATTGCGATGCGCATTCGCCTCAATTTTCAACGAGATTTCCGCCCGGTGCTTGGGGGCAAGCAAAAGGCCTGCGCGCAGGTTCGGACAAGCCAATACCGAGGAGACAGACAATGAAACGACACGCCATTTGTGCCACCGCCACGGCGGTGCTGATGGCAACGGCTTCGACAGCCTTTGCAGCCGATGCCATCATCGCGCCCCCCACGCCGAGCGCACCCCCGCCGGTCCAGTATGCCCCTGCCAGCGACTGGTCGGGCTTCTATCTGGGTGCTTTCGGCGCCTACAACTGGAGCACGTTCGACACCGATGCGGCCGGCGATCTGGACGACGACGCGTTCAGCGGCGGCGGCTTTGCCGGTATCAACTTCCAGAATGGCGCCTTCGTCTACGGTGCGGAAGCCGACATCGGTTATTCCGGCATCGAGTCCGGTCCCGCCTCGCAGGGGCTGTTCGGTTCGGTCCGTGCGCGCCTGGGTTATGACTTCAACCCGTTCCTCCTTTACGGAACGGCAGGTCTGGCCGTGACCAACGCCGAAGTCGACCTCGGTGGTGGCGACGACGACAGCAACACCCATCTGGGTTGGACGGTCGGCGTCGGCGCCGATGCCATGATCACCGACAACGTGTTCGGGCGTTTGGAGTACCGCTACACGGACTACGAGACCAAAACGTTCGACGTTGGCGGC
Organism: uncultured Oceaniradius sp.; assembly: GCA_964606055.1. GTDB lineage: Bacteria > Pseudomonadota > Alphaproteobacteria > Rhizobiales > Rhizobiaceae > Roseitalea. The sequence goes on along the minus strand of CAZSFA010000180.1, from coordinate 4,459 downwards.
GGCATCGATTCGGGCCTGACGGAGAACTCGATCCGCGCCGGTATCGGCTTCAAGTTCTGACGGCGTTCGGAAACGCTGCATGAACGGCCGCGCGGGCAACCGCGCGGCTTTCTTTTGTGCGCGCTGCGGTTCCTTGCCGAAAGGTTACCGGAACCGTTCAAATTCGATACGGATTAGGCATATCGAAACCATGATTTGGAAACCGGTTTGCGCGCGACGGGGCCGACAGGCATTTTGGCAGGCATGAGTGTGGCCGGCGGCTGCGTGATCGCGTTGATGCCCGCCGAACACCGACATTGCATTGCGGAGAACAGGGTTATGAGAACAATTGCTGTTTCGTTGGCGGCTGCGGCCGCTTTGGCCGGGGCGACATCGCTGGCTTCGGCTGCCGACGTCATCTATTCCCAACCGGTTCAGCCGACCGCACCGGTTCAGTCGTTCGCGCCGACCGACTGGTCGGGCGGCTATTTGGGCGCCTTCGGCGGCTACAACTTCGGCCGTTTTTCCAGCAACGGGGATTCCCTCGACGCCGATGGGTTCACGCTTGGCGCCTTCGGCGGCTTCAACTTCCAGAACGGCGACATGGTCTATGGCGTTGACGCCGATGTCGGCTACTCGTTTGCCGACGGGTCCAGCGGCGGCGCCACTGCCGACCAGAACGCGTTCGGTTCGCTTCGCGGCCGTGTGGGCTATGCGTTCGATCCGTTCATGGTCTACGTCGCTGCCGGTGTGGCGGCGACCCGTGCGACTTTCGATATCGGTCCGGATTCGGACTCGAACACCCATATCGGCTGGACAGCGGGTGTCGGCACCGATGTGCTCCTGACCCAGAACGTCTTCGGGCGGTTGGAGTATCGATACACCGATTACGGCAGCAAGACCTACACAGTCGGTGGATCGGAATCGATCGACTTCAACGAGCACGCGGTGCGCGCCGGCATCGGCGTCAAGTTCTGACTGTATCTGCGGACAAACACGAACAGGGCCGTGCGGGACACCGCGCGGCCTTTTCTTTGTGGCGTGTGCGCAATGTCACAGTGTGTTTGCCGGCATCGTGTAACGTTGTGGTCAGCGCTCGTGCCGCACCGGCGACCTGAACGCTGGAGCTCGGCTTGCTTCCAGCGCATAGACGGCTCGGTGAAACAAGAGCGAACTCAACCGGAGACAATCCCATGCGTTTTGCAGCTTCCTGCCTGGCCGTCGCGGCCTCACTCGTCGCCGTGGCGCCAGCTTTGGCCGCCGATGCGATCTACACTGCGCCGACGCAGCCGGCAGCGCCCGTTGCCTCGTTCGCGCCGACGGACTGGTCGGGAAGCTATGTTGGTGTGTTCGGCGGCTACAGCTTCGGCCGGTTTGCCGATGACGATGGTAACCGGTTGGACGCCGATGATTTCGTCTTGGGCGGATTTGGCGGCTTCAACGTCCAGAACGGCAACTACGTTTTTGGCATCGAAGGTGATGTGGGCTACTCGTTTGTCGACGTACCGGCCGGCGGCGGAGGACTTTTGGAGCAGGGCGCGTTCGGTTCGCTGCGTGGCCGCATCGGCTATGCGTTCGATCCCGCTCTCATCTACGCAACGGCCGGTGTGGCTGCCACGAGCCTGACCGCGTCGACCAACAACAACTCTGAATCCAACACACATATCGGCTGGACGGCGGGCATTGGTGCCGACGTGCTTGTGACCGACAATGTCTTCGGTCGGCTGGAGTACCGCTACACGGATTATGCCGAACGGCCCTTTGACATTATTGGCGGCGAACGCATCAGTTTTGACGACCACTCGATCCGTCTGGGGATCGGCTTCAAGTTCTGACGTGTCGTCGTCCGTGGTTCAGCGCCGTTGGCCGATGTCGACGGCGTTCAGCCGTCCGGCGGCACGACCACACTCCCCAGATCGCACGCGCGCCGATCGACATCAGGGCAGGACACGTAGCCGCCCAGATCGCGGGTCAGGCAGATTCGCACGTCGCGCAGAAAGCGACGGTCGCATGTGACGGCGATCGCGTCGGCCGGCAGGCCTTCGTTGGCGGCGCGAAAGGCCTGTTCCACCGTGTCCGGTTCCAGCGTTGAGATCGACGTCCGGTCGACGAACGCGTCGGGGATCGCAATCCGCCCCAGGGCTGCGCGCGTCACATCGAAATAGTCGGACTGGCTCAAGCCGCTGCACGTGCCGTGCTTGCGCCACTGATGCCGCACGAGGCCAACCGATGGCATGATGTCCGCCATGTCCTCGGCCCGTTCGCGCGGCACGGTCAGCGGTTCATCCGTCGGGCAATCCTGCGGCCAGCCGCGCTCGAACTGCGGCCACAGCCCATGCACCACGAAGCCGAAATCATCGGCGCCCGCACCACACTGCTCCCGGTTGGCGCGACTGCCCTGCGAGGCGCAATATCCGGGCGACCAGGACAGGGCGAGGACGTAGAAGTCGAACCCCGTTCCCAACGGCACGTCACGGGCGGGGGCGCTCGTCGCCTCCGGTTCACAGGCGCTCAGCGCGAAAGCCGCGCCGATCAGCGCGGCGAGCGTCAGCCTGCGCAAGGCGTCAGCGCAGCACGCGGCAATAGCTGTTGTAGACGTTCCAATGATCAAAGCCGGAGACGCAGAACTCCACATTGGCGCCGATCGTCGCAAAGCCGGCGCCGCCCTCGATCAGATACCAGACCGTTCGGTGATCGCCGTTTGTCAGCATCGCCGTGCCTTTGCAGTAGCGGCGCGGCACGGTGAACGTGTCAACGTGCTTCTGCGGCTCGAAGCGGTTCTGATGGATGTGCACGATCTGTGCGATGCCCAGGTCGGGGCGATGCAACTCGTTGCGCGCCTTGTGGCGGAAGCCCGAAACGATGCGCGACTGGACCTTGGGGTCCTCGCAGTGCGGCGTTGCGATGCCGCTCACATGGGATTGGTAGCCGGTGTGGCGGTCGGCGGCGGACGATGCGACCGGCAGGGCGACAATCCCGGCGACGGCGATGGCGATCAGTGATCGGAACAGCATGGCAAACCCCGGTTGCGGCAGCGACGCCAACTCTTATCAAGCTGCTTGCGGGGCGCACAAGCGCGCAACGCAGATTTGGTCACCGTGTCACCGATCGGCAACGTTGCGTTCAAGCGCATCGATCAGCATCCGCAGCCCCTCGGGGTAGAGGCGGTGCTCGACCGGAAGGATCCTTGCCGCAAGCGAATCCTCGGTGTCCTCCGCCAGAACCGGCACCTGCGCCTGCACGATGACCGGGCCTTCGTCCACGCCGGCCGTCACGTGATGAACCGAGGCGCCGTGCTCGGCATCGCCCGCCGCAAGCGCGCGCGCATGGGTTTGCAGCCCCTTGTGGCGGGGCAGAAGGGAGGGGTGGATGTTGATGATGCGGCCCGTCCAGGGCGCGAGGAAGTCGGCGGTCAGAAGCCGCATGAAGCCGGCAAGGCAGACGATCTCGGTATCCCAATCGCGCAATTGCGCGTCGATCGCCGCCTCATGGCTTCGCTTGTCGGCAAAATCGGACTTGGGCAGCGCAGCCGTGGCAATGGCGCGGTTGCGCGCCAGCGCAAGGCCGCCCGCATCGGTGCGGTCGCTGATCACCCCGACGATCCGAGCCGGGAAATCGGCGCGGGCGCAGGCATCGGCCAATGCCATCATGTTCGATCCGCGGCCCGATATCATGACGGCGACACGCCATCGGCGTGGATCGGTCACAGCTTCAGCGCACCGTCGAACACGACCGCGCCCGACCCGGCTTCGAGATGCCCGAGCGGCAGGACGGTCTCGCCGTGGGCGCGCAACACATCGGCGACGGCGCGCGCATGATCGGCGGGGACGACCACGACCATGCCGACGCCGCAGTTGAACGTGCGCAGCATTTCATCGACTGCGATGCCACCGGCGTCCGCCAGCCAACCGAACACCGGCTGCGGGGCCAAGGCGGACAGGTCGACGCGCGCCGATAGCGTCGCGGGCAGGACGCGCGGCAGGTTCTCGACGATGCCGCCGCCGGTGATGTGCGCCAGCGCCTTGACCGCCCCCGTTTGCCGTATCGCGGCCAGAACCGGCCGCACATAGATCCGGGTCGGATCAAGCAGCGCGTCGCCAAGCGTGCGGCCGGCGGCGAAAGGTGCAGGATCGGCATGGGTCAGGCCGGCTCGCTCGCTGACGCGGCGCACCAGCGAAAAGCCGTTGGAATGAAGCCCGGCCGATGCGAGACCGAGCAGCACGTCACCTTGCTCAAGGTCGGCCCGTGGCAACAGGCCTCCACGCTCGGCTGCCCCGACCGCAAACCCGGCAAGATCATAGTCGCCCGACGCGTAAAGTCCGGGCATTTCCGCCGTCTCGCCGCCGATCAGGGCGCAACCGGCATCCCGGCAACCCGTTGCAATGCCGGACACGACCTGCGCGGCTTCGTCGACCCGCAGCCGTGAGGTTGCAAAATAGTCGAGGAAGAACAGCGGCTCGGCGCCTTGTACGATCAGGTC
>CAZSFA010000179.1:0-5594 GCA_964606055.1 uncultured Oceaniradius sp. | reverse complement strand
ATCTTGCCCTCGCGGAAGTCGTCGCCGACATTCTTGCCGAGCGCACCCGCATTGCCGCCATAATCGAGAACGTCGTCGACCAGCTGGAAGGCAAGGCCCAGATTGAGGCCGTAGTCGCGCAACGCCGCCCGCTCGCGGTCGCCGGTGCCGGCAACGATCGGCCCGACCTCTGCGGCCGCCAGAAACAGCGCCGCCGTCTTGGACCGGATGATCGCCATGTAGTCGTCTTCGGTGGTGGCAAGGCTCTGCGCGGCGGCAAGCTGCATCACCTCGCCCTCGGCGATGATCGTCGAGGCCGTCGACAACACATCGAGCGCGTCCATCGAGCCGACATCGACCATCATCCGGAACGCCTGTCCGAGCAGGAAGTCGCCGACCAGCACGCTGGCCTGGTTGCCCCAGATCATGCGCGCGGTCGGCTTGGCCCGGCGCCGGTCGCTTTCATCGACCACATCGTCGTGCAGCAGCGTGGCGGTGTGCATGAACTCGACGCTGGCCGCCAGCTGGATGTGGCCTTCGCCGCGATAGCCGAACATCTCGGCGGCCGCGATCGTCAGCATCGGTCGCAGGCGCTTGCCGCCCGAACTGATCAGATGGTTGGCGACCTCGGGGATCATGGCAACGTCCGATCCCGCCTTTTTGAGGATCAGCGCATTGACCCGGTCCATGCCCGGTCGCGTCAGCGCGATCAACGGATCAATGCCGCTGCCGGCCGGTGCCTCGATTGGAACTGCGACGCCCAAGAAATGTCTCCCCGCGTTGGCGCGCAAACTATGGCGCGGACCGCCGCGCGGCAAGCGGCGAAATGGCGCGCACCGGCCCGCTCGCGCAGCCTTGAACGTGCCCTTCTTGCCGGCGCCCGAACAAAGGCGTAACGGGTCGGCATGGAAGAGCTGATGCGATCGAACAATCCGGTCACGCTGTCCTTTGTCGAATCGCTCATGCGCGACGCCGGCATCGGCGTGATGATCGCCGATCAGTACATGTCGATCCTGGAAGGGTCGATCGGTGCGATCCCGCGCCGCATCCTGGTCGAGTCCGACCGGATCGATCAGGCGCGGCGCATCATGCGCGATGCGGGCCTGGCCGATGAACTGCGCGGCTGATCCGCTCGCCGGCGTTGCCACCACCACCGACGCCTTTCACCGGGGCGCGTTTCATCTGGTTCAGCCCGAACGCGGGCACCATCGCGCCGGTCTCGATGCCATGCTGCTGGCGGCGTGCGTCGATGGCGGCTTTGCCGGTGAACTGGCCGATCTGGGCGCCGGCGCGGGCGCGGCCGCGCTGGCCGTTCTGTCGCGGTGCCGGCAGTCCCATGCGCTGATGGTCGAACGCGACCCGCTGATGCTGGCCTGCGCGCGTGCCAGCCTCGCCCTGCCGCAAAATGCCGAGGTCGCGGGCCGGGCGCGAACCCTGCAGGCCGATGTGACGCGCGATGGCGCGGCGCGCGCGGCGGCCGGGCTGACGCCGAACCGCTTCGACGCGGTGATCGCCAATCCGCCCTTCAACGATGCCCGCGACCGCCAGACGCCGGACCCCGGCAAGGCCGAGGCCCATGTCATCGACCGCGAAACGCTCGCCGCATGGATCAAGACGGCCGCTGCCATCGCCTGTTCGGGCGGACGGTTTGCGATGATCGCAAGGCCCGACATGCTGGCGGTGATCCTGGCAGCGATGGAGGGCCGTTTCGGCGCGGTCGCCCTGCGCCCGGTTCATCCCCATGCCGACAAGCCGGCCATTCGCATTCTGGTCTCCGGCGTCAAGGGCAGCCGTGCGCGCGTCGCCATGCTTCCGGCCGTCGTGCTGCACGCCGGCGAAGGGTTCACGCCGCAGGCCGACGCGCTGATCAACGGCCGCGCCGCGCTTTCAATGTCAGTTGGCTGACTGTTCGCGTTCGACCGCCCGCCAGCCGATGTCGGACCGGGCAAATCCCTCCGGCCAGTCGAGTGCCGCCATGGCGGCATAGGCCCGCGCCTGCGCTTCGATGACGGTCGCGCCCGACCCGACCAGATTGAGCACGCGGCCGCCATTGGCGATCAGTTTGCCGTCGCGGTGTGCGGTGCCGGCGTGGAAGACGAACGTCTTGTCGCGCGCGGCGGCCGCCTCGACGCCGCCGATCACCGATCCGGTCCGGGGCGCCTGCGGGTATCCGGGCGCGCACATGACAACGACGAGCGCTGCCTCGTTGCGCCATCGCACATCCATGCCCGCCAGAGTGCCGGTCGCTGCCGCCATGAGCAGCGGCAGCAGATCGCAATCGAGGCGTGCCATCAGCACCTGGCATTCGGGATCGCCGAACCGGACATTGTATTCGATCAGCTTGGGGCCTTCGGCGGTCAGCATCAGCCCGGCATAGAGCACCCCGGAAAACGGCGCGCCCATCTCCGCCATGCCGGTGAGCGTCGGCGCGATGATCTGCGCCATCACCTGCGCCTGCAGGGCGGCGTCGAAGACCGGCGCGGGCGCGTAGGCGCCCATGCCGCCGGTGTTGGGGCCGGTATCGCCTTCGCCGACGCGCTTGTGGTCCTGCGCCGAACCAAAGGGCAGGGCGGTCTGGCCGTCGCACAGGCAGAAGAAGCTCACCTCCTCGCCTTCAAGGCACTCTTCGATGACGACTTCGGCGCCCGCGCCGCCATGGGTGCCGTCAAAGCAGGCGTCGATCGCCGCCAGCGCGGCCTCGAGGTCGGCCGCGACGGTCACGCCTTTGCCCGCCGCAAGCCCGTCGGCCTTGATGACGATCGGCGCGCCCTGGTCGCGCACATGGGCCTTGGCCGCTTCGGGTTCGTCGAACCTGCGATAGGCGGCCGTCGGTATGCCGTGACGGGCGCACAGATCCTTGGTGAACCCTTTCGAGCCTTCCAGCCGTGCCGCCGCTGCCGATGGCCCGAACACGGCAATGCCGGCATCACGCAGATCATCGGCAAGTCCGGCGACCAGCGGCACTTCCGGGCCAACGACGACCAGATCGATGCCTTGCAGGCGGCAGAAATCGGCGACGGCGGTGTGATCCGCCACATCGATCACCGCATTGGTCGCGATCGCCGCCGTGCCCGGATTGCCCGGCGCGCAGATCAATGCCTCCAGACGGGGCGACTGGCTGAGCCGCAGCGCAAGCGCGTGCTCGCGCCCGCCCGATCCGATCAACAGCACGCGCATGTCCCGCCCTTTCGCTCCCGGTTGGCCCAAAGATCGCCCAATGCGGCGCTAAGCCCCTCGCGCCGGCCGGTCAAGGCGACGATCTGGCGCTTGACCTTTGCGCACAGGGTTGCGAGCACGCAGCACCATGCAAGACGTCCAGTCCAAGCAGCGCCAGGGGCGCGTTGCCGACGCGCCGAGCGGCCATTGGGTCTACGCCGCGCTGCCGCGTGCGGCCTGGCCCTATGCGCAACTGGCGCGCTGGGACCGGCCGATCGGCTGGTGGCTGCTTCTGTGGCCGTGCTGGTGGGGCGCCGCGCTCGCCCCGTTCGGCCATGGCGGGCCGGTGCTGCCGGCCTGGCTGCAGTTTCCCGATCCCTGGCACATGGCGCTGTTCCTGGTCGGCGCGATCGCCATGCGCGGCGCGGGCTGCGCCTACAACGATCTGGTCGATCACGACATCGACGATCGCGTGGCGCGCACCCGCTCGCGGCCGCTGCCATCGGGTCAGGTCACGCGCCGGCAGGCGCAGCTGTTCGTCATCGCCCAGGCACTGGTCGGCTTTGTCGTGCTCATCCAGTTCAACGGGTTCGCGATCGGGTTGGGCATCGCCTCGCTGGCCATCGTGGCGATCTACCCGTTTGCGAAGCGGTTCACCGACTGGCCGCAACTGTTCCTCGGCCTTGCCTTCTCGTGGGGGGCGCTGATGGGCTGGGCGGCGGTGCATGGCGCGCTCGCCGCGCCGGCCCTGCTGCTCTATGCGGCGTGCGTCCTGTGGACGATCGGCTACGACACGATCTACGCCCATCAGGACACCGAGGACGATGCACTGATCGGCGTGCGTTCGACCGCGCGCCTGTTCGGCGACCGGACCAAGCCGGCGCTGCTGATCCTGTATGGCGCGATGGTGGCGCTGATCGCGACCGCATTCGCCATGGTTCAGGTGCCGATGGTCGCCTATCTGGGGCTTGCGGCAGCCGCCGCGCACATGGCCAACCAGATCCGCGTGCTCGACATCGACAATGCCGATCAATGCCTTGAGCTGTTTCGGTCGAACGGAACGGTCGGCTGGATGATCCTGGCCGGGCTTGTCGCCGCCTCGGTCGCCAACGTGATCTAGCCTGAAAGGCGCTAGCGCTCGTCGCGGGCGATGATCTCGTCTCCGTCGACCCGCAGCCGCACACCCAGATTGCCCAGTCGGCGCCGGGCAAGGAAACGCGGCCGTCGCTCGGTGAACATCGCATGGTGCCGCCGCTCGTGGCTGCCGTTCATGATCACCGCGCGGGCACTGTCTTCGAGCGTGCGGGCGATGCCGTCGGCCTCGACCATCATCATCGGCAGATCCAGAAGGTCCGACCATGCCTGCCAGTCGCGGGCGACCGCATAAAGGTCGTGGTTGACGGTCAGCGGCACGGTCAGCGCCGGGTCGTCATGCATCAGTTCGAGCGTGACCAGCGCGCTTTCGGGGCCGGTTTCGGTGGCCCGCGCCACGACGCCGCGAAACAATCGTGCCGGCAGTGTCACATTGGTGGGCGCACAGGTGCGCGATTGCATGCGCCGGATGGTGGCGCCGTTGTGGTCGATGGTCACCAGCGTCTCGCCATCGCCGTCCGCATAGCTCACCTGTTGCGGAAGCCGGCCCGGATCGAGGCGAAAATGCTGCCCGGCCCAGTTTGGTTGCGCACTTCCGACCATGATTGACGCCTCGCCTGTCATCCCGAGAGCCGCCGGACCTTTTTGGCCTCTGACGGTGCTCTGTCCCTGTCAGTATCGGGCGTTTGTACCGCGCCTCGATGCGGCCAAGATAACATGGGGCCGGCAAGCAAGCGCTAAGGAACGCGGTTAAGAAAACTTGTCTTTTCCGATGGTTATTGAATTGTCACGCCGGTGCCATGCCGGCGTGCCGATTTGCAACGGCCCCGTCGCCGGCCTCGCGCCGCTTGACCGTCCGCCCCGCCCGTGCGAACGCAAGCGCCGCCGATGCTCCTTCCGATCCAGGACCGATGACCCACGCAGCGCCGCTCGATCCCATGCACCCGTCCCGTTCGTTTCAGGGGCTGATGTTCGCCTTGCAGGACTATTGGGCGCGGCAGGGCTGCGCGATCCTGCAGCCCTATGACATGGAGGTGGGCGCGGGCACCTTTCACCCGGCGACCACGCTGCGCGCGCTCGGCCCCAGGCCGTGGAAGGTGGGCTATGTGCAGCCATCGCGGCGGCCGACCGATGGCCGCTACGGCGAGAACCCCAACCGCCTTCAGCATTATTACCAGTATCAGGTGCTGCTCAAACCCTCGCCGCCCGACCTGCAGGAGCTGTATCTCGGCTCCCTGCGCGCCATCGGCATCGACCCGCTCCTGCACGACATCCGCTTTGTCGAGGACGATTGGGAAAGCCCGACGCTGGGCGCCTGGGGCCTTGGTTGGGAGGTCTGGTGCGACGGGATGGAAGTCTCGCAATTC
>CAZSFA010000178.1:0-5613 GCA_964606055.1 uncultured Oceaniradius sp. | reverse complement strand
GGGAGCGGGCCTTTTCGTCGTCGGCGCTTGCATCGCCAGGCGGCATCCGCGGCTCAGCTTGTGTTAACGCGTGTGTGCTAGGGTCGGCGCGTCAGCCAGGCCGGACCGCACCACAATGATCCAAGCCATCGTTTTCGTCGTCTTTCCGTTCGCCATGATCTATGCGGCGCTTTCGGACATGTTCACCATGACGATCGCCAACCGCGTGTCGGTGTTGCTCATCGTCGCGTTTTTCGCGGTGGCGCCGTTCATCGGTCTGGGCTGGGCCGATCTGGGCTGGCACCTGGCCGCGTTCGCGCTCGTGCTTGCGATCACCTTCGCGCTGTTCGCGGTCGGCGCCATGGGCGGCGGCGATGCCAAGCTACTTGCGTCGACCGCGCTCTGGATGGGGTTCGGCCCGGCGCTGATGGACTACCTGTTGTTTGCGACCCTCGCCGGCGGCGTTCTGACATTGGTGCTGATCGTCTTCCGCCGCTCGGCGCTGGCGACCTATGCCGGTGAGGTGCGTGTCCTGCGGCGTCTGGTCGACGAGAAGGACATCCCCTACGGCATCGCCCTGGCGATCGGCGGGCTTGCGGCATATCCGCAATCGCCTGCGATGATCTGGGCGCTTTCGTACGCGCTGTGATGCAATCCGGCGCAACTTTGGCGCGGTCGCGCGCGTTCACGGCCCGTTAACGATAAGCCTATCGAACCTGTTAACTATAATTACACGATTGCCCCACGATGATGCGCCCCGGACGAATTGTGTCGTCAGATGATCGGGTGTGCCCATGTCGATGCGTACGATAATTCTCATGGTCGCGGTGCTGGCCGCCGGCGGCGCGGGCTATCTGGCCATGAACATGATGGGTTCGGACCCCATTCAGCCGGCCCAACTGATCGTGCCGGAACCGGCCGTTGAACTCGACGAGGTGCTGGTCGCACGGGAAACCCTGACCACCGGAACCCGCATCGACAGCCAGCTGCGCTGGCAGAAATGGCCGACCGACTCGCTGTCGGCCGACTTCATCACCCGCTCAAGCCGGCCCGACGCCATCGAGGAGCTCGCCGCATCCGTCGTCCGCTCGACGATCGCCCAGGGCGAGCCGATCCGGCCGATCAAGCTGCTCGGCGCCGACCAGAGCTTCATGGCCTCGATCCTGCCCTCGGGCAAACGCGCCGTGGCAACGACGATCGCCGCCGACACCGCCGCCGGCGGTTTCATCCTGCCCGACGACTATGTCGACGTCATCATGACCACCCGCGCGCGCAACACCGATGGCTTCGTCACCGAGACGATCCTCAACAACATTCGCGTCCTCGCCATCGACCAGACAATCCGCGAAATCGAGGACGAGGAGGGCAATGCGGTTTCGGTGGTCGGCCAGACCGCAACGCTGGAACTGACGCCGCGCCAGGCCGAGATCATCACCGTCGCCCAGCAGATGGCCGACAGGCTGACGCTGGCCTTGCGCTCGGTTCAGGACGTTGATCCCGCCGACGCCGAACGATCGGCCGATCATCTGATCGGCGACGGGCCCGGCGGTACCATCACCCTTATCAAGCGCGGCCAGAGAACGGTGGCAGGGCAATGACATCTCTTCACGTTGAAACGATCGCCCGCAAGTGGGCAGAACGACGGACCGGCAGCAGGCGCGCCCTCGCACGCGGCGCCGCCATCGCCCTTGCCGCAAGTGCGGTGCTGGCTGCGCCGGACATGCCGCTGGTCGGCGCCGGCGTCTCCGACGCGCAGGCGCAGGGCGTCATCGCGGTCGGTCAGAGCCGCGGCCAGGCCGAGCGGATTTCGCTGGGCCTCGACAAGTCGCTGGTGCTCGATCTGCCGGCCGACGCGCACGACATTCTGGTGGCCAACCCTGAAGTTGCCGATGCGGTGTCGCGCAGCGCGCGGCGCATCTACCTGTTCGGCAAGAAAGTGGGCGAGACCAACATCTTCGTCTTCGACCGCAACGGCAACCAGCTTGTCAGCATTGATCTGCGCGTCGAGCGCGACGTTGCGGGTCTCGATCGCTATCTGGCGCGGTTCATTCCCGGCTCGGACATCACGTCCGAGATCATCAACGACAACATCGTGCTGACCGGATCGGTCCAGACGCCGCAGGACGCGGCAAAGGCCGCCCAACTGGCCGAGATCTTCGTCAAGGGCGGCGATGCCACCGAGCGCGGGACCGGCTTCTTCTTCGGCCAGCTTGGCGAGAGCCAGATCGTCAACCTTCTGGACATCGTTGGCGGCGACCAGGTGATGGTCAAGGTCGTGGTCGCGGAGATCCAGCGCTCGGTGATGAAGCAGCTTGGCACGACGATCAGTTCGTTCAACTTCTCGACCGGCGACTACACCTTCTCCGGTGCGAGCAGCGGCAGTTTGGGCGCGCTGGGCAAGCAGATCGCCTCGACTGGACTGGGCATCGCCGGATCGCCCGGCAACATCAACTTCAGCGCGCAGTTCCGCGCCATGGAAGAGGCTGGCGTGATGAAGACGCTCGCCGAGCCCACGCTCACCGCCATTTCGGGCGAAACGGCGGTCTTCCGCGCCGGCGGCGAATACAACATCGTCAACGGATCCACCGTCGATCCCGATACCGATCAGATCACGATCAACTTCCGCCAGATCGAGTATGGCGTCGGGCTGGAGTTCACGCCGATCGTTCTGTCGCCGGGCCGGATCAGCCTGAAGATCCGGACATCGGTTTCCGAACCCACATCGGAAGGCTCCATTCCGGGTCTGGCCGGCAACACCAGCATCCTGTCCCTGCGCAAACGTCTTGCCGACACGACGGTCGAACTGCCGTCCGGCGGTTCGATGATGATAGCCGGCCTGCTGCGCGACGATGTCCGCCAGGTCGCATCCGGCTTCCCCGGCCTGTCCAAGGTTCCGATCCTTGGCACGCTGTTCCGCAGCCGCGACTACATCCGCAACGAAACCGAACTTGTCATCCTGGTCACGCCTTATCTGGTACGGCCGACGGCAGTCAGCGACCTCAGCCGGCCGACCGACAACTTCGCGCCGCCCGGAGACGTCGAGGCCTTCCTGTTCGGCCGTTTCAACCGGATCTACGGCAGCGCCGACAACCCTCTTCCGCAGGGCGACTATCACGGTGCCGTCGGCTTCATCTACAAGTAACCGGAGACAGCTCCCATGTCCGCCCATCTCATCACCTCCGCGACCGGGTTGCTTGTCGGCGCCACGCTGCTGGTCGGATGCGGCACGACTGCGCCCGATTCCATGGCCGTGGGCTCGATCCCGATCGATCACCGCGCCAATCACCCGATCGTCGTGGCCGAACGCGAGCAGACGCTGGATATCCCGGTGGCATCGGGCGCGCGCTCGCTCAACCCGGCACAGCGCAGCAACATCGCCGCGTTCGCCAGCACCTTCCGCCGCTCGGGCACCGGCGTTCTTCAAATGCTCGAGCCGGCCGGATCGCAAAACATGCACGCGGTAGCCCGCGTGCGCGGCGACATCATCGCCGCGATCGAGGAAGGTGGCGTGAGCAGCGGCGATATCGCCGTGCTGAGTTACGATGCAAGCCAGCACGGCGCGTCAGCCGCCGTACGGTTGTCGTTTGTCGGCCTGACCGCCTCGACGCCCAAGCCATGCGGCCAGAGGCCCGGCGATGTGGGCAACACCAGGGGCAACCAGCACCACGCCGATTTCGGCTGTTCGACGCAGAGCAATGTCGCCGCGATGATCGAGAACCCCGGTGACCTGCTGGGGCCGCGCAAGATGAGCCCGATCGATGCCATCCAGCGCAGCACCGTCATCGACGGGTATCAAGGCGGGCCCCGTTCGGCGCCGAGCGGCGAAATCCAATTCTGATCCGAAGGCGGAACAACCCACCATGTCCGAACCAGCCCTTGCTCATCACAACGCCGAACCGGCGCCGCAGGTCACACCGGACGATGCGGCACGCATTCAGGAAGTGCGCCCCGTGCCCCGCATATCGGTGCAGGCGTTCTGCGAAACCCAGGCGATTGCCTCCACCGTCGAGCGGATGTCCGATGACCGGCGCATGGCCAAGGCCCAGACCCGGGTCTACATGGGTGGCATCAGCGCCGCGATCGAGTTCTACCAGTCGGCGCCGACGCCCAATCTGATCTTCGTCGAGGTGACCTGCTCGCCGTCCGAACTGATGGCCCAACTGGCCGATCTGGCCGAAGTGTGCGATCCGACCACGCGCGTGGTCATCATCGGCCATCACAACGATGTCTCGCTGTACCGCGATCTGATCCGCTCGGGCATCTCCGAATACATGGTCGCCCCGGTCGCCATAGCTGAACTGATGAACGTCATTTCGAGCCTGTTCGTCGACCCTGACGCCGATCCGCTCGGCAGGACGATCGCCTTCATCGGCGCCAAGGGCGGCGTCGGCGCCTCCACGCTGGCGCACAACGTGTCCTGGGCGATCTCGACGCTGTTTGAAAGCGAAGTGCTCGTTGCCGACATGGATTTGCCGTTCGGCACGGCCAACATCAACTTCGATCAGGATCCGGCGCAGGGCATCGCCGAGGCCGTGTTCTCGCCGGATCGGCTCGACGAGGTCTATCTGGACCGCCTGCTGACCAACTGCGCCGAGCATTTGGCGCTTCTGGCCGCGCCATCGATGCTGGACAAGGTCTATGATTTCGATGCCGAAGCGTTCAGCCAGCTCATCGAAATCGCGCAGCGCACGGCACCGGTGGTGATGCTTGATGTCCCGCACGTCTGGAACGGCTGGATCAAGACCACGCTCAGCCGGGCCGACGAGGTCGTCATCGTCGCCGAGCCCGAGCTTGCAAGCCTGCGCAACACCAAGAACCTGATCGATACCCTGCGCAATCTGCGGCCGAACGATTCCTCGCCGCGCTTGGTGCTCAACCAGGTCGGCATGCCCAAGCGCCCGGAGATTTCCGCCGGCGATTTCGCCGACCCGCTGGAACTCCAGCCGGCCGCCGTCATCCCGTTCGACGCGCAACTGTTCGGCAGCGCCGCCAATTCGGGCCGTATGCTCGCCGAGACCGATGCCGGCCACGCCATCGTCGCCATCCTGTCCGAACTGGCGCATGTCGTCACCGGTCGCACGGCGGTCGCGCCAAAGACCAAGCCCGGCCTACAGGGCATTCTGGCCCGGTTGAAGAAGAAGTAAGGCAGGAAAGGCAGAGCCATGTTCGGCAAGAGAGGGTCAACCGGACCAGCCGGAACGCCGTCGGGCGGTGCCGTGGCACCACCGCCGCCGCGCACGCTGGCGCCAACGCCGCCGTCGGCCGAGGCCGCGACCCCCCAGCCGATCGAGCCCAAGCCCGAGCCCGCGCCCAGCCCGCCGCAGCCCGCGCCGCCGGTGCGCGCGCGCTCGCCGCGCAATGAGTCCTACTACGACACCAAGACCCAGGTCTTCTCGGCGCTGATCGAAACCATCGATCTGTCCCAGCTCGCCAAGCTCGACGGTGACAGTGCGCGCGAGGAAATCCGCGACATCGTCAACGACATCATCGCGATCAAGAACTACGCGATGTCGATCGCCGAGCAGGAGGAACTGCTCGAGGACATCTGCAACGACGTGCTCGGTTACGGCCCGCTCGAACCGCTGCTGGCGCGCGACGACATCGCCGACATCATGGTGAACGGCCCCGACACCT
>CAZSFA010000177.1:0-5622 GCA_964606055.1 uncultured Oceaniradius sp. | reverse complement strand
ACGTGGTGCCCGGCGGCAGGAAATAGGCGAGCACGACATTGGCCACGAACAGCAGCGTGATCAGCGGCACCCCGCGAATGAACTCGATGAACAGGATGCACATCCAGCGGATGATCGGCATCGAACTCTGTCGCCCCAGCGCCAGCAGGATGCCGAACGGCAGCGACAGCGAAACGCACACCGTGCCCAGCATCATGTTGAGCATGAAACCGCCCATCTCGCGCGAGGGCACGGCGACCAGCGTGATCGGCGCCAGCGCGGTCAGCGGGTCGATCACCGCCCGGCTGAGGGTCCACACCGCGAGCGCGGTGACGGTCGCGCCGGCAACCGCCATGGCGAACGATTGCGGCAGCAGCCGCGCATAGACCAGATAGCCCGCAAGCAGGCCGACAAGCGCAAAGACCGGCGTCCAGACCGACCCGCCCCAGATCAGCCAGTAGGCGAGAAACGGATAGAGCGCCGAGAACACCAAGAGCCGGCGCGGCGCCCTGGGGAACAGCACCGGCGCAAGGGCGACGAACAAGAGCACCAGCGCCAGCGTCGGTCGCCAATACTCGGCCTGCGGATACTGGAAGCCGAACAGAAGCTGGTTCCAGCGTTCGGCGAGCACCGCAAAGCAGGCACCCGTCTCGCCCTGCAGGATCTCGCGGCAGGCGGTCAGGCTCGGCGCGTCCCACACCGCGTTGAGGAACCACGGCATGGTCTCGGTGACCACCCAGTAGATGGCAGCGAGCGAGGCGATCGTCAGCGCGCCGTTCCAGTACGAGGAGAACAGGTTCTCCTGGACCCATCGGCCAACACCACCGGCCACCATCGGCGGCGGCGACGGACCGATCGTCTCGTGGCGGACAAAGGCGGCGCCGGTCTGCGCGGCGGGCGGTTGTGCGAGCGCGTCCGACATCTCAGCGCTCCTTGATCGCGACGGCGCGGTTGTAGACGTTCATGACCGCCGAGATCGCAAGCGAGATCGTCAGGTAGAACAGCATCAACAGCAGGATCGCCTCGATGGCGCGGCCGGTCTGGTTGAGCGTGATCCCGCCGAGCGTGCCGGTGATGTCCATGTAGCCGACAGCGATGGCAAGCGAACTGTTCTTGGTGATGTTCAGGTATTGCGAGATCAGCGGCGGGATGATCACCCGCAGCGCCTGCGGCAGGATGATCAGGTTCATGATCCGGTCCGGGCGCAGGCCGAGCGATGCCGCTGCCTCGGTCTGGCCGCGCGGCACGGCCTGAATGCCGGCCCTCACGTTCTCGGCGATGAACGCGCCGGTGTAGATGGCCAGCGCGAACCACAACGCCACCAGCGAACCGCGCAGGTGGAACCCGCCCTGGAAGTTGAGTCCGCGCAGTTCGGGATAGTCGAACGTGACCGGGCTGCCGAGCACCCATTGCGCCGCAAGCGCCGGCACGATCACGATGGCGATCGTCGGCCACAGCATCGGCAACAGCGTGCCCGTGTCGTAGAGCAGCTTGCGCGCATAGCGCCGATAGGCGATCGCCGCGACCACCGACAGGCCCAGCACGGACAGGACGATGCCGCTGCCCGCGCCCCAGACCGGCGCCGGAATGTAAATGCCGCGATTGGTGAAGGCGACCGCGCCCAACAGCATCGAGGCTTCCGGTTCATCGCCGCGAAAGGCGCGCGGTGTCGGCAGCACCGCGATCATGACGAAGAAGATGATCAGGATCCAGATCAGCACCGGCACGTTGCGGAAGATCTCAACGTAGAACGACATCAGCCGTGCCACGAGCCAGTTGTTGGACAGCCGCAACACGCCCGCCGCGACACCGAGCACGGTCGCCGTCGCGCAGGCCAGAAACGAGACGATCAGCGTGTTGAGAACGCCGACGATGGAGGCGCGGAAATGCGTGTCCTGGCTGGAATAGGGAATCGGCCGCTGGTTGATGTCGTAGTGCGAGGGCTGTCCCAGAAAGCCCCAGGAGATGTCCTGGCCGAGCGCTTCGAGGTTGCGCACCAGGTTCCAGCCAAGAAAGGCCATCAGCCCGATCAGGACGAGCAGCGCGATGAACTGGAATGTGTACGACCGATAGCGCCGATCATAGATCAGCATCGAGGCGTGAAAGCGCGGCGGTGGCGGGGCGCTGGTCACTGTCGCCATGAAAAATCCTCAAATCACCCCGGCGGCGTGGACCCAAAACGGAAGCGGCGCGGGAACTGGCAATGCCAATCTGATCAACGAAAAAAATCGGGGCGCGGATCAACCGCGCCCCGAAAAACCCCCGCTCTTAGCGGAATGGCGGCGAGTAAAGCAGGCCGCCTTCGGTCCACTGGCCGTTCAGGCCGCGCGGCAGGCCGACGGCGGTGTCTTCGCCGATCGTGGCGGCGAAGATTTCGCCGTAATTGCCATTGACCGAGATCGCGCGCACGGCCCAATCCTGGTCGAGGCCCATCATTGCGCCCAGTTCGCCTTCGGTGCCGAGCAGGCGGTTGATCTCGGGATTGTCGGTCGGCGCGGCGGCCAGTTCAGCCACGTTCTCGGATGTGATTCCGAGCTCTTCGGCCGCGATCAGCGCGTTCAGCGTCCAGCGCACGATGTCGCCCCAGTTGTTGTCGCCATGGCGCACCACCGGGCCGAGCGGCTCCTTGGAGATCGTCTCGGGCAGGATCACGTGATCGGTCGGCGTTTCGAACGCGGCGCGCGTGGCGGCCAGGCCCGAACGGTCGGTCGTGTAGACGTCGCAGGCGCCGGCCAGATACTGCTGCTGCGCTTCGGCGTTGGTCTCGATCGGCACGGTCTCGTAGGTCAGACCGTTCACCCGGAAGAAGTCGGCAAGGTTCAGTTCGGTGGTCGTGCCGGTCTGCACGCACACGGTCGCGCCGTCCAGTTCGGTTGCCGATGCAACGCCCAGCTCGGTCGTGGCGATGAAGCCCTGACCGTCATAGAAGTTGATGCCGGCGAACTCGAAGTTCAGGTCGGTATCGCGCGAGTAGGTCCACGTGGTGTTGCGCGAGAGCATGTCGATCTCGCCCGCGGCCAGCGCGGTGAACCGGTTGCGGGTGGTCAGCGAAACGAACTCGATCGCGGTGGCATCGTCGAGCACGGCGGCGGCGACGGCGCGGCACAGCGCAACGTCAAAACCTTCCCATTCGCCGTCCGCGTTGGGCGCTGCAAAGCCGACCAGGCCGGTGTTGATGCCGCAGTTGAGCGTGCCGCGTTCGCGCACTTCCTCAAGCGTGTCGGCGCTGACTGCGCCGGCGGCCAGGCTGGTTGTTGCCGCCAGGGCGGTAATCAACAGCGTCTTTTTCATATTTACCTCGTATTTTCACGATGTTCGAGTTGTCAGACAAATGCTCGTACCCGCCTTGGCAGCATAGCCATGTTTAGCCATGCTCACAGGCGAGCCTGATCGACCCTGTTTGATTTTGGACTGCCCCGTCAAGCGATATCGATTTGCAATGGATCGTCGCAGTGGACAAACATGTCCAAAAACGGAGCACAATGCTCTGTCGCGGCCGAGTGGTGCGGCCGTGATGACACTTATATTGGCGTTAATGCTGGATAGCGGGATCGTTGGACCAAAGTATGGCCCTTCTGCGACAAAACGAAGCACCGGTCCCGTCGGGGACGAACCAGCGCTTGACGGCCTTCCCGCGCTGCATCGGCGGCCTTGGGCCAAACGGCAGTCGTACGACATTGGACCCCGGTCGCCGAGCAACCGGGGTCGCGGTGCGATCAGGTCGTTGACGCCCACCTGCCGTCAGTTCAACTCGCCGGCGCTGCTGAGCGGTGCACGGAAGTTCGGCGTCTTGAAGGCGAGCCCTTCGGCACCAAACGGAACGGTGAGGCCGGCCCGGACGGTATGCAGGAAGGTCTGATCGATCGCATCGGCGGATGAATCGTCGACGCGAACATAGTCGCCCTGATAACCGACGAAGCCGTTGATGTAGCCAGTGATCGGCATTTCGTACTCGGCCGCGACCTGCACCCACAATGCCGAATCGTTCTCCTCGCGACTCTCGTCGAAATCGCCGCCGCCCACGGCAAGGCTGGCCTCGATCATGCCGGGACCAAGATCGAGTTCGCCGCCGGCCCGACCGAAGTAGAGCGTCTCGATCGTATCGTCGCCTTCGATGTCGGTGGGAAAATAGTGAAGGACACCAGCCTGGGCGAAGATGTTGTGCCAGCGCACCTCGCCACCGCCGCCGAACACCGGGCCGATTGCGTCGTCATCTTCATTGTTCATGCCGCCAGCCGCGATGCCGAACACGCCCCATTGCGTGTCGCCGGCATCGTGGACCAGATGCACGCCAATCGCGCCGTAGAACGCATGATCGGCACGAACCGATGCCTCCGCATCGGTTTCCGAATGGGCGTCGATGGTCAGGTCGGCAATCACAGACATCGTGCTGCCCACCGGAACCGACACACCGGCATAGCCCCCAAGTCCCAGAACACCGGCGCAGAAATCACTGCTGCCTTCGTCCGAACAGGACGGCGCGTCAAACGCATCCGGTTCTTCGTCGTTGCTTGTGCCGGTCGGAATGACACCTTGCAGCCAAATCGACAGTTCGCCCGAAACCGCCTGCGGCGCATTGTGCGCCTGTTCGACGCGGTCGGAAGCCATTGTCGGCGTGGCGAGTAGCGTGATCGCGGCCAAGCCAAGCGCGCAGTTGCGAACAAACATCAATGCAGTCCCCTCGATCATGATTGGAAGAAAGCCAGCCAACTGAAGTGAATCGCCCAGTCTGAATACGATCCCGATCCCGCAACCCGAAACCAACTGGCCATTGCGCTTTGAAGGTCACCGCGCGTGTGTGGCCGGTCGGTCACAGGTGACGGCCAACCTTGACTCCCCTTTCCCTTTCCCCCATACGCCGCGCCATCTGCGACGAACTCATGGTTCGAGCCGCCGACCGGGACCCGATCCCGGAGGTCAACACCCGACAGCGCGATGCGCCCTCGGGTGCTTTTCGGTTTGGCGTTTGGGTTTGGCGCGCGCGATCATTACCTCCATGTCGATGATCGGGATGGAGCACGGACAGGACCATGTTTGACACGCTATCGGACCGCCTTGGGTCGATCTTTTCAGGACTGACGGGCCGCGGCGCGCTGTCGGAGAGTGATGTCTCCGCCGCGCTGCGCGAGGTGCGGCGCGCGCTGATCGAAGCCGATGTGTCGCTGGAGGTGGTGCGCGGTTTCGTCGAGCGCGTGCGCGAAAAGGCCGTCGGCGTCGACGTGCTCAAATCGGTCAAGCCCGGCCAGATGGTCGTCAAGATCGTCCATGACGAACTCGTCGAAACGCTCGGCTCGGATGCCGAGACCATCGATCTGAACGCACCCGCGCCGGTCGTCGTCATGATGGTCGGCCTGCAGGGCTCGGGCAAGACCACGACCACCGCCAAGATCGCAAAACGCCTCACCGACCGCGAAGGCAAGAAGGTCCTGATGGCCTCGCTCGATACGCGCCGGCCCGCCGCGCAAGAGCAGCTCCGGCAACTCGGCGAGCAGACCGGCGTTTCCACGCTGCCGGTCATCGAAGGGCAGGACCCGGTGGCGATCGCCAACCGCGCGGCCCAGGCCGGCCGGCTGGGCGGCCATGACGTGGTCATCCTCGACACCGCCGGCCGCACCCATATCGACGAGCCGCTGATGGTCGAGA
>CAZSFA010000176.1:0-5662 GCA_964606055.1 uncultured Oceaniradius sp. | reverse complement strand
GAACGAGCATCGAGAAAACGTCTTCCCAGAAGAAGGCCGGCGCAAACAGGTAGCGCCCGAAGACGACCTTCTCCCAGATCGCGCCGGTGATCATGATCGCATAGAGCACGAGCGTCTTGACGACGATCGAGATGTCGGCGGCCAGAAGGCCCTGCCCGGTCCAAAGATAGCGCACGATGAGCGCCAGACTCACCAGAAACACGATGAACTGGACCGGCGCCAGAATGCCCTGCACCAGCGTCCAGGGTGTCGCGTCGCGGCGCGCCCGCTCCTCGGCGGTGTAAAGAACGACGCTGCTCGTCTTGCCTGGGCTGACAGTCATCGGCCTGGCCGCGGTTGCCGCGGCACCCTCCCTGGTGCTTCTCACGGCAAATCTAAGCAGCCCTCCGAAAGAGTGTCAACTTTAATTGACGTTTATTTTGGTTTACAATCGACGATCGCTGTTCCATCCTTATAGTGTGGGAGGTCGGCCTTTGGGCGAACGCCTCACGGGTCGGCGGTCGTGCCGGGCTTTTTCGACTTGCGGACTATTGCGTTTGCGGGTTGTGTGGTCTGGCAACAACGCAATGCCGGAACAATGTCGCGCAGACGGCAGGCACCGGCGTGATCGGGAGCGCGCTTGCGCGCGACACAACCATGACCGATGAAGCCAGTCGCAAGACGGTGGCCGGATCGGCCACCAATGGTGAGGCAGCAGCATCCGCGCCGCCGCACGGTGCCATGCGCGTGCGACACGCCGCCGGGGTGCGGCTGCGGCCGGACCATGATGACGTCCATCGTGCCCATCTGCTGCAGACCATGATTCGCACCCATGTGTTCGGACAGGCCAGGAACCGGCTGGTCCGGGGCGAGCATGACACCGCACTCGATGATCTCAGCCAGCCGCTGGCCGTCTCGCGCTTCAAGAAGGCGCTCTATTCCGACAGCGCCATGGCCGACGCGCGCACCTCGGGCAACGGCGCCGAAGGCAGAAAGGCGCGCCCGCGCAAGCCGCAGGACTGGCTGGCCGACCATCCCGCGCCCTTGCCCCTCAAACTGGCCTTTCTGGAATCGGTCGCCCGGTCGCTGGGCGATGACTGGTGCAACGATGCCAGCAGCTTCCTCGACGTCACCATGGCGATGGGGCGGCTGCAGCTTGCGCTGCGACAGGTCATGCTGGCCAGCACCGCGCGCTGGCGCCCGCACGCGCAGGGCAGCGCACTCGTCACGGTTCCGCCGGGCGAGGAACACCAGTTCGCGCAGTGCATCATCGAGGAACTGTTCCGCGCGCGCGGCTGGTCGACGGACCTTTATTGCCCTTCCAGCCAGGCCGACATGATCGAACGAATCGACGAGGGCGGCTACGATATTGTCTGCCTGTCATGGTCGACCGGCGCGCTCGCCGATGTCGCGGCCACCGCCATCACGCGCATCGAGCAGATCCCGACCGACCAGCGTCCGGCCATCATCGCCGGCGGGGTCGCCAGCCTCGATCACAGCGGCTGGCTGGTGAGGCTGGGCGTTGACTGTGTGTGCGACAGCACCTATGGGGCGCTCGCGGTAGCGCAAGCAATGCTCAAGCAACGGGACCAAACCGGTGCAGCAGTCGCGCCTCCGCCGCAAATGAAAATGACGCCTCCGGCGACGTGAGCTCTTAATGGAAGCCAAAGTCGCACGCCATAACCATCGCGTGTTCGAACATACCGCGCCGCTGCTCGATGAGGTGGAGCCTCAGGCCGTCTCGGCGATCGCATCGATCGGCGCTGATGTGACCCTTGCCATCGGCGAAGACGGAACGGTGGTCGACATCGCCTATCGCGATTCGGCGCTGGACGCCTATCACCTCGACGACTGGGTGGGCCAACCGTTCCGCGATATCGTCACGCCCGAATGCTACGAAAAGATCGACGCGCTGTTTGAGGAGAACGCGCGCACCGGAACCACGCGGCGGCGGCAGGTCAACCACGCCGCGCAGGGCCTGCCCGATCTTCCGGTTGAGTACACGCTCGCGACGATCGACGGGTTTCCGGTGCGGTTCGCGTTCGGCGAGGACATGCGCAAGCTGTCCGACATCCAGCGCCAGCTGGTCCGCACCCAGTCGGAACTGGAGGCCGAGTACCGCAAGATCCGCGAGGCCGAGAGCCGCTATCGCACGATCTTTCACAAGTCCGCCCAGGCGATCGTCGTCGTCGACGGCGACGACCAGTCGATCATCGACGTCAACATGACCGGCGCCAACCTGCTGCACCAGACGCCCGCCAAGATCGTTGGCCGGCCGGTCCAGCAGCTGGTCGAGCGCGACGAGCGCCCCGCCCTTCTGGCCGCGCTCGCCGCCGCCCGCCACGGCGGCACGCGCCGCGACGTGACGGTGCGCCTGACCGGCAATGCCGAGCCGGTTGCCTGCATCGTCGAGCCCTACCGCGAAAACGGCCGCAGCAATCTGATGCTGACGCTGTTGCGCGCCCGTGAAGCCGACGCCGAAATCGTCGCCGACGATGCCGGCGTGCTGGACGGTTTCCCCGAGGCGCTGGCAATCATCGACCGGAAGGGCGCCATCACCGCCGTCAACGACCAGTTCCTCGACCTGGTGCATGTGCTCAACAAGTCGCTCGTCATCGATCGCAATCTCAACAACTGGCTGGGCGCCTCGTCCGTGGATCTGCAGGTGCTGCTGTCGCGGGTGCGCGAGGAGGGTCAGGTGCGTCAGTTTTCGACCGTGATCCGCGACGAGTTGGGGACCACCAAGACGGTCGCCGTTTCAGCCGCCCGCCAGCCGACCAGCGACGACGGCAACAGGATCGGCGTCCTGATCGCTGAAGCGGCGCGGCGCGACAGCCAGTTCGCCGTGCCCTCGCCCGGCGCGCAGGACGGATCGTCCGACTTTGCCGAACTTGTCGGCCGCGTCCCGCTCAAGGACCTGATCCGCGAGGCCGTCGACGTCATCGAGAAGATGTGCATCGAGGCTGCCCTCAGGCAGACCGACAACAACCGTGCATCGGCCGCCGACATGCTCGGGCTTTCGCGGCAGAGCCTCTACATCAAGCTGCGACGGCACGGACTGGAGGACTTCGGCAGCGACGGCGCGTAGGCGCTCCGCCATCATGCCCAAAAAGATGACACTTGAAACTGTCAATTCAGATTGACACAACGGGGTCGCCGCTCTAGCCTTCCGGCCATGAGCGCTCCGTCCGCCACGCAACCCGTCATCGCCGTCCCGCGCCCCGGCGCGGTGGTGGCGTTGCTCAAGCCGATCACCTGGTTTCCGCCCATGTGGGCCTTTGCCTGCGGGGCGGTATCGGTCGGCGCGGTCTCGCCCGAACGCTGGCCGTACATCGTGGGCGGCATCGTCCTTGCCGGCCCGCTGATCTGCGGCGGCAGCCAGGCGATCAACGACTGGTTCGACCGCCATGTCGATGCGATCAATGAGCCCGACCGAGTGATCCCCTCGGGGCGGATGCCGGGCCGCTGGGGCCTTCACATCGCGCTGGTCTGGACCGCGCTTTCGCTGGCGCTCGCCGCCGTGCTGGGCACATGGGTCTTCGTCGCCGCGATCATCGGACTGGCGCTGGCCTGGGCATATTCCATGCCGCCCGTCCGCCTCAAGCAGAACGGCTGGTGGGGCAACGGCGCCTGCGGTTTCGCCTATGAGAGCCTTCCCTGGATGACGGCGGCGGCGGCCGCGCTCGGCACGCTGCCTCCCGTCCCGATCCTGACGATCGCCGTGCTCTACGGCATCGGCGCGCACGGCATCATGACGATCAACGATTTCAAGGCCATCGACGGCGACCGCCAGATGGGCGTGCGCAGCCTGCCGGTGCAGTTGGGCGCCCGGCGCGCGGCCCTGCTGGCATCGGTGGTGATGGCCTCGCCGCAACTGGCCGTGATCGCAGTTCTGTTCTGGCTCGGTATGCCGATCCACGCGGGCGCCATCGCCCTGCTGGTCGCCGTGCAGGCCGGCGCGATGATCCGTTTCGTCGGCAATCCGCTCAAATACGATGTCTGGTTCAGTGCAATCGGCGTCGGCCTTTACGTCTCCGGCATGATGATCGCCGCCTTCGGACTGCGCGCGGCGACCCAGATACCGGTCTGAGGAGGAGCACGGCCATGTTTCAGACCCGCGCATTGTGGCGTTCGGCCAGTTGCGGACTGAGTTGGCTGTCGATCGTTCGGTTGGGCCTGGTGCAAGCCGCGCTCGGCTCGATCGTCGTGCTGACGACATCGACACTGAACCGGGTCATGGTGGTCGAACTGGCGATGGCCGCCGTCATCCCCGGCCTTCTGGTCGGTTTGCACTATGCGGTTCAGCTGGGCCGGCCGCTTTGGGGGCATGCCTCGGACACCGGCGCCAGCCGCACGCGGTGGATCCTGGGCGGACTTGCCTTGCTCGCCGTCGCCGGAACGGGGGCCGCGGCCACGACGCTCCTGTTTGAGCAGAGCTTCTGGGCCGGCATGATCGCCGCATTCGTGGCCTTCACGCTGATCGGGTTCGGTATCGGCGCGTCCGGCACCTCGCTGTTGGCCCTTCTGGCAAGCCGCACAGCGCCGCGGCGACGGCCGGCGGCGGCGACGCTGGTCTGGATGATGATGATCGCCGGCATTGTGGTCACCGCGATCATCTCCTCGATCTTCCTTGATCCCTACAGCCACACGCGGCTGGTCGCCATCACTGCGATCTCGGGCACGATCGCCTTTATCGCGGCGGCGGGCGCGGTCTGGCGCGTCGAGGCGCGCACACGCGAGATCGCCGTCGACCGGCGCGCGCAACCCAACGCACCGTTCCGCGAAGCGCTCATGGAGGTCTGGCAGGATCCGACCGCACGCATCTTCACGCTGTTCGTCTTCGTCTCGATGCTCGCTTACCAGACCCAGGACCTCATTCTCGAGCCGTTCGCCGGCCTGCTCTTTGGCTACACGCCCGGCCAGTCGACCGCGCTGTCGGGCACACAGCACGGCGGTGTGCTGCTGGGCATGGCCTTTGTCGGCATCATCGGCAGCCTGTTCGCCAAGCGCCGGCCCGGCCTTTTGACGATGTTCACCGTAACCGGCTGCCTTGGCTCGGGCGCGGCGCTGGCAGCACTGGCATTTTCGGCCTCGGTCGCCCCCGCCTGGCCGCTCGAAGCCAACATCTTCGCGCTCGGCTTTGCCAATGGCGTTTTCGCGGTCGCCGCGATCGGCACCATGATGACGCTCGCCGGACAGGGCATGAAATCGCGCGAGGGCATCCGCATGGGTGTCTGGGGCGCCGCACAGGCCATCGCGTTCGGCCTTGGCGGCTTCCTGGGAACGGTCGCCATCGACATCACGCGCTGGCTGACCGGCGATACCGCACTGGCGTTCGCCGTCGTGTTCACCGGCGAAGCGATCCTGTTCATCCTGTCGGCCATGATCGCCGCCGGCATCGGCGTTGCCGCCGTGCGCGGTTCCGCCGCGACCGGCCGTACCGGCCCGGTGCCGCTGCAACCCGCCGAATAGCGCCGGACAACAAGGGAGGCAAAACCATGTCCCGCCACGAGACGTTCGAGACCGTCCATGATGTGGTTGTCGTCGGCGGCGGCCCCGCCGGCGCGACGGCGGCGCACGATCTGGCGCGCCAGGGCCATGACGTGGTGCTGATCGACAAGCAAGGCCGCATCAAGCCCTGCGGCGGCGCGATCCCCACCAAGGCGATCAGCGAGTTCGACAT
>CAZSFA010000175.1:3090-5706 GCA_964606055.1 uncultured Oceaniradius sp. | reverse complement strand
GGCCGTGAGCACGTAGCCTTCGCTCATGGCTTGTCCTTTCGAGGGCATAGGAGATGGGTGCAATGCACCGGCCGCTTCGGGCGGCCCGCCGTGCTGCCTCCAAGGGTGTCCGCACGGGTGGCGCGGCCTTAGCCGAAAAGCGTTGGCCGTGCAAGCGCGGCGCTTGCAACCGCCGGCAAAGGGCCGCTTTCACATCTCAACACAAGCCGGTGAGGCGCCTTATGCGGGCGATGCGATGCGCCTAGGCTGGCTTCACCTCATGCCCGGAGCCGTCCATGACCCGCATCCTTCGCCGCCTTGTTGCGTCCCTGACCGTCATTGGCGGTCTCGCCGTGCCGGCCATCGCCCAGGACGCCTCGCCCGATGCCGGTGAAGCGCCTGCCGAGGTCAGCGCGGGGGACTACGAGCAACTGCTGCGGATCGCCGTCGCCGGCCCGACGCCCGAACGCCATGCGGCGCTCGATGAACTGGTCAGGCGCGATGCAAAGGACGCGGTCGGCGCGCTGATCATCGCCATGCGGCACCTGATTGATGATACGCCGCTGCGCGAGGCATTGAGCGCGTTGACCGGCGAGACGATCAACGGATGGGACGATGCCATGCTGTGGCAGGAGCGCAATCCGGATGTCGTCCCCCATCCCGTGATGCGTGAACTCAAGCTGTTCGTCTTCCAGCGGATCGATCCGCAGTTCATGCGCTTTGTCGGCGGCGAACGCTCGCTGCCCGAGAACATGCGCATCCGCCTTGAAGAAGTGGTCTGGGGCGGCGTGCGCGTGGATGGCATCCCCTCGCTCGACAATCCGACCATGATCGCCGCCGAGGATGCCGACTACATGGGCGACGACAATCTGGTCTTCGGCGTGTCGATCAACGGCGACAGCCGCGCCTACCCGTTGCGCATCATGGGCTGGCACGAGATGTTCAACGACGTGATCGGTGGCGTTCCGGTCGCTCTTGCCTACTGCACGCTGTGCGGCGCGGGGATTCTCTACGAGACCGGCGTCGAAGGCCGCGACGTACCGTTCGTCTTCGGCTCGTCGGGCTTTCTGTACCGGTCCAACAAGCTGATGTTCGACCGGCAGACGGACAGTTTGTGGAACCAGTTCACCGGCGAGCCGGTTTCCGGTCCGCTGGTCGACAGCGGCATCCGGCTGAACGTGCGGCCCGTGACCGTGACGCGCTGGTCCGACTGGCGCGCCCGCCATCCGGATACGACCGTTCTGTCGCTCGAAACCGGGTTCCGGCGCGATTATCGTGAAGGGATCACCTACAACGCCTACTTCGCCAGCCCCGATCTGATGTTTCCGGCCGTCGTCGACGACGAGAGCATCGTGCAGCGCAAGGACTTCGTCTTCGGCATACGCGATGTCGCCGCCCAGAAAGCGTGGCCGATTTCCGCATTTTTGACCGAACCGGTGATCAATGACGCCTTGTCGGGGCGATCGTTGGTGCTGGTGGGCAACGCACAGACGCGCGATGTGCGTGCATATGAGCGGGGCGATCGTGTCTTTGCGTCCGGTGAGACGGACGAGACGCTGGTCGCCGACGGCCAGACATGGTCGATCACGGAGGACGCGCTGATCGGGCCGGACGGCACGCAACTGGCCCGCGTGCCCGGTCATGTGGCATACTGGTTTGGATGGAGTTCGTACTACGGCGTGACCAGCGAGGTGTACGAGCCGCAATGATCGTGCCGTTGCGCAGTCGTCACGCCGGTCGAACGCGGAGACTGCAACGGCGTTTCCTCAGCCGAGCGGTTCGCTCATCAGTTCCTCGATGAACAGGCTGATCAGTTGCGGGCGGCCCGACACGCTCGCCTTTCGGTAGATGGCGTTGAGTTGCGCCTTGATGGTGCCGGACTTCGTCTGCCGGAGTTCGGCGATTTGCGCGATGTCCAGCCCTTTGATCGCGAAGAGCGCGACTTCGCGCTCCGAAGCGGTCAGTTCCCAGCCGTTGAAGTGATTGTTGAGCAGTTCTGCAAATGCGCCAGAGGCAGCCTTGAGCTGGTTCTCGACGGTCTGGTTGCGAACGCTCAGCCGCTGGATTTGAGAGATCGTGCCCACCATGCTTGCGGCGAGCACGGCCACGAGTGCGGTTTCGAACGCATCGCTGTCGGGAAAGGTGGATCCGGTGTTCAACAGGAGGGCGTCGGCAACCACGTCCCACACGAAGAAGCCGATGCAGAACAGTTGAAGGAGCAGCAGGGCTGCGAGCCCGGGATGGGCCGACAGAACCGCCGACCAGGGGCGAACGATGTGGCGCATGCCAGTGAACTCCTGCTTGTCTTGCCGCCGGCCGGATCGATCCGGCCGACGTTGGTGGAGACCCTATGACAGGACGTCAGTCGTCGTCATCTTCATCGTCTTTGTCTTCAAGCTCGACTTCGACAACGGTCCCCGTCGAAGGGTCGATCTCCAGTTCGAACATCGTCCCGTCCAGGGTGTATTCGACCTCGATCATCCCGTCCTCGCGTTCGATTTCCTCGATGATGGCGCCTTCGGCTTCCATCATGGTCCGGATCTGTTCGATGTCGTTGCCATACTGATCGCCGACGCCGATGCCGGCGGCGGCAACGGTCGCGCCGATGACGAGCGTGCTCATGACGGCTGCGGATGC
>CAZSFA010000175.1:0-2990 GCA_964606055.1 uncultured Oceaniradius sp. | reverse complement strand
CCCCGTTCGACACGTGGCAGATGCGAGTGCCATGTCGTTCGATCTGGACTTGGCTGCCGCAGGTCTGCCACCCTTCACCGGTGCCGTTGCCGTTGGCCGGTTCGCGTTTAGGATGGTTCATCTCTTCGACCGCCAGGAGGCTGTTCATGTCCACCGTGTTGATCACCGGCGCCAATCGCGGCCTTGGGCGGGAGGTGGCGCGGCAACTGGCCGGCAAGGGCCACCATGTTCTGCTCGGCGCGCGTGATCGGGACGCGGGCAGGGCGGCGGAGCGCGACCTGCGAGATGCCGGCGCCACGGCCGATTGCGTCGTGGTCGACATGGCTGACGGCGCTTCGATCGCGGCGTGCGTGGCCGACATCGAACGTCGTTTCGGCGCGCTCGACGTGCTGGTGAACAATGCCGCTGTCCACTACGACACATGGCAGCGCGTCGGCGCGCCCGACTTCGCCGTCGTCGAAGGCGCGCTGTCCACCAACACGATCGGGCCGTGGCGCCTTGCGGTGGCCGTCCTGCCGATGCTGCGGCGGTCGTCGGCGCCGCGCATCGTCAACGTGTCGAGCGAATCGGGCGCATGGGCGTCGATGACCGGCATGACGCCCGCCTACAGCCTGTCCAAGATCGGACTGAACGCGCTGACGCGCATGATGGCGTCCGAGTTCGCCCGCGACGGGATCCTGGTCAATGCGGTCTGCCCCGGCTGGACCGCGACCGACATGGGCGGCGGCGGCCGGCCGGTGCCCGAGGGCGCGCGCGGCATCGTGTGGGCCGCGACGCTTGCCGATGACGGCCCGACAGGCGGCTTCTTCCGTGACGGCAAGCCGATTGACTGGTGACATCGGCCTGTCACAAAGCGCGGGCAAAGCCGCGCTCGATCCCGCCATGACCGACAATCCCGCCTCGCATCCATCACCGGCCGACGTCTCGCAAGCCGAGGCGACGCGGACGTTTGCCCGCATCGGACTGCTCTCGTTCGGCGGCCCGGCCGCGCAGATCGCGGTGATGAACCGCGTGCTGGTCGACGAGAAGCGCTGGCTGAACCAGAAGCAGTTTCTGCATGCGCTCAACTTCTGCATGCTGCTGCCCGGGCCGGAGGCGATGCAGCTTGCGACCTATGCCGGCTGGTTGATGAACGGCGTGCGCGGCGGGCTGATCGCGGGCCTGTTGTTCATCGCGCCGGGGCTGATCATGATGCTGGCGCTGTCGGCCGCCTACATCGTTGCGGGCGATGCACCGGTGGTGGCCGGGCTGC
The DNA here is from genome assembly GCA_964606055.1 of uncultured Oceaniradius sp. GTDB lineage: Bacteria > Pseudomonadota > Alphaproteobacteria > Rhizobiales > Rhizobiaceae > Roseitalea. Next base: position 1,738 of record CAZSFA010000175.1, on the reverse strand, counting down.
TCTACGGGCTCAAGGCGGCCGTGCTCGCCGTCGTCGTTCAGGCGCTGATCAAGGTCTCGGGCCGGGCGCTCGGCGCGCCTGTCATGGTGGCGATCGCCGTCCTGGCGTTCATCGGCATCGCCTTGATGCGCCTGCCGTTCCCGCTGATCATCGCCCTGGCTGGCATTGCCGGCGCCGTCCTGCATGCGGCCGCGCCATCACTCCTGCCCGACGCAAAGGGCGAGTCCGAACCGGCAGGCCGGGCGGCGACGGCGTCGCACCGCGTGCGGGGCCATGGCGCGGTGATGCGCACCGCGCCCGCGTGGCTCGCCATCTGGCTGATGCCGCTGGTCGCATTGCTGGTCGTGTTCGGGCGCGGCCATGTGTTCGCAGATGCCGCGCTGTTCTTCTCGCAGACGGCCATCGTCACCTTCGGCGGCGCCTATGCGGTTCTCGCCTATGTCGGCCAGCAGGCCGTCGATCTTTACGGCTGGTTGACGCCCGAGGACATGCTGATGGGTCTGGGTCTGGCCGAGACGACGCTCGGTCCGCTCGTCTTGGTCCTGGTCTTTGTCGGCTTTGTCGGCGGTGCCGGCCTTGCGGACATGGCGCCGTTGGCGGGTGGCCTGGCCGGCGGGATGATCGCCGCCTTCTTCACCTTCGTGCCGTGCTTTTTGTGGATCTTTGCCGGCGCGCCCTATGTCGAGGCGCTGCGCAATGTGCGCTGGCTGGCGGCAAGCCTTGCGGCGATCACCGCGGCGGTGGTCGGCGTGATCGCCAATCTGGCCGTCTGGTTCGGCCTCAACGTGCTGTTTGGCGCGTTCGACTATGCGCAGACCGGCCCTTTCTTCTGGCCGCAGCCGACGCTTTCCAATCTCGATTGGACGGCCGCTGCCATCGGTGTTGCGGCCGGCGTGGCGCTGATCGGGTTCAAGCTGGGTCTGTTCGTGGTGCTTGGCGCCGCCGCCATTGCGGGCATGGCCGTGACGCTGTTCTAGTCGAACAGGCTTGAGACCGACTGTTCGTGCGCCGTGCGGGCGACGGCTTCGCCGATCAGGTCGGTGATCGACAGCACACGAATCTTGCGCGCGGCGACCACTTCGGGCGTCGGCTGGATCGAGTCGGTGATCACCAGCTCGGTCAGCGCCGAGTTCTCGACACGCGACACGGCGCCGCCCGACAGCACGCCGTGCGTGATGTAGGCGGTCACGCTGCGCGCGCCCATGTCCGCGATCTTGTCGGCGGCGTTGCAAAGGGTACCGCCGGAATCGACGATGTCGTCGATCAGGAAGCAGTCCTTGTTCTCGACGTCGCCGATGACGTTCATCACTTCGGACTCGCCGGCGCGCTCGCGGCGCTTGTCGACGATCGCCAGCAGGGTGTCGTCAAGCCGCTTGGCAAGCGCGCGTGCGCGGACCACGCCGCCGACGTCGGGCGAGACGACGGTGGTGTTGCTGAGGTTCTTGTGGCGGGCGCGGATGTCGCGCGCCATCACCGGCACCGCATAGAGGTTGTCGGTGGGGATGTCGAAGAAGCCCTGGATCTGGCCGGCATGGAGGTCGAGCGTCAGAACCCGGTGCGCGCCCGCCTCGGTGATCAGATTGGCGACCAGCTTGGCCGAAATCGGCGTGCGGCCCTGGGCACGGCGGTCCTGCCGTGCGTAGCCGAAATAGGGCAAGACCGCCGTCACGCGCCGCGCCGACGAACGCCGGAACGCGTCGATCATGATGAGCATTTCCATCAGGTGATCGTTGGCCGG
>CAZSFA010000174.1:0-5717 GCA_964606055.1 uncultured Oceaniradius sp. | reverse complement strand
CTTGCATGGTCTACTCCATCAGATGATCCAGCTCGCGATAGGCCGGCAGCGATCGGTCGATCGGCTGGCCATCGCGGATGACGATGCGGTCCGCCTCGGGCCGCGACAACAGTTCCGTCCACGACCGGCCTTCAAAGACGATCAGGTCGGCGGGTTCGCCCAGCGCGATGCGGCCATGCACCGGGTCCAGCCCCATGGCGGCGACCGGGTTGGCGAGCACCGATTTGGGCCAGTCCCCGACCGGATGGTCGAAATGGCAGGTGCGGGTCGCCATGCGATAGACCTCCAGCATGTCCATGTCACCATAGGCATAGAAGGGATCGCGCGTGTTGTCGGAGGCAACGCACACATTGATGCCGCGCGCCGCCATTTCATGGACGAGCGTCACACCGCGCCAGCGCGGCGTGGTGCCATCGGTGCGGCGATCCTGCAGATAGGTGTTGCACATCGGCAGCGACACGACCGAAATGTTGGTTGCCGCGACAGCGTCCAGCGTTTCAAGGACCGCCCCGTCGGGCTGGCGCGCCAGCGAGCAGCAATGGCCGATCAGGATGCGGCCGTCATAGCCGTTGCGTCGCGCCGCCAGCGCTATGCGATGCAGCGATCGTGCCTCCGCATCGTCGGTCTCATCGGCGTGGAAATCGAGTTCGAGACCGTTGTCGATCGCTGCGCGGAAGACGACATCGAGCAGGGCGTCAAGATCCGGCACCATGTAGGTGACAGCACCCAAAACGCCGCCCGTGCCGGCGACAATGCGGACAAGCGTGTCGAAATGGGCCCGGTCGCGCACGCTGTCGATGCCGATGAGCGCGGACGCCTGAAGATCGATGCGGCCGGCCCAGCGCTCGCGCATCGCCGCGAACACCGGCCAGGACACCGGTGCCTGTGTGGCGTCGGAATCCAGATGCGTCCGGATCGCGCGCGTACCGTGCGCGTAGGCGCATTTGAGCGAGAACCCCATGCGCGTCTCGACATCGGCTGCCGACCAGCTGGCCGCGCGGTCGGCCGTCACACTGTCGAGCGCGCCTTGGAACGTGCCGTCCGGGTTGGGCCGGCGCGGCCAGATATGGCCCTTGTCCAGATGGGTGTGGCAATCGATGAAACAGGGGCTGACGATCCGCCCGCCCAGATCATTTTCCATGCGATGATCGTTGACCGTGGCCGGCGCGATCGAGGCGATGCGACGATCGACCACCTCGATGTCATAGAGCCCAAACCCGTCACCATCGTGGATCGCCGATGGCGATTGGAGCCAGGATTGGTGCAGCCGCGCGCGATGCAGGGTGAAACCGAAATTGCGCGTCACAAGCGGTGTGGAGACCACCTAATGCTCCCCGCCCAGCGCGCTTTCATGCCATCGCCGCAGGATGCGGTTTGAAAGCCAGGTGAGCGCCAGGAAGATCAGGATACCGGTCGCCGAGATCAGGATCAGGGCGGCGAACAGGCGCGCCGCGTTGAGCCGATAGCCCGCCTCGATGATGCGGCTGGCAAGGCCCGACTGCTGACCGGCGGCACCGGCAACGAACTCGGCGACCACCGCGCCGATCAGCGCAAGGCCGCCGGCGATCTTCAGCCCGCCCAGAAAGTAGGGCATCGAGGCCGGCAGGCGCAGGTGCCAAAGCGTCTGCCAGCGTGTCGCGCCATTGAGCTTGAACAGGTCGAGCAGGTTGCGATCGACCGAGTTGAGGCCGAGCGTGGTGTTGGACAGGATCGGGAAGAAGGCGACGATCCACGCGCAGAGCAAAAGCTTGGCCGTCTGGTTCTCGACATAGATATTGATCAGCGGGAAGATCGCAACGATCGGCGTCACCTGAAGGATGACGGCGAACGGAAAAAAGCTCATCTCCACCCATTTGGACTGGGTGAACAGGACCGAAAGGCCAACCCCGCCCGCAACGGCCAGCATCAGCGACAGGAAGGTGATCTTCAGCGTCACCCAGAGCGAGGAGAACAGCAGCGGCGCATCGGCGATCAGCGTCGCCACGACGCGGCCCGGCCGCGGCAGGATGAAGTGCGGAATGTCATTCCAGACGCAGATCCGGTCCCACAGCCAGATCGCGATCACCATGATCAGCAGCGGCAGCGCCCATCTGCCGATCTTCTCAAAGCGCCGCTGTCGCCGCCGCGCCAGTTCTTCGGCATCGATGACGGCGAGCGCATCGCCAGCCTGGGCGTCAACTGAGGCCATGGGCCGCCTCCGCGGGTTGAACGTCCATCGCCGCGCGCAGCATGGCCGATGCCTGGCGGATGATGTGGGCGTATTGGTCCGAGGTGCGAAACGCCTCGTTGCGGGGATAAGGCGCCTCGACCTCCATCTCGTTGAACACGCGACCGGGCTTGGCCGCCATCACCACGATGCGGTTGGACAGGAACACGCTCTCGAACACCGAATGCGTCACGAAGATCACCGTGAAGCGCTCGGCATGCCATAGTTCAAGCAGATCGTCGTTGAGCCGCGACCGCGTGATTTCATCGAGCGCGGCGAACGGTTCGTCCAGCAGCAACACGCGCGGCCGTGTCACCAGTGCCCGGGCGATCGATGTGCGCATCTTCATGCCGCCCGACAATTCGCGCGGCACCGCCTCTTCAAAGCCGGTCAGGTTGACCTGCGCCAGGACGCCGGCGATGCGCTCGGCGGCCGCCTCGCGCGAAACGCCGCGCAGCCGCAGCGGCAGCCACACATTGTCAAACACCGTCGCCCACGGCATCAGCGTCGGCTCCTGAAAGACGAACCCGACGTCGGTCTTGGACATGGGCGGCCCGCGCCAGTCGAGCTTGCCGGCACTGGGCATGGAAAGGCCCGCAATGATGCGCAGAGCCGTCGACTTGCCGCAGCCCGACGGCCCCAGAAGCGACAGGAAGTCGCCCTGGCGAATGGTCATGTCGACGTCGCGCAGGGCGACGACGTCATTGCCAAACGTCTTGCCGACGGACCGCAGCAAGAGCTGCGGTTCGCCGATATGGGATTGTACCGGGGCAGGTGCGGCCGACATGGAGGAAACGCTTACTGGTTTTTCAGCTCCATGCCGATGCCGTCATTGACGAAATCCAGAGAATAAGCGGCGCTGACATCGATGCCCTCGGGCGCGACGCCGGCGGCGACCATCTTCTCGTAGAAGCTCGTGATCTGCTCATCGGTCATCGCGCCGATGCCCAGCGTCTCCGCGTCTCCCGAATCGACGATGCCGAACTCCTTGAGCTTGTCGAGCGAGAACGCCAGTTGCTCATCGGTCATGTCGGGATTGTCGGCCTTGATAAGATCGTTCGCCGCGCTGTTGTCGCCGTAAAGGTAGTTGTACCAGCCCACGATCGAGCCTTCGACGAAGCACTCAACCGCCTCGGGCCGCTCATCGATCGTGTCCTGCATCACTTCGATCGTCGTCGAATAGGTATTGAAGCCCTGATCAGCGATCAGGAACAGGTTGGGCACGAAACCGCCTTCCTTCTCCACCGCCAGCGGCTCGGATGTGATGTAGCCCTGTTGCGCCGACCGCGGATTGGCGATGAACGGCGCGGGGTTGAACGTGTACGGAATCCGTTTCGAAGCATCGAATCCGAACTCTTTGATCATCCACTGGAAATAGCTCTGAAAGCCGGCATCACCGAGGATGTATTGCTCGGCATCGAGCAGGCTCTCCCAGGTGTCCAGCCCCTGCCCGGGATGCGTCATCAGCACCTGCGGCTCCTTCTGGAAGATCGCCGCCACGGCAACGACCGGGATGTCCTGATCGACCGCGTTGAACACTTCCATCATGTTGCCGCCCATGTGGCCGTCGATGCGGCCTGCCAAGAGCAGCGCCCGATTGTTGACCTGCGGTCCGCCGGGCCGGATTTCGACCGTCAGCCCGCACTCCTCATAGGTGCCGTCGGCGACCGCCTGGTAGAAACCGCCATGCTCGGCCTGCGCCAGCCAGTTGGTGCCGTAGACGAACGGTTCGTCCGCATGGGCTGTCGACGTCGCCGCCATGGCCAGAACTGCGGTGGAGACAAGAAACCTGCGCTTCATGGAGAACACCCTTCGTGTTGTGCGCCGACATCCGGCGTTTTAGCATCGGCCCGAACCATGCAAGGCCCGTGCCAGCGACGAAGCCGAAGACCGCCACGTTTTGGCGCATTTGTCGAGTCCGCATGTTGCGGCGCAATGCGGCATGATACGCCAAGCCGGTGCCGTCCGCCGTCTCGATCCCGCTTGCCAACCACCGGTCGATTTGCATGATCGGCGATCGATCCAGCCTCCGAAAGCACCCCATGCTCCTGCGCCACACCCCGCCCAACATCCGCCCGCCTTTTGCCAACTACAGCCACGGCGTCGAAGTGCCGGCCGGTCACCGGCTCCTCTACTGTTCGGGGCAGTTGGGCATCGCTCCCGACGACGAGGTTCCGGCCGGAACCGAGCCGCAGACCCGGCTGTGTTTCTTCAACATCGAGACGATCCTTGGTGCGGCCGGCATGGGCCTTTCCGACATCATCCGCATCAACGCCTTCGTCACCGGCCGCGAGCATCTGGCGCCCTACATGAAAGTCCGCGACGAGTTGTTCGGCGACGATCCGCCCGCCTCGACGCTGATGATCGTCTCCGGATTCGCACGCGAGGCGTTCACTGTCGAGATCGAGGCGATTGCCGCCGCGGAGGCGCGCTGATGGCCCGCAAACGGTGGTGGGGCGACTTCACCGCCCGCCAGTTCGAGGGTCTCGACCCGGAAAAGACCATCGCCGTCCTGCCGGTTGCCGCGACCGAACAGCACGGCCCGCACCTGCCGGTCGCGACTGATTACGCGATCATGGAAGGCATGCTCGCAACAGTGTTCCCGCTCATCGCCGACGATCTCGACGTGCGCTTCCTGCCGATCCAGTGCGTGGGCAAATCCAACGAGCACATTCGCGTGCCGGGCACGCTGACGATCTCGGCCACCACGCTGATCGACCAATGGTGCGATCTGGGCGACGCCGTCGCACGCGCCGGCATCCGCAAGCTCGTGATCGTCAACTCGCATGGCGGCAACGAAGAGATCATGGGCATCGTCGCGCGCGAAATGCGCGTGCGCCACGATATGCTGGCGACCAAGACGAGCTGGATGCGGTTCGGCCTGCCAGACGGGCTCTATTCCGATGTAGAGCGCCAGTTCGGCATCCATGGCGGCGATGTGGAGACCTCGCTGATGCTGCATTTCCGGCCCGAAACGGTCGATATGGAGTTGGCGCAGGACTTTCCGTCCCGCGTCGTCGATGCGCGCGCCGAGTTCGGCCATCTCGCCCACACCGGAACGCACGCATTCGCCTGGATCGCCGGCGATCTGCATCCGGACGGCGTGGTGGGCGAAGCGGCCCAAGCGACGGCTGAAAAAGGCGCCGAGACGGCCCGCCATCAGGCCGAAGGGTTCGTCGAACTGCTCAACGACGTGCGCACGGCGCGGATCGCCGATTGGCTGACCGGCTGAAAATGAGGCAAAGCCCGCCCATAATTTGAGCACGTAGCGCCCATCATCGTGCCTTTTCCGCGGCAGCGGCGCCGTTTAGCATGTCGCCTGACCAGAAAGGGCGGACGATGCAACTGACACCGAGGGAAAAGGACAAGCTGCTCGTTGCCATGGCCGCGGAGGTGGCCCGCAAGCGGCTGGCGCGCGGGGTCAAGCTCAACCATCCAGAGGCGATCGCGCTGATTACCGATTTCGTGGTCGAAGGCGCGCGCGACGGCCGCACCGTTGCCGACCTGATGT
>CAZSFA010000173.1:0-5743 GCA_964606055.1 uncultured Oceaniradius sp. | reverse complement strand
AAGCGCTCGGCGCGGACGATCTGGTCGATGTCGTCGCCCTCGGTCGACAGTTGCAAGACGCCCAGGACAGCGCGGAAGCGCTGCACCGGAACCGCGACCGAGACGATCATCTCGCCCTGTTCGGAAATGCGCGCGATCTGGCGACGATTGCCGGCCAGCGCGCCCATCACCTCGGGATAGGCGATGCCGGTGCCGCCGGGCTGTTCGCGGTAGAGCGGCAGGTCGCTGCGGCGGAAGAAGCGGTTGATGCGGTTGCCCCAGTCCTCGATCAGCGTCGTGTCGGGCGCGCCCAGCGGCTCCAGCTCATAGCGCAGGATCTGGCCGCGCGAATAAAGATGCCGGCTGTCGAGGATCAGATTGCCGTCCGGATCATAGATGCGGGCGCGGACCTGGGTGGGCGAGATCAGCCGGCGCAACACCGGCGCGACCCGTTCGGGGTTGATCGGGAAGTCGAGACTGTCGAACCCGTCCACCGAGGGCACGATGCTTTCGCCGGCCTGCAGTTCGAGCAGCTTGTCGGGATCGATCAAAATGGCGTCGGTCTCGACGCTGGCCGAGGCGGCGATCGCGCCGGCGATGATCTCGCCCTGTGTCATCATGCTTTCGACGCGCGCGTCGATCAGCCCGTCGCGGAACTGGTTCAGGTACAGGATGCCGGACATCAACAGCCCGAGCGCGGCCAGGTTGAGGATCAGGATCCGGCGGGTGATCGACGAGAACAGGTGGCGGCCGAACAGACGCTTCACACCGGCAAGCGTTGGCGAGGCGCGGCGGGCGTCGGCGGCCATGCCAGGCTGACCGCGTGCCTGTTCCAACCCGATATGGTCCGTCTCGACGGCCACGTTCATGCCCCCGTTCGGCGCGCGCCATCGGGCGGGCGCAAGTGTGTGGCGGGCGGTGTCAGGCCGCCTCGCGGAAGCGGTAACCCACACCATATAGCGTTTCGATCATATCGAAACTGTCGTCGGTTGCCTTGAACTTCTTGCGCAACCGCTTGATGTGGCTGTCGATGGTCCTGTCGTCGACATAGACCTGATCGTCATAGGCCGCGTCCATCAGCGCATCGCGGCTCTTGACGACGCCGGGCCGCTGGGCGAGCGAGAACAGGATCAGGAACTCGGTCACCGTCAGCGTCACCGGCTTTTCGTTCCATGTGCATGTATGCCGTTCCTGGTCGAGCACAAGATTGCCGCGCACCAGCGTCTGCGCGGCCGCCTTCTCGCCCGGCTTGATGGCGATCTCGCGCGCGGCGGTGCGGCGCAGGATGGCCCGGACCCGCTCGATCAGCAGGCGCTGCGAGAACGGTTTGGTGATGAAGTCGTCGGCGCCCATCTTCAGCCCGAACAGTTCGTCGATTTCGTCGTCCTTGGATGTCAGGAAGATGACCGGAAGGTCCGATTTCTGGCGCAGACGGCGCAGCAACTCCATGCCATCCATGCGTGGCATCTTGATGTCGAAGATCGCCAGGTTCGGCGGTTTGGCCAGAAGGCCCTCCAGCGCCGATGCGCCGTCGGTGTAGGTCTCCACGCGGAACCCTTCGGTTTCCAGCGAGATGGTGACCGACGTCAGAATGTTTCGATCGTCATCGACAAGCGCGATGGTCTGCATGCTGTAGTTCTCCCCGGCCATGGCCGTGCGTCCCTTCCATCCGTGTCACGTGATGGCCGATGCCATGGCGCCGAAATGTGGAGCAAAATGTGGCACATTCACGCACCGGTGTCATGATCGCGACACCTCGCCGACCGGTTAGGGTCGGGAGCGGTTCTCCCCGTTCGGCGCCCATCGTGGTTAACGGTGAGTGAAAAACCCGTCGAATTCAAACGATTGAAACGATTTTCAACTTTTTAAACCGATTAATGGTTTGAGATGCTTCGACAATTCTGTTTGACGCGATGCTCTCGCAGGTTGTGACACGATCGCGGCCTGCCGAGACAGCAACAGTGTCAAACCCTGGTGGCAGCCATGAGAACACACGGCGTATTCAACACGGCAAACGGACTTGAAACCAACGGCATCGCCCAGGCGGCGGCCGTCCATTACAACCTGACCGAAGCCGAACTCTACGAATATGCCTTGGCCAATGCCGAGGCGCGCATCTCTGCGCATGGTGCGCTGGTTGCCGAAACCGGCGAACACACCGGTCGCTCGGCCAGGGACAAGTTCATCGTTCGCGACCGCGCGGTCGACGGCCACGTGTGGTGGGACAACAATGCGGCGATGGCGCCCGATGCATTCGAACGCCTCTACGCGGACATGCGGGCCGCGACGCGCGACAAGACGCTTTTTGTGCAGGATCTGATCGGCGGCGCCGACGAGAACCATGCGATCCGAACCCGGGTCGTGACGGAAAAAGCGTGGCACTCGCTGTTCATTCGGAACCTGTTGATCCGCCCCGAGCGGGAGACGCTTGCGTCATTCGTGCCGCAGATGACGATCATCGACCTGCCCTCGTTCCGCGCCGATCCCGAGCGGCACGGCTGCCGCACCGATACGGTGATCGCGGTCGACCTGACCCGGATGATCGTGCTGATAGGCGGCACCTCCTATGCCGGCGAGATGAAGAAGTCGGTGTTCACCGCGCTCAACTACCTTTTGCCCAAAGATGGCCTGATGCCGATGCACTGCTCGGCCAATGCCGGCCCCGACGGCGATGTCGCGTTGTTCTTCGGCCTGTCCGGCACCGGCAAGACCACGCTGTCGGCCGATCCGGATCGCACGCTGATCGGCGATGACGAGCATGGCTGGGGGCCCGATGGCGTCTTCAACTTCGAGGGCGGATGCTATGCCAAGACCATCCGGCTGAGCGCGGAGGCCGAGCCCGAGATCCATGCCACGACGCAGCGTTTCGGGACGGTCCTCGAGAACGTCGTGCTCGATGGCCGTCGCGAACCCGACTTCGACGACGGTTCGCTGACCGAGAACACGCGCTGCGCCTATCCGCTCGACTTCATCCCCAATGCCAGCGCAACCGGTCGCGCCGGCCACGCCCGCACCATCATCATGCTGACGGCAGATGCGTTCGGCGTGATGCCGCCGATCGCGCGGCTGACGCCGGCCCAGGCGATGTACCACTTCCTTTCGGGCTACACCGCCAAGGTCGCCGGCACGGAGAAGGGCGTGACCGAACCCGAAGCGACGTTTTCGACCTGTTTCGGAGCGCCGTTCATGCCGCGGCATCCTTCCGAGTACGGCAACCTGCTGCGCGACCTGATCGCCCGCAACGGCACGCATTGCTGGCTGGTCAACACCGGCTGGACCGGTGGCGCCTATGGCGTCGGGCATCGTATGCCGATCAGGGCGACGCGCGCCCTGCTGGCCGCCGCGCTCGACGGTTCGCTGGACGAAGCGGTGTTCCGGACCGATCCGAACTTCGGCTTTGAGGTGCCGCTGGCGGTCGACGGTGTTGATGCGTCTATCCTCGACCCGCGTTCGACATGGGCTGATCCATCGGCCTATGACGCGCAGGCGGCGCGTCTGGCCGCAATGTTCCGCGACAACTTCGAGCGTTTTGACGATGCGGTCGATGTCGATGTTGTCGATGCCGGCCCGGCTTTTCTGATGGCTGCCGAATAGCCGGCCGCGGATCTGCCACCCCTTTCATCATGCCTTGCGGGGAGGCATGATGAAGCCATGACCGTCCAAGCCAAGCCGCCGCACATCCCTCTCGATTTCATCGAACGTGCGCCCGACGCCGTGGCCGATCGCGCAGCCGGCTTTGCCGATCTGATGGCCCGGCGGCGCACGGTGCGCGATTTCGCCGACCGGCCGGTGCCGCGTTCGGTGATCGTCGACTGCATCCGCACCGCCGGCACCGCACCGTCGGGCGCAAACCAGCAACCATGGCATTTCGTCGCCATTTCCGATCCCGCGACCAAGGCGCGCATTCGCGCCGCCGCCGAAGAAGAGGAGCGCGCCTTTTACGGCGGTCGCGCCGGCGATGAATGGCTGCAGGCACTGGCGCCGATCGGGACCGATGCCGACAAGCCGTTTCTCGACACCGCCCCCTGGCTGATCGTCATCTTCGCCAAGCGGCACGGCGTCGACCCGGCAGGCGAGCGCGTCAAGCACTACTACGTGCCCGAATCGGTCGGCATCGCCACCGGTTTCCTGATCGCGGCACTGCACAATGCCGGACTGGCGACCCTTACCCACACGCCCGCGCCCATGGGTTTCCTGTCGCAGATTTGCGGCCGGCCGGACAATGAACGGCCCGTGATCCTGTTGGTCGCCGGTTATCCTGCGGCCGGCGCCAAGGTGCCCGCGATCGAACGCCGAGCGGTCGATGAGATCAGCACATGGGTCGAAGGCCCCGATCGGGCGTGACGGGCCGTCCGTCATGAGCCTTGAGCCGATCGCTCTGCCGGACGGCCGGGTCGTGCCTGACTGGGCGTTGATCGAAACGTTCATCCAGGCGTCGGGCCCGGGCGGGCAGAACGTCAACAAGGTCGCGACCGCCGTGCAGTTGCGTTTTCTCGCCGTGGCTTCTGGCGTTTTCACCGACCCGCAGCTTGCGCGCCTGATGCGCCTTGCGGGCAGCCGTGCCACCAAGCATGGCGAGATCCTGATCGACGCAAGCCGGCACCGGACCCGCGAACGCAATCGGGCCGATGCGCGCCAGCGGCTGGTCGCGCTGATCGACAAGGCGCTGGCTCCGCCGCCGCCACCACGCAAGAAGACGCGCCCCACACGCGGCTCGGTCGAACGCCGGCTCAAGCACAAGGCCGAGCGCGGCGCGGTCAAGAAGATGCGCGGGCGCGTCGGCGATGACGATTGAAGGGCGGCAGAACGGCCGCCGGCATGATGCGTCCAATGACCCTCTTTTCGCGGACCGGCAAAGCCGCTAGAGCCAGCCCTGTTGCTGCTGACCGGCCCCATGCGGGCCACCACCGCGCTGGAGTCCCTGATGAAGACGCTGTCCAACCTGCCCAAAGTCGTCACCGTTTTCGGCGCATCGGGTTTCGTCGGCCGCCATGTCACCCGGGCGCTCGCCAAACGCGGGCACCGGGTTCGCGCGGCGGTGCGGCGCCCCGATCTGGCCCATCATCTGCAGCCGCTGGGCGATGTCGGTCAAATCGCTGCGGTTCAGGCCAATCTGCGGCACAAATGGTCGGTCGAACGGGCGCTTGAGGGCGCCGACGCCGCGATCAATCTGGTCGGCATCCTGTTCGAGACCGGCAAACAGGGCTTTGGCGCGGTGCAGGAGATCGGCGCGCGCAACGTTGCTGACGCCTGCAAGGCGGCCGGCATCCCGCTCGTGCACGGATCGGCCATCGGCGCCGACCCCGAGAGCAAATCCAGCTATGCCCGCTCAAAGGGGCTGGGAGAGCGCTGGGTGCGCGAACTGCTCGGCGAGGATGCGATCATCATGCGTCCGTCGATCGTGTTTGGTCCCGAGGACGACTTCTTCAACCAGTTTGCCGACATGGCGCGCTTTTCGCCGGTCCTGCCGCTGATCGGCGGCGGCGAAACCCGTTTTCAGCCGGTCTATGTCGGCGATGTCGCCGAAGCGTTCGCGCGTGCGATCGACGGGCAGCTCACGCCCGGCGCGACCTATGAGCTTGGCGGCCCGGAGGTGATGAGCTTCCGCAAGTGCCTGGAAGAAATGCTTCAGATCATCGAGCGCCGGCGCGCGCTTGTCTCCGTTCCCTGGTGGGCGGCGCACATGCAGGGCCGCTTCTTCCAGATGATGCCCGGCAAGCCGCTGATCACTGAAGACCAGGTGATCCTGCTCCGAAGCGACAAT
>CAZSFA010000172.1:0-5775 GCA_964606055.1 uncultured Oceaniradius sp. | reverse complement strand
TGCCGGTGCTGTTCATCGAATGCCCGCGCATGCTGTTCCCGTTCGCGCGCCAGATTGTCGCCGAATCGACCCGCAATGGCGGCTTCCCGCCGCTGATGATCGATCCGATCGACTTTGCGAAAATGTTCCAGCAGCGCGTCGCCGAGGAACAGGCCCGGCAGAAGGTGCAGCAGCAACCCGCCGCCAACTGACCCTTGACGCGACGACCTATCGGCGGCGCAGCCAGAGGGCTTCGTCGCCGAGCTTTTCGACCAGCGCCGCATGGGCGGCGCGTTCCTGATCGGTGATCCGTGACGGCAGTGGCTCCGGGCGCTGTCTGGCTGGCTCCCGCTTGCGCCCGCCCCCGGCATCGAGCTCATAGTCCTCACCAGCATCAAAGCCGAGCGCGGCCTGCCGGCCGCCGACGAGTTCGATATAGACCTCGGCCAGAAGTTCGCTGTCGAGCAGCGCGCCGTGCTTGGTGCGGCGTGAATTGTCGATCCCGTAACGCGAACACAGGGCATCGAGCGAGTTGGGGCCCATCGGGTGCCGCCGGCGCGCCAGTGCCAGGCTGTCGACCACGCGCGCCGGCGCGATGGGATCAAACCCGATGCGCGCAAACTCGGCGTTGAAGAACGAGACATCGAACGACGCATTGTGCGCCACCAGCCGTGCACCGTCCGTGAACTGGAACCACTGCTCGACCACATCGGCAAAGCGCGGCTTGTCGGCGAGCATGTCGTTGCTGATGCCGTGCACGGCCAGCGCCTCGGGATGCACCTGACGACCCTGGGGATTGACCAACAGATGCAGTGTGCGGCCGGTCGGAAACCGGTTGTCGAGTTCGACGGCGCCGATCTCGATAATCCGGTCGGCGTCCGGTTCGAGCCCGGTCGATTCGATATCGAAGATGATCTCACGCATCAAACACACCCCTGACGGACGCCATCTTGTCCCGTTCGCCTTGCGTCGGGCAAGACGGCCCGATGCCAATCCAAGGCTATCGGCGGACCTGTGTCATCGCGGGTCGGCGACGGCCGGCGTGGCCGACAGTACGGCAATCAGATTGGCCACCTTGGCGCGCGCGGCGTCCATGCCAAGCGACGTGTCGATGATGTAGTCGGCGCGGGCGCGTTTGTGCGCGTCGGGCACTTGCCGCGCGAGGATCGCCTCGAACTTGGCCTGTGTCATGCCGGGCCGCGACAGAACCCGTTCGCGCTGGACATCGGCGGGCGCGGTGACGACGACGATGGCGTCGGTGCGGTGCTCGGCGCCGATCTCGAACAGGAGCGGGATGTCGAGAACGACAAGGCGCGCGCCGTCGTCTCTTGCCTTTGCGATGAACGCGGCTTCGGACTTGGCCACAAGTGGATGAACGATCGATTCCAGCTGCGCCAAGGCGTCCGGGTCGCCGAGAACGCGGGCGCCGAGCGCCTTGCGGTCGACGACACCGTCTGTCGTCGTGCCCGGAAACACCGCCTCGATGAGCGGCGCTGCCTCTCCCGAATAAAGGCGATGCACCGCGGCATCGGAATCATGCACCGGTATGCCCGCATCGGCGAACATCGTCGCCGTCGTCGATTTGCCCATGCCGATCGAACCGGTCAGGCCCAGTCTGATCATGGTGTGCGCGGTCATGCCAGGTCGGCCTTGCGCAGGTCATCGACGATATGCGCGCGCAGGGCATCGGTGACCGCCGGGCGCGCGCCGAACCAGCGCTCGAAACCGGGCGCCGCCTGATGGAGCAACATGCCGAGCCCGTCGACGGTCGTCAGGCCGTGGTCGCGGGCGGCCGCCAGAAACGGCGTGGTCAGCGGGCTGTAGACGATGTCGGTGACGATGGCGTGGTCAAAGACGCGCGCGAAGTCGAGCGTCAGGGGCGGCTGGCCCTTCATGCCGAGCGCGGTGGTGTTGACGATAAGGTCGGCCTGTGCGGCTGCGCGGTTGATGTCGGCGAGCGCGAGGACCCGGATCGCCGGCCCGAACCGGTCGGCCAAGTCCTGCGCCCGCGCCACGGTGCGGTTGGCGAGGTCGATGTGGCCATAACCGACATCCAGCAACGCATGCAAAATGGCGCGGCTTGCGCCGCCCGCGCCGATGACCAGCGCCCGGCGCCCTTCGCGCCAATGGGATGCCGCGGCATCGAGATTGGCGGAAAAACCATAGGCGTCCGTGTTGCCGGCGCACAACTCACCGCCCTCGAACCACACTGTGTTGGCCGCACCGATGGCGTTGGCCGCCGCATCGGTGCGGGTCGCGCCGGCATGGGCGGCCTGCTTGTGCGGAATGGTGACGTTGCCGCCGGCCCATCCGGCCCCGGCGAGACCGGCAAGGAAGGCGTCGAACGCGGCCGGCGCGATGTCGAGCGCCTCGTAACTGCCTTCAAGACCCAGTTCCGCCAGCCAGAAGCGATGGATCAGCGGCGACCGCGAATGACCGATCGGATGACCAACGACGAACGCGCGCACGGGTTCAACCATCGATGACATGCATGGCGCGCAGTTCGGCCAGAAGCGGCAGCAATGGCAGGCCGACAATGGTGAAGTGGTCGCCGCGTATCGCCTCGAAGAGCTGAATGCCCTTACCCTCGATCTGGTAGACACCAACGCTTGCCAGCGCCGCATCGCCGACGCTGGCAAGATGCCGGCCGATGAAGCCGGGCGACAGCGGGCGCATCGTCATATGCGCGACCGCGACGTGCCGCCACAGCGTTTCGCCGTCATGGACAAGCGCCAGCGCGCTGTGCAGTTCATGGGTCTTGCCGGAAAGCGCGAGCAGCCGGCGGCGCGCCTCTTCCATGTCGGCCGCCTTGTGCAGCAGTGCGCCATCGAGCGACAACGTCTGGTCGGCGCCCAGAACGAGCCGACCGGGATGGCCGGCCGATACATCGAGCGCCTTGGTCTCGGCCAGCATCTGGGCGATGTCGCCGGCGTCGAGGCCGGCTTCCAGCAACGGCGCTTCAACGCTGCGCTCGTCGATGGACGCCGAAGCGGTGTCAAACGACAGCCCGGCATCGCGCAGGATCTTGGCGCGGAACGGGCTTGCCGATGCAAGCACGAGGGCGGGACCGGGGTGTGGCTGGTTCATTGCATGGCCCGTTTAGACCCGGCGCGGTAACGCGGCAAGCGCGCGGTCGTGCTCACAGCCGGGGGCGCGCCTGTGGGAAACGGGGATCGATGAGCGGCGAGGTCGCGGGGCGGGTGGCGGCAGCGCGGCGGACGGGGCACGTTGTCCACATGTGGACCGGCGTTGACGACCGAGACGACGGGCTGTGAAACGGTGTGAGTTGTGCGTTGTCCAGCGGTTACGCACAGGTCTTGCCTGAATGCCAGGGCAGTTGATCGACGCCAAAGCATTGAAGCACCATTGCATTGGCAGCATATTCACAGACGATGCGCACCGTGGGGAAAACCATCGATGACACGGTGTTTTGATGATTGTCCGTTGACGACGTGTGCATGGCGCAAAGTCCGCAGGACTCACCGAGTCACAAGAGAATCAAAATCCCATCGGGAAACCTTTTGCCTTAAACACGGGCTGTGGAAGGACGAACAGCGATGACCAAGAGAGCCATTGTGGCGGTGATGGAGGGGCAGACGATCACGCCACCGCCGATATGGGTGATGCGACAGGCCGGCCGCTATCTGCCCGAATACCGGGCGACCCGCGCCAAGGCGAAGAACTTCCTCAACTTCTGCTACACGCCCGATCTGGCGGTCGAGGCGACGCTGCAACCGATCCGCCGTTACGGCTTTGATGCGGCGATCCTGTTTTCGGACATATTGGTCATTCCCGATGCGCTGGACCGTGACGTGACGTTCGTGCAGGGCGAGGGACCGCGCATGCGCCCGCTTGCCGACGGCGAAGTCGAGACGCTGACGCCCGATGGCGTGGTCGATCATCTGGCCCCCGTCTTTGAAACCGTGCGCCGGCTGCGGCTCGAATTGCCGGATGAAACGACGCTTCTGGGGTTTTGTGGCGCGCCATGGACGGTTGCCACCTACATGATCGCCGGCCGTGGAACGCCCGATCAGGCGCCGGCGCGCATGATGCTCTATCAGCAGCCAAAGGCGCTTGATCGGCTGCTCGATGTGCTGGTGGAATCATCCTCGCGTTATCTGATTGCACAGATCGACGCCGGTGCCGATGCGGTGAAGATCTTCGACAGTTGGGCCGGCGTGCTCGACGAGGTCGCCTTTTCGCGCTGCTGCATTGAACCGGTGCGGCGGATCATCGCCACCGTCAAAAAGGAGCGGCCGGGTGCCAAGGTGATCGCGTTTCCAAAAGGCGCGGGATTCCAATACCGTCAATACCGCGAGTGCACCGGCGCCGACATGGTGGCGCTCGACTGGACGGTACCGCTCGATGTGGCGCAGGCGATGCAGAAGGAAGGCCCGATTCAGGGCAACCTTGATCCGTTGCGGGTCGTTGCCGGCCGCGACGCGATCGCCGAGGGTGTCGACCGCATTCTTCAGGCGCTGGCGGGCGGCCCGTTCGTCTTCAATCTGGGCCATGGAATCACGCCGCAGGCCGATCCGGACGACATGGGCTATCTTGTGCGTCGGGTGCGCGGCACCGCATGACGATGATCGGGCCTTGACGATGTCGCAGACCGAACCGGAGACCAGCCAGTCCAAGGGCCGCAAGGCGGCCACGCGTGCAGCGATGGCGCTGGTCGCGTTCGCTGCGATCATGGCGGGCGTGTTCGTCTTGTCGCCGGCGGCGCGCTACGACTGGGTCAAGGCCATCCATGTGATCGCGGTGATGTCGTGGATGGCGGGCATGCTGTATCTGCCGCGCCTGTTTGTCTATCACTGCGATGCCGAACCGGGCAGCGACAAGGCCGAGACGTTTGTGGTGATGGAGCGGCGGCTGCTCAAGGTGATCATGGCGCCGGCGATGCTGGTGTCATGGGGCCTCGGACTTTGGCTTGCCTGGGCGTCGGGCGCATTCGTGCAGGTCTGGTTCCTCCTCAAACTGGTGGCGGTGCTGGTGATGACCGGCGCGCATGGGCATTTGTCCAAGGCCGCCAAGGCGTTTGCGGCGGGGCAGAACACCAGGAGCGCCCGGTACTGGCGGGTCTTCAACGAGGTTCCGACGGTTGCGATGATCGCGGCGGTGATCCTGGTGATCGTCAAACCGTGGTGAGCGCGGCCGGTCGTTCGCCTTGACGCGGGTCGGTGACCACTGAAGCCTCATTGGCCGATGGTGGCGGGCCGTCGGACTTGAAATCGCCGCACAGTCGACGTAGATGACGCCAAACGCGCGGTGCAGCATTGCCTCCCCCGCACCCTGCGCGCCTCTTCCCCCTATTCCCCAATTCGTGGTTCACCATGGAACAAATGAAACTACACGACCTTCAGGTCAAATCGGCGCCTGAACTTGTTGAATTCGCCGAGAATCTGGAAGTCGAAAACGCCAGTGTGATGCGCAAGCAGGAGTTGATGTTTGCCATCCTCAAGCGCATGGCGGCCGATGACATTGAAATCATTGGTGAAGGCGTTGTCGAAATCTTGCAGGACGGGTTTGGTTTCTTGCGCTCGGCGAGCGCCAACTATCTGCCGGGTCCCGATGACATCTATATCTCCCCGTCGCAGATCCGGCGGTTTTCGCTGAAGACGGGCGACACCGTTCAGGGCACAATTCGCGCGCCCAAGGATGGCGAACGCTATTTTGCGTTGCTCAAGGTCAACACGATCAACTTCGAAGACCCCGAGAAGATCAGGCACAAGAGCCACTTCGACAATCTGACGCCGCTCTATCCCGATGAGCGGATCAACATGGAGATCGAGAACG
>CAZSFA010000171.1:0-5905 GCA_964606055.1 uncultured Oceaniradius sp. | reverse complement strand
GCTTGATGTCGCCGATCATGTAGACCAGCGAGTTGGAGTTGCGGCGCACCAGATCTGTCTGGGTGACGATCCCGAGCGGGTTGCCCGAACCGTCGACGATCGGCAAATGGCCGATGTGCCGGTCGGTCATCGTCAGAAGTGCGTCCAGCAGGGTGTTGTCCGGATGCAGCGCGACGGGGTCGGCCGTCATGATCTTGTCGATGGGCGTCTCGGCGGCCATCGCGCCGGCAACGATCTTGGCAACGAAATCGCGCGCGGTGGCGATGCCGGCAAGCGCGCCGTCCTGGTCGGTCACCAAAACGCACGAGATGCGGCGCTCGGCCATGATGGTCGCGGCCTGGGCGGCCGGTGTGGGCGCCGGCAGGGTGACCGGATTGGCCGTCATGACATCGGCGAGCGCGATGGCCATCGTGTTGGCTGCGGCCGTTGCGGGCGGGGCGGTTGGCCGGTCGGGTGTCGCCCCGTCGGGAACGGCCTGTGCTGCGGTCATGGTTGCCTCTTGAAATGGCTGGCAAGCGCCGGCTGGCGACGGGGCGCCGTCGGCATGGACGTGCAATCATCTTTGTGCGCAATGGCTGGATGGCCCTGCATCGCGGTGACAATGGGCCGGCAAAGCGCGCAAAAAAAGCCCCGCTTTGGTCGAGCGGGGCCTTGCTGGTTGGGGCAGGGCGCGAACGCCCCGCCATTTGGGTGCCGTCAGTGGTCGACGGCGGCGCCGGCACCCTTGGGGATCCGAACGCTTTCGACCAGATCCTGGATGTGCTGCGGCGGTGCGACCGTGGCATTGGCCACCGCGTAGGCCACGCCGAAGTTCACCAGCGCTCCGATTGGACCGAAATGGGTCGGTGGGATGCCGAACAGATACTGCGAGCTGTCCAGAACCGCCGTCCCCGGGATGAAGAGAAAGCCCAGATACAGGAACAGGTAACCGCAGGTCACGATCAGACCGGCGAGCATGCCCGCTGTCGCCCCGGCTGCATTCATCCGCTTTGAGAAGATGCCCATCATCAGGGTCGGGAAGAGCGTTGCAGCGGCCAGACCGAAGGCCAGCGCCACCACCTGCGCCGCAAAGCCTGGCGGATTCAATCCCAGCCAGACCGCGACGACGATCGCCACGGCCATCGAGATGCGCGCCGCCACCAGTTCTCCTGCCTCCGAGATGTTCGGATTGAACACCGACTTGATCAGGTCGTGACTGATCGCGGACGATATCGCCAGCAGCAGGCCGGCCGCCGTCGATAGCGCCGCGGCGATGCCGCCCGCCGCGATCAAGGCGATCACCCAGCCGGGCAGGTTGGCGATCTCGGGGTTGGCGAGCACGAGGATGTCACGGTTGAAGGTGACGAGTTCGTTGCCCTCCCAGCCGCGTTCGGCTGCCAGTGCCTGCATTTCGGGATTGGCGTCGTTGTAGTACTGGATGCGGCCATCGCCGTTCTTGTCTTCGACACCCAACAGGCCGGTGACCTTCCAGGTCTGGAACCAGTCGGGCAGCGCAGCTTCCTCCACGGCTTGGCCTTCAATACCGGCGGGCCACATCGTGGTGGTGATGTTGAGCCGCGCCATTGCACCGACAGCCGGGGCCGTCAGGTACAGAAGGGCGATGAACACAAGCGCCCAGCCAGCCGACCAGCGCGCATCGGCCACCTTCGGCACGGTGAAGAAGCGGATGATCACGTGCGGCAAGCCGGCCGTACCGATCATCAGCGACAGCGTATAGAGCGCCATCAGCCACGGGTTGGTGGTCGCCGTGTACTCTCGGAAGCCCAGATCGGTGAGCAACTGGTCAAGAACGACCAGCAAGTGCTGCCCTTCGCCCGTATTTCCTGGCGACATCGTCGAGAACAGACCCAGGCCCGGGATCGGGTTTCCGGTCAGGTTCAGCGAGATGAAGATCGCCGGGATGGTGTAGGCGGTGATCAGAACGCAGTACTGCGCCACCTGGGTGTAGGTGATGCCTTTCATGCCGCCCAGCACGGCATAGACGAAGACGACGGCGCCCGCGGTGATCAGACCCCAGAAGATGTCGATCTCAAGGAAGCGGGAGAAGGCGATGCCCGCACCGCGCATCTGCCCGATCACGTAGGTGACCGAGATCACGATGAGGCAGATCACCGCCACCACACGCGCCGCGTTCGAATAGTACCGGTCGCCGACGAACTCGGGCACTGTGAACTTGCCGAACTTGCGCAGATAGGGTGCAAGCAGCATCGCCATCAGCACGTAGCCGCCGGTCCAGCCCATCAGGAACAGGGAGTTGTTGTAGCCGACGAATGCGATCAGGCCGGCCATTGAGATGAACGAGGCGGCCGACATCCAGTCGGCGGCGGTGGCCATGCCGTTGAGCACCGGGTTCACGCCGCGGCCGGCGGCATAGAACTCGGAGGTTGATCCAGCGCGGGCCCAGATCGCGATGCCGAAATACAGCGCGAAAGAAAGGCCGACGACGATGAAGTTGAGGGTAGTTTGATCCATGATGATGCCCAGCCCTTACTCTTCGTCGACGCCGAACTTGCGATCGATCGCGTTCATGCGCCAGGCGTAGAAAAAGATCAGGACCAGGAACACCAGGATCGAGCCCTGCTGGGCAAACCAGAAGCCCAGATCGGTGCCGCCGACCGCAATTCCCGATACCAGCGGACGTAGCAAAATTGCGAACCCGAACGATGCCAGTGCCCAGATCACAAGGCAGAACCCGATCAGCCGCAAATTGGCCGACCAGTAGCTGTCGGCCATCTCGTTGTTGTCACTCATGAGCCGAACCTCCCCAGAGCGCGTTGCAGACAAAAAGGTCGTGGCAGGATGCACACAGGGGCATTGCGCGAACGCAGCCTTGCCGGCTGCGCGCGGGTCTGACCGTGCGGGATCCTCCCATGACCCCTCCTCAATCAAGACGACGGGGCGGACCCCGAGCGCCGGCGCCGGTTTGTTCCCGATGAACCATGGTGCAAGCGGGGTCCGGCGCGGTGGCGGCATAAGAGTGTGGGGCCGGGCGCTTCTCAACCCTACTTAGTGCTAAGCTGGCGACATGGCCCCTTGCGACCGCATGTTCATGCAGCGTTTACAACTGGATATGCGGCAGTATGCAGGTCGGTTACACTTTGGGTCTGCGTCTTTCGGCTTAAGCCCAATTGCCAAGACGATTGCGTTCTGCGGCGTCCGTCCCCAACGCCTGCGCGCGGAAAAAGCCCGCCGAGTCGCGTTGTTGTCACACATCGCGCTTAACAGGCGCCCAACTGCAACGCCTGATTGATTCGAGCCGATGCGTTATGCCGTCTACTACACGCCGCCCCGCGACGACGACCTGACGGTCGCCGCGGCCCAGTGGCTTGGCCGCGATGCGTTTTCCAACCTGCCCATTCCGGCGACCGGCGTTGGCGCGCTGGGTGCGGGCGCCCAAGCCTATTACACCGCGCCGCCGCGCCGATACGGCTTTCACGCGACGATGAAGGCGCCGTTCCGGCTGGCCGACCATGTCCGCGAAGCCGATCTGCTGGCGGGCCTTTCAACGCTGTGCGGCAGCGTTTCGACGGTTCGCGTGCCGCGCCTGCGCATTGCGCTGATTGACGGCTTTTTCGCGCTCGTGCCGGCGGTGGAAAACGGCCCGCTCAACGATCTGGCCAACCGCGTGGTGGCCAATCTCGACCGCTACCGGGCGCCGCTAACCGAAGCCGAACTGGAGCGACGGCGGCCGGAGCGCATGTCGCGCGATCAACTGCGCAATCTGTACAACTGGGGCTATCCCTACGTGTTCGAGTCGTTCGGCTTTCACATGACGCTGACCGGCCATATCGAGGAGCATGAACGCGATCGGGTCGGCGGCGCCCTGCGCCGGCAGTTCGGTGCGCTGCCCGAGCGCGGCATCGCGATCGACCGGTTGGCGCTGTTTGTCGAACGTGAACCGGGCGCGCCCTTTGAAGTGCATTCGATGCACCGGTTCGAGCCCGCCCGGCAGCAAGTGGCTTGAAGGGGCGCCGGGGCGGGCCGGTCAGGTTGCGTTGCGACCCCTGCCGGTGAACCGGTTCCAGCGTTTGCGGAACGAATTCTGCCATTTGTCCCGGAGTCTTTCCAATGGCCTGCCGGCCTCGCGCGGCAGGGCAAGAGGCTGTATTCCACTGGCCTTCAGCGCCTTTTTTACGTCTGTCAGAGCTTCGGCGTTGACGCATTTGACATCCGGTCGCTTGATGCTCGTTTCAAGTGAGTATACATTGCTTGTGGCAAATGCATTGTTGTTGTGCAGTGTTCTGTAAACGAGTGGTCGGTTCAGGAATATTGTTCCTCCGAGAAAATGGCATCCCAATGCCACATATGCGTCCGCCCCGTACTTATATTTTACATCTTGTGTGGGCTTGATCTTCTCAAGGGCGGGTCGTCTGTACATCATCGAAGATGTTGTGGCCCAAATCCATCCATTGACGTAGTGCGGATAGAAGTAGAGGTCTGAGCCCTCCTCGCCAATGGCGTAATGGTCTGGACCGGATTTCGCGAAACTGATCTCAGGCTTCAAGAGAACTGTTCTCGATATGGTTTGATTGTCGCGAACGTAATGCTGGTCAGTCGACATGATCGGGCAAATGACATCGCCATTGAGGTGCGCGTTGAGCGCTTCCTGCAAGAACTGTTCGCTGTATCGGTCGTCTGGGTCCAGCATTGTCACAAACTCGCCGACGGTCTCCTCGAGACCTGCAAAGAAGGCCATGGTTTGACCTTTGTTCTGTTTGAGCGCCAGAATGTGGATCTTGGGATGATTGATCTCCCGGACGATCGCTTCCAGCCGGTGTCGGTGCTCGGCCTCCGAGGCATCATCGACGATGACGCATTCCCAATTCTCATGTGTTTGATCGAGGATCGACAGCAGCGCATCCTCGACCATGTGTGAGTAATTGTGGTGTGTGACGATGATCGACACCAACGGCTTGTGCCATGCCGCCCGGTTGAGCCGCTTCTTCGTAGGACCGTTGTGATCGGGGCCATGGGCCTTGCCGGTCTGCTCTGACATGGTGGTCGGAATCCTCGGAACGCTGACGAGACGACCTAAGCGAACAGCCATTGGACCGGCAACAGGGTCAGTGCGGGAAATGTTGTGAGCAGCGCGATTCGGGTCAGATCGGCCGCCAAAAAGGGTGCCACGCCGCGATAGGTCGCCGTCAGTGGCACGTCGCCCGCCATCTTGCTGATCACGAACAGGTTGAGTCCGACTGGTGGGGTAATCAGCCCCACCTCGACAACGGTCAGCACCAGAATGCCGAACCACAGCGCGAAGGCCTGGGGCGGCATGCCGAAATCGAGCCCGGACAGGATCGGAAAGACGATCGGCACAGTCAGCAGGATCATCGACAGCGAGTCCATCACGCAGCCGAGCAGCAGGTAGACGAGCAGAACGGCGGCCAGCGCCCAAAAGGGGCTGATGCCGTGTTCCGCGATCAGACGGGCGACCGCATCCGGCAACTGGGTAAGCGCGAGGAACACATTGAGGATTGCCGCGCCCAGGATGATGAAGAAGATCATCGCGGTGGCCGAAGCGGTTTCCAGTAGGCTGGCTTTGAGTTCCGGCCAGTCAAGCCCGCCCGCGACAAAGGCGATCAGCCCTGTTGCCAACGCGCCGATCGCCGCCGCCTCGGTTGGCGAGAAGACACCGCCATAGATGCCGCCGACGACACCGGTGAAGATTGCGACCACCGGGGCGATGGTGATCAGCGCGCGAAGGCGCGCTGTCATGCTTGCACGTGTGCGCCGTTTCGGCCCCGTGCGTTCGCGTGTCGCCATCGCCGCGACCGTTGCCAAATAGAGCGCGATCGCGATCATGGCGGGCACCAGCGCGGCAACGAAGAGCTTGGCGATGTTCTGCTCGGTCAGCACCGCATAAACGACCAGAACCACCGACGGCGGAATGAGAATGCCCAGCGTG
>CAZSFA010000170.1:0-5917 GCA_964606055.1 uncultured Oceaniradius sp. | reverse complement strand
CGACACCGGAGGCCCGATCTCGGTTGCCGTCGGCCCGCAGCTGCTCGGCCGCATCATCAACGTCGTCGGCGAGCCGATCGACGAGGCCGGTGACGTGACCGGCGAGGAAATGCGCGGCATTCACCAGCCGGCGCCCGAATATGTCGACCAGTCGACCGATGCCGAGATCCTCGTGACCGGCATCAAGGTGGTGGACTTGTTGGCGCCTTATGCGCGCGGCGGCAAGATCGGCCTGTTCGGCGGCGCCGGCGTGGGCAAGACCGTGCTCATTCAGGAGCTGATCAACAACATCGCCAAGGCGCATGGCGGCTATTCGGTGTTTGCCGGTGTCGGCGAGCGCACGCGCGAAGGCAACGATCTCTACCACGAGTTCATCGAGTCGGGCGTGAACCAGGAAGGCGGCGGCGGCGACTCCAAGGCCGCGCTCGTCTATGGCCAGATGAACGAGCCGCCCGGCGCGCGCGCCCGTGTCGGCCTGACCGGCCTGACGATCGCCGAATACTTCCGTGACCAGGGCCAGGATGTTCTGTTCTTCGTGGACAACATCTTCCGCTTCACCCAGGCCGGCTCGGAAGTGTCGGCGCTTCTGGGCCGCATTCCCTCGGCCGTGGGCTATCAGCCGACACTGGCCACCGACATGGGTGCGCTTCAGGAGCGGATCACGACCACCACGACCGGCTCGATCACCTCGGTGCAGGCCATCTACGTGCCCGCCGACGACCTGACCGACCCGGCGCCGGCGACCTCGTTTGCCCACCTTGACGCGACCACGGTGTTGAACCGCGCGATCTCCGAGAAGGGCATCTATCCGGCGGTCGACCCGCTCGATTCGTCCTCGCGCATGCTCGACCCGCAGGTGGTCGGCCAGGAACACTATGATGTCGCGCGCGCCGTGCAGGCCACGTTGCAGCGTTACAAGTCGCTGCAGGACATCATCGCCATTCTCGGCATGGACGAGTTGTCCGAAGACGACAAGCTGACCGTGGCCCGCGCCCGCAAGGTCGAGCGCTTCCTGTCGCAGCCCTTCTTCGTGGCCGAGGTGTTCACCGGTTCGCCCGGCGTGTTGGTGGAACTGGAAGACACGATCAAGGGCTTCAAGGGACTGGTCGAAGGCGAATACGATCACCTGCCGGAAGCGGCCTTCTACATGGTCGGCACGATCGAGCAGGCGATGGAAAAAGCGCAGCGTCTGGCCGCCGAGGCGGCCTGAGGCCGACGCGCTAGCGAAAGGACCCGCGCCCCATGGCTGACGGCTTCAATTTCGAACTGGTCTCGCCCGAGCGGCTGCTGGTCTCTTCAGAGGTCAGTCAGGTGGTCGTGCCCGGATCGGACGGCTACTTCACCGTGATGGCCAATCATGCGCCGACGATGTCGACGCTCAAGCCCGGCGTTGCCGAGGTGACGGACGCCGCTGGGAACGAAGAGAAGTATGTGGTGTTCGGCGGTTTCGTCGACGTGACGCCTGTTTCCTGCATCGTCTTGGCCGAATCGGCGGTCAACGTGGCCGACATCGATCGTGCGGATCTGGCGCAGCGCATCCAAGACGCGCGCGAGGATGTCGAGGACGCCAAGGACGACACCACACGCGCAGGCGCACAAGCCTATCTCGACCAGCTGACGACGCTGGAAAAGGCCATTTTGCCATCGTGATCGGCCGGTGAGGCCGGGCGTGCGCGCGCCCTCAGCCGCCAAAGCTTGCCGACGCGTTCGTTGCGACCGACATCGACATTGGCCGGTCAATCCACCGCGTGAAATTGCGGCGGGTAGGCAAGGTGGCCGCTGTAGCCACCCAGCCCGTCCGGCGCCAGTTCGAGCGCGAGAAGGTGCGGGCCCTGATAGGCGCAACGCACTGGTTCCGCACATTCGTGGGTGAAGCCGAAGCGGCCGTAATAGGCCGGGTCGCCGAGCACGAAGGCGCTTTTCCACCCCTGCCGCCGTGCCAGTTCCAGCGCGCGCCGCACAAGTTCGGTGCCGATCTGGACATCGCGCCATTCGGGCACGACCGCCAGCGGCCCGAGCCCCAGCGATCTCTCCGGGCCGTCCATTTGCGACAGCAGCACGTGGCCGACGATGACCGAGTCCAGCTTGGCGGTCATGTCGAGCGTGGGCGTCTCCGCTTCCAGCAGCACGAGGGCCAGGTCGGCCTCGGTGTCGCGATCGAAGGCGCGGCGGTGGACGTTCCGGATGGCGATCCGGTCTTCGGGCGCACTTGGTCGAAACACGGTTCGGTTGATGACCATGGCGCATCATCCACCCGTCGGGCCCGACAATCAAGCGAGCGGCGCGCACCCGGTTGTGGCGACCGACCCGGCCAGAGGCGCCCGAGCGCTATGGCTTGGACCATCCCGGCGCGCGATCATGTGCAATCGCGGCGTTTTTTTACACGATGGAGCCGGAACTGGCCTTGACCGCATGCGCGGGGGCGCCGCAGGATACCGCGCAGGGAGGAGATGACGTCGATGGCATTGTGGCATCTGCGCGTGCGTGGAGCCGGGGCGACCCGGCAGAAGTCCTGCAATTGCGCTGTGCGTCCGACACGTGATGATCTCCTGCGTTGCATGTCCCGTCTCCATTTGCGAGGCAGGATGCTCACGACCCATCAGGACGTTCTTTCATGAAAATCACCGAAATCCGCGTCATTGTCGCCTCTCCGGGGCGCAACTTCGTCACCGTCAAGGTGATGACCGACGAAGGCCTCTACGGCGTCGGCGACGGCACGGTCAACGGCCGTGAACTGGCGGTCGCCACCTACCTCGAAGAGCATGTGATCCCCTGCCTGATCGGGCGCGACCCGATGCAGATCGAGGACATCTGGCAGTACCTGTATCGCGGCGCGTACTGGCGGCGCGGGCCGATCACCATGGCGGCGATCTCGGCGATCGATGTGGCGCTGTGGGACATCAAGGCCAAGGCGGCCAATATGCCGCTCTACCAACTGCTTGGCGGAGCCTCGCGCGACAAGGTCATGTACTACAGCCATGCCAGCGGCATGAGCATCGAGGAGACCGTCGAGGCGGTGATCGCCAAGAAAGAGCAGGGACTGGTCGCCATTCGCGCGCAGACCGGCATTCCGGGCCTGCCGGCCGTCTACGGCACCGGCAAGGGCCAGCGCGAGGTGCCGCGCGATGCGACAGGAAAGCTGCCGCAGGAGGAGGCTTGGGAAACCGCCAAATACCTGCCGCACATTCCAAAACTGTTTGAGAAGGTGCGCGATGCGGTCGGCTGGGACGTCAATCTGCTGCATGACACGCACCACCGTCTGACGCCGATCGAGGCGGCGCGGCTTGGCAAGGATCTCGAGCCCTTCCGCCTGTTCTGGCTCGAAGACACGGTTCCGGCCGAGATGCAGGAGAGCTTTCGCCTGATCCGCCAGCATACGACGACGCCGCTGGCCGTCGGTGAGATCTTCAACACGATCTGGGATGCGCGACTGCTGATCGAGGAGCAACTGATCGACTACATCCGCACCACATCGGTGCACGCGGGCGGCGTGACCGGGCTGCGGCGGATTTTCGATTTTGCTTCGATCTACAATGTCCGCACCGGCTGCCATGGACCTGACGATGTCTCGCCGGTCGCGATGGGAGCCAATCTGCACCTTGATCTGTGGGTGCCCAATTTCGGCGTGCAGGAGTTTGCCGGATATTCCGAGGCAACCTATGAGATGTTCCCGCGCGCGTGGACCATCGACGGCGGTTACCTGCATCCGGGTGAGGCGCCCGGCCACGGTGTCGACATCGACGAGTCGGTCGCCGCCAAATACCCCTATGAACGCTCCTACCTGCCGGTGAACCGGCTGACGGACGGCACGTTGTGGCACTGGTGAGGTCTGACATGCGCAATCGGAGGCAGCCATGACGCACACGCCGGACATCAAACGACCACCGGCGGAAACGGTGCAGGCGCTCAAGGAGATCGGCGCTGCAACCGCCAGTTCCACGCTGCGGTTCCTGGGCGTGCGCAACGCGCACATAACCGGTCCGGTGACCTGGAGCCCGGGCAAGGCCGTTGCCGGCCCGGCACTGACGCTGCAGTTCATGCCCAAGCGCGAGGATCTCTATGACGACGGCGAATATGCCGATCCGGAGATGCAGTTGCATCGGCACGTTCTGTACCACGTACAGCCAGGCGACTTCGTCGTGGTCGATGCGCGGGCGGACATGACCGCCGGCATCTTCGGCGAGATGATGCTCACCTACTTCAAGGGGCGCGGCGGCGCCGGCCTCGTCATCGACGGCTGCATCCGCGACTATCCGCACGCCAAGGAACTCGACCTTGCCATGTGGATGCGCGGCGTCACGCCAAACTTCCACGTGCAGACCGGGTTGATGCCATTTGCCGTCAACACCGCGATTGCCTGCGGCGGTGTGACGGTGATGCCCGGAGACATCATCGTCGCCGATGACGACGGCGCGGTGAACGTGCCGGTCGCGCTGGCCGATGAGGTGATCGCCAAGGCGTCGGAGCATCACGAATGGGAGGATTTCTCCCGCGAGATGCTCGCCAAGGGCGCGCCGTTGCAGAAATACTATCCGCTGCATGACGATGTGCGGCATGAATACGAGGCTTGGCGCGCAAAGAAAAACGACGGATAAAGCCGGTATGCGCGATGGAGCCGATGATCGGATGAAGAGGATCAGTATAGCGATCTAGACAGAAAGTAATTTTGACGTCTGTTTTTTGATGCTGTCAGTTGTCGTTGTATTTTGCGATGGCAGGGCCCCTCTTTGTTTTTCGATCGCCGTCTTATTGCTTTGTATTTGTCTGACATTTTTTGTCGTCGCCATGTTGACGTTGGCAGAAAGTCTACCTAGTTTTCAACGCCTTGAGGACGGTCGTCCGAACGGCGCTTGATCATCATCAGGTGCGGTATCGGGTCGCCGGGGCGTGGCAGGTTTGTGCGTCCATGCAAGGGAGGAGCCTGAGGAGAACACTGCTCTTTCGCGCAGGCAACGCGGCCGGGTTCGGCATGGCGTCGTCAGGCACGCAGAACGTGCCCCTGCCGGTTGGGGCTTGGCCGATGGATGGTTGCGGCGCATTGCGCCAGGATCCTGCAGGCCGCGAGAGGACACCACTTCATTTCGACTTCAAGGGAGGAAATCTTGATGATGAGAGTTGGCATAATGGCGACCGCGTTCGCCGTCGCCGCCACCTTCGGCGCGACGACGGTTCACGCGCAGGATGCGACCACGGGCGAGATCGCGCCCGAAGGCGGTCTGAGCGACGTTGCGCGCGAAGACACGCTGATCCTTGGCTGGAGCATTCAGCCCAACGCGCTCGGCGTGACCAACCCATGGTCGCTGCCCGCCTACACCCACCAGAACGGCAATGGCTTCTCCTGGGAGCCGTTGATGTATTTCGGCATCTTCACCGACGAGGAGATTCCGTGGCTCGCCACCTCGATGGAGTACACCAGCGATGACTTCACCTCGCTGCGCATCGAGCTGAACGAGAATGCCATGTGGAGCGACGGCGAGCCGGTGACGGCCGATGACGTCATCTTCACCTTCGAAGGCCAGATGGAGTACCAGGTGCTCCAGTATCACGAGGCGTTCAACCAGTTCGTCGAGAGCATGACGGCCGTTGACGACCACACGATCGACGTCCAGTTCAAGATCCCGGCGCCGCGCTTCAAGTTCGAGGTTCTGACCCAGAAGTTCGACACCGGCATCTCGATCGTGCCCGAGCACGCGCTCAGCGGCATCGAAAACCCGGTCGACTATGCGGGCGGTACCGAGATTCCGCATTCGGGCCCCTATGAGACCGTGGCGTGGAACGCCAACCAGCGCATCATGGATCTGCGCGAGGACTGGTGGGCCGTCGATGCGGGCGTCAACGAAATGCCCGACGTCAAGCGCATCGTCATCGTCAACCTTGGCGGCACTGTCGGCCAGAACATGGATGCGGTCGCGCAGCG
>CAZSFA010000169.1:0-5978 GCA_964606055.1 uncultured Oceaniradius sp. | reverse complement strand
AACGCCGGAACGCGTCGATCATGATGAGCATTTCCATCAGGTGATCGTTGGCCGGCCGCGATGTCGACTGCAGGATGAAGACATCCTCGCCGCGCACGTTCTCCTGGATCTCGACGAAAATCTCGTCGTCGGCGAAGCGCCGCACATTGGCGCGTCCGATGCTGAGGCCGAGATATTTGGCGACGGATTCGGCCAGTTGCCGGTTGGAGTTTCCAGCAAAGAGTTTCATGGCCCGTCCCGCGCTTGCCGTGTCGAGCGCCGTTATTAGCCGTCGCACGGCCCTTTGCAAGATGTCACACGAATTTCACACGGCCGAATCGCACAGCCGATCGACACGGCGTCTGGCGCGGCGTCAGGTCGCCTGACCGCGCCAGGCGACGTACTCGTTCAGGACGGTGTCGGCGATCTGTTCCATGGTCGATGGCGGCACCGAACTCCAGGGGTTGGCGCTGGCGCCGGCGACGCGCGCCTGACCCTGAATGCGGTGCACGCGTTCGCCGGCCGGCGTGAACACATCCCACACATGGATCACGGTGGTGGTGCCGTTTTCCGACAGTGCCGAGAAATACCCGCGGATCTCGTGGTTGATGCCGGCGCCGACCGACGGCTCGATCCGCACATTGTTGGCCGGACCCGTCGTTGCCAGGCGCGCCGACAGCGCGCCCACCTTGTCCACCGGAGCGCCGACGATCGGCGCAAAATGAACGCGGGCGGCATTGGGCGCGAACGCCTGCGGCGTTGCTGCCTGCGCATCGGCCCCCGGCGTGGCGGTCGCCAGATCGGGATTGACCGGTGTTGCGCTCGGTGGCGTGACAACCAGCGTGTTCTCGACCTGATTGCCCGACTGCCCGCCGAGCACGGTGCAGCCGGCGATCAAGGCCGCGCAGGTCGCCACCATCACCGCGCGCGCGGCAGTCGCCACGCACGACACACCGCCCATCGAAGGCGAGCCCGTCGATGTCCAAAGCACTTGCACCGGCCATGCCCCTTCCGGTTTTTGCATGCTTGCCCCAAGTCTTACGCTAAGCAACGGTCAAATCAAGGCCATGTCGCGACAGCGGTTCGGGTTCCTGATCAGTGATCAGATAGGTGCGCCCCAGTGTCATCGCGGCCTCGTTCTCGGAGTCCATGATGATGATGTGCGCAAAAACCGTCATGTCGCGCGCCAGTTCTGCGGGGTTGCCGGCGTAGAACATCGGCCGGTCCATCCAGGTCGGCGCAAAGCGCGCGCCGACCGAGTAACCGCATGCGTTGAGGCGGTGGCGCGTCATGCCGGCGTCCTCAAGCGCCCGCGCATGCGCGTCGAACACCGCGCCGAACGTGTTGGCCGGACGCAGCATCGCTTCGACGGCGTCCAGCGCACGCCGGGCGGCATCGTGCATCTGCGCGTGCCGTTCGCTCGTTTCGCCGATGACGATCGTGCGCATCATCGGTGCATGGTATCGCCGCCACGATCCCGACCATTCCAGGGTGAGCTGATCGGACGCATCCAGCGTGCGGCGGCCTGACTTGGCGCGGCACAAGAGCGCGTCGCGCCCGGAACCGATGACGAACTCGTTGGCGGGGTAGTCGCCACCCGCGGCCAGCACCGCGCCCTGCATGGCGGCCAGGATCGCGCTTTCGTCCGCGCCGGCTGCAATGCGCGAAAGCCCCTCGTCATAGGCCTGGTCGGTGAGCGCGGCCGCCTTGCGCACCATCGCGATCTCGGCGGGGCTTTTGATGGCGCGCAGGTCGCGGATCACCGTCGATGCATCGCGCAGATCGGCAAAGGTCGACAACTCGCCGTCAAGCAGCCGCGCGTTGAAGCCGTTGAGCCCGGCGGTCGCATATTCGACGCCGATCCGAGCGCCCAGAAGATCGCTGTCGTCCAGCAGCGCCTTGAGATCGCGCGCGGGGTTCGCGTTGCCGCGATCTTCCCACACATGCACGGCCTCGACATTGGAGGTGTGGCGTGCCTGGCGCCAGTCGGCCGATCGGGTCAGCAGCGCCGTCTCGCCGCTCCTGCGCACCACCATCGCCTGAAAGAAGGCGAAACCGAACGTGTCGTAGCCGGTCAGCCAGTACATGCTCTCGGGCGCGAACAGCACCATCGCATCGAGCTTGTCCGCTTCCATGGCCTGTTGCAGGCGGCCCATCCGGGCTGCGAACTCGTCGGCATCGAAATGAAGGGCCATGGTTTGTCTCCGCCCGTTGTGGCTCTGCGTCAGGCGATCATGATGGCCGACAGATGCCGACCGTAGTCCGGTTCGCCGTTGTGGGTGGCCCGGCGATAGGAAAAGAAACGATCAGCGTCCGCGCAGGTGTCATCGCCCGTCCAGTGGGCCGCAATGCCCGCCGCGCGCATTCGCGCCATGCAATAGCCTGGCAGGTCGAACCGGTGATGATCGGGCTTGTCGCTGGCGATGAACCAGCGCCCATTGCCCCGATCATGGTCCACGAAGCGGGCGTGAAACTCCGGGCCGACCTCATAGCTGGGTTGCGCGATGCAGGGGCCGATGACCGCGCGAATGCGGTTTCGGTGCGCGCCCAGCGCCACCATGGCCGCGACCGTGTTGTCGAGCACGCCGCCGAGTGCGCCCTTCCAGCCGGCATGGGCGGCGCCGACGACGCCGGCCTCGGGGTCCGCGAACAGAACCGGCGCGCAATCGGCCGTCAGCACGCAAACCGCCAGCGCGGGACGGTTGGTGACCAGCGCATCGGCACGCGGCCGCTCGGCCGTCTCGATCGGGCTGTCAAGCGTGACGACGTCGGAAGAGTGGATTTGCCGGCACGAGTGCAGCATCGGCGCGGCGATGCCCAGATGCGCCGCGATTCGCCGCCGGTTTTCGCGTACGGCGACCGGATCGTCGGTCGAGCCGAGGCCGGCATTGAGGCTTGCATGGATGCCGCGCGAAACACCGCCCTGCCGGCCGAAAAAGGCGTGACGCAGTGTCGGAGTGGTGCCGAAGGCGGCGTCGGTGACCGGCACAAGCGGCGGCGGCGTTTGCTCGTTCATGCCCAAATCATCCTGGTTGCGCACCGGAACCTGTTGGAAGCGGTGGGGCAAGTCAACCGGTTTGCGATGCGATATCAAACGGTGCCAGCGGCCGCGGGATCTGCCGGTCCATGATGCACAGCACCTTGAAAAGCGAACCCATCTGGCTGGCGCCCGAACCGCACAAGCGGCCCACATCGTCGACGATGGCTGCCTGCGCGCCGGCGTCCATTCTCGCGCCCAGCCTGCCAGCCCTTTCCGCGATCCCGTTGGCCAGCAGGAAGTCGCCCTGCGTCATCGGCGCCAGCGCCGTCGTGCCCGCGTGCGTGGCGGCTCGGGCCAGGGCCTCGAAGTCGACATGCGACGTGACATCGGCAAGCCCCGGATCGGCCAGCGGATCGACATATTGGTGGTTGCGCACGGCCTGCAACGTGTCGCCGACGGCGGTGCGGGTGTGGCCGTAATCGATGAACAGCGCCACTCCGCCATGGCGCGCGATGTGGGTCGCGATCGCGCTGACGGCCGCTTCGCGCGCCGGGGCGATCTCGAATATGGCCCCTGGCGCGGCTTGTTCGTGGTCGGACGGTAGTGCATCGGGCGGCAGCCGCGAAGGTCCGGCGAGAAAGCCCAACTGCTCGTCATCGGTGAGTCCGACAAGACGCTCGTGCCAGCCGTCACCGGTCTTGACGAACTGGCGGATCGGCAATGCGTCGAGGAACTCGTTGGCGACCAGAAACAGTGGTCGTTCGGGCAGATCCTCGATCCTGTGATGCCACTTTGTATGCGGCGCTTGGTCTCCGATGGTCGCGGCCTGGATGGCGCGCAGCCTTTGGCTGGCCTCAATCAGCACGACGTCGGCGGACGCGGCGAACGCTCCGTCGATGCGAGCGGTGCGCACGATGTCCGCCATCAGCGTGCCGCGCCCGGGGCCGACCTCGGCCAGAACGAACGGGTCGGGCTGGCCGGCCTGTCGCCACACATGGATCAGCCAGGCGCCGACGATCTCGCCGAACAGCTGGCTGATCTCGGGTGCGGTGATGAAATCGCCGTCCGCGCCGAACGGCTCGCGGCGCGCATAATAGCCATGGTCGGGGTGCAGCAGGCATTCGGCCATGTAGTCGGCGATCGAGATCGGACCGCCGGCGCGGATGCGAGCGGCGATCTGGTCGGCGAGCGGGCTCGTCACCGGCCCGGTTCGGGTTGGGCCGTCGCGGGGCGGGCGGTTGCCACCAGAACGACGCCCAGAAGGAACATCGGAACGGACAGCACCATGCCCATGGTCAGCCAGTCGGTGCCCAACAAGAAGCCCAGTTGCGGGTCCGGCTCGCGGACGAACTCGACCAGCGTGCGGCCAAGGCCGTAGCCGCCGATGAACAGGCCCGTGACGAAGCGCGGCGTTGCCAGCTTGCCCCAGACATGGGTCGCAAGGCGCAAGACGATGAACAGGACCAGCCCTTCAAGCAGCGCTTCATAGAGCTGGCTGGGGTGTCGCGGCAGTTGCAACGGGTCGGTGGGAAAGACCATCGCCCAGGGCGCATCGCTGACCCGGCCATAGAGTTCGGCGTTGATGAAGTTGGCGACCCGCACCAGCCCGATGCCGATCGGTGCGACCGCCGCGATCACATCGAACAGCCGCCATGGATCAAGGCCGCGCCGCCAGGCGAAGATGATCATCGCCAGCGTCGTGCCGATCAGGCCGCCATGGAACGACATGCCGCCCTGCCAGGTGGCGAAGATGCTGAGCGGGTTCTGCAGGTAGGCGCCCGGATCGTAGAACAGGACAAAGCCGAGCCGGCCGCCCAGGATGATGCCGGCCGTCGCCCAGAGCACGAAATCATCGATGTCGGCGGGCGTCATCGGCGACGGTCCGCCCCACAACCGCTCATTGGCGACGATGCGTCGCGCCAGCCACCAGCCGCCGACGATGCCGACGATGTAGCCCAGCGAGTACCAGCGAATGGCGATCGGCCCGACTTGAAACAGGACCGGATCGATGATCGGGAAAGCCAGACCGGCTTGCAACAGTTGGGTTGGAAGCGTCTGGTCCATGGCGATCAAGTCGGTTTCACGTTGCGGCGTTGCGTGCCTTGTCTCGCCAAGGCGGCATCATTAGGTAAGGCGTCAATACGGGAGTTGCGACGATGACGACAGGCCCCAACCGCATATTCGACGATTTCGCCCGTCTGATGACGGATGCGGCGAGCACCGCGCAGGGCATGCGCCGCGAAGTGGAGACCATGTTCCAGGCGCAGGCCGAAAAGTTCCTGGCCGGCATGGATGTGGTGCAGCGCGAGGAGTTCGAGGCCATGAAGGAAGCCGCGCTGAAGGCGCGGGCCGATGGCGAAGCGCTGTCCAAACGCATCGACGCGCTGGAAGCGCGCATTGCCGCGCTCGAAGGCAAATAGAGGTCGTTGACGCCATCGGCGCGGCCGGCATTGGCTGCGTTGGGCCAGTTCAATGACGCTTCTGCAAAGAAGTTGTCCACAGGATCGGGGCGCGTTCGCGCGGGCCAAAAGGCGAGTCCAAAGAATCGCTTAGCGCGATGAGCAAGTTGTGGGCAACGATCGTCATCCACATCTGATGTCGTTTGTTGGCCGGGCAGGGGCTTTCCCGACGCTGCCTCATCAATACACTGAATTTATTGATTGATTCGCATTGGCTCTCGCAGCGCCAATCGGGCCGTCTCCCGTCGGGGACGGCAGCAGCACGGGAAACACCATGGCCTTCGTCGAAATCGAGCAGGACCGCATCGCTCATCCGGTCGACGTGATCGAGCACGTGGCCCATGCCCGCGAATGGAACTTCGAGCGAACCGGCGATGACGAAATCGCGGTGGCCGTGGCCGGCAACTGGACCGACTATCACGTGTCCTATGCGTGGATGCCGGATTTTGAATCGCTGCATTTTGCCTGCGCGTTCGATGTCACCGTGCAGAAGCCGCGCATCTCGGAGGTCACGCGGCTGCTGTCGCTGATCAACGAGCAGTTGCTGATCGGCCATTTCG
>CAZSFA010000168.1:3624-6012 GCA_964606055.1 uncultured Oceaniradius sp. | reverse complement strand
TTGTGAATGTGTTGGTCTCGATGGGATCGGCGACTTAGACCGCGCGCGTCTGGGCGAACAACTCGTACATTGCGTCCTTGCCGGCGCCTGAAACCGACTGATAGGTCGCGACAACCGCGCGCTTGATGGTTGCCTTGTCGTGCAGCGGCTTGAGCGCCACCACCAGTTGAGCCGTCGAACAGTTGGGGTTTGCGATGATGTTGCGGGCGCTGAAGCCCTCGATCGCATCGGCATTGACCTCGGGCACGATCAGCGGCACGTCCGCGTCGTAGCGAAACGCGGACGAATTATCGATCACCACGCATCCGCTGGCGCCGATTTTGGGCGAGTACTCCTTGGAGACCGAGCCGCCGGCGCTCATCAGGCAGATGTCGGTGTCGGAGAAGTCGTGCGACTCCAGCGCCTGCACCTTGAGCGTCTTGTCGCCGAAAGACACCTCCTGGCCGACCGAACGACGCGAGGCCAACGGTACGATCGTGTCCGCCGGAAAGCCGCGCTCGGCGAGGATATCGAGCATTTCGCGTCCGACATTGCCGGTCGCGCCTGCGATGGCGATCTTGAAACCCATGGTTCCGTCTCCTGCCGCCCCCGTTCAGGTCATACGCCACGCCTCCCGCCCCGGGAGCGTGGGGGCGGAGCGCATCAGATCGTCTTGGTCGTGATCTTGCCGGTCATGGTGGCCGCGTTGTGGTCGAGCACTGTGTGAAAGTCAACAGCGTCGGGGATGGGCTCGCCGCAGGCTGCCGGCAACGGCCGGCGATCGGCTGGCCTCGACACAGGAGACGATCATGCATTTCATCACGAAAGCCATCATCGCCGTTGCCGCACTGACCGGCGCGACCGGCATGGCGCATGCCGAGTTCATCGCTTGCCCCATGGATCAGGCACGACGCACGATCACCGATCCGCTGCCCGGCGGCTGGTGGACCACGCCCATCGTCGACCGTCTGAGCGAAACGCGCGTCCAGCCGATCGGCGGCAAGCCGTCACTGATCTGCGTCTATGGCGCAGCCGGCAGCGTGCAGCGCGAGGCGCCGGCCGGCAGCACCTGCCGCGCATCGGGCAACGGGTTCGAATGCGCAACCGCGGTGGCCGCGCCGCGCACGTTCTCGACCGGCCCGATCGACGTGCCGCAGACCTACCAGTTCGATCTCGATCGCGGCGCGGTGACCCGCGATGGCGCCGATTTCTGGTTCCAGGCCGAGACCGCGTCGCTTCTCTATCTGGTTCCGAGCAACGGCGCGCGGATCGGCGTCGGCGACCGCAGCAATCGCGGCGCTGCGGGATGCGCCGGCGCGCGCATGACCGGCGATCGCGTCTCGATCAGCGATCTGCCGGTCGGAAGCTATGTGTGCGCGCGCACCAATGAGGGGCGGATCACGCAGTTCCGCGTCAACGCCATCTCGGCGGGCTCGCCAAAGACGCTGTCGATTGGCTACACGACCTGGCAATAGTCCGCCGGCCAGGGCACATTGAGGGGACCCGCGCGCGCCGGTCGCGGGCGGGTCTTTGGCGTATCCTTGCGACGGATCGATCGGAGGCGGGTGTGGAACGTGTTGGCCGATCGGGCGCCGCGACGGGCGTGCTGGCCGCCGGCATTGTGGCCGTCGTCGCGCTGGCGTCGTCGGCGGCGCACGCAGTGGGCGACCTGGCTGAAGGGCGCCTTGCAGAGCCGGCCTTGTCGTCGGTGTTCTCGGGCGCAACCTTCGAGGGCGCCTATCAGAGCGGCATCGGCTGGCGCGAGGTCTACGGCGCGGATGGTCGGGTGGCCTACAGCGATGACCGGGGACCGGCGCGCGGAGACTGGTTCGTCCGCGACGATCTGCTTTGCACCTTCTATGATGCCGGCCTTCAGGGCGGCTGCTTTGTCGTGATCGTGCGGTCGGAGAACTGCTTTGACTTCTACGCGGTCGATCTTGCCACCAACGCGCCCGATGCGGGATGGCCGGCGATCCGGCAGGGCGAGGGTTGGACCGCGCGCGGCGGCCGGGCCGATGTCTTGCGCACCTGCCCGGAAGACCTGGTCTCCTGACGCCGGGACCGGCGCTCCGGCCTACTGCCCGGCGTAGGCGGCGAGGATCGCGTCGCCCATCTGCGTCGTCGAGACCTGCCGTGAACCCTCGCCCATGATATCGGCCGTGCGCAGACCCTGGTCGAGCACCGATGCGATCGCTGCTTCCAGGCGGTTGGCCTCGTCGACCATGTTGAACGAGTAGCGCAGACACATCGCAAACGAGGCGATCATCGCGATCGGGTTGGCGATGCCCTGTCCGGCGATGTCGGGTGCCGAGCCGTGCACGGGTTCATAGAGCGCCTTGCGCTTGCCGCTGACCGCATCCGGCGCGCCGAGCGACGCCGACGGCAGCATGCCAAGCGAGCCGGTCAGCA